>DASTSH010000142.1:0-39019 GCA_035760785.1 Gemmatimonadaceae bacterium | reverse complement strand
GATCGTCGCCTCCACCGCGGGGCTCTCCATCCTGCTCGCCGAGGGGATCGGCGACACCATCCGCGTCTCCCTCACGCCGCGCCCCGGCGGCGACCGGACCGAGGAGGTCCAGGTGGCGCAGCAGATCCTCCAGTCGCTCGGGCTGCGCAGCTTCGCCCCGCAGGTCACCGCGTGCCCGGGGTGTGGACGCACCACGTCCACCTTCTTCCAGCACATGGCGGAGGACATCCAGGTCTACCTGCGCGAGCAGATGCCTGTCTGGCGCGAGCGCCACCCCGGGGTGGAGGAGATGCGCGTGGCGGTGATGGGGTGCGTGGTGAACGGGCCGGGGGAGTCGAAGCACGCCAACATCGGGATCTCCCTCCCGGGCACGTTCGAGGAGCCGAAGGCGCCGGTGTACGTGGACGGGAAGCTCGCCGTGACGCTCAAGGGGGAGCGGATCGTCCCCGAGTTCCTCGAGATCCTGGAGAGCTACGTCGCGCGTACGTACCCGGCGCGCGCCGCGGAGGGCTCCGCCGCGGACTAGGCGCGCGAGCGGGTGGGACGGCGCGGCGGCGCCGCCGCCGCGTGCTGCTCCAGCAGATCCACCATCCGCGCCAGCTCGTCGATGATCGGCTCGCGGAACTCCGTCTCCACGAGCCGGTCGAGGAAGCGCCGGTACCAGCGCACCGTCCCCTCGCGCCCGCCGGCGCGGCGCGACCACACGTTCTCCGGGAAATCGGTGCGCGCGAGATCGGCGAGCAGCGTCCCCGCGCCGTGCACGAGGTTCCCGGCCAGCACCCAGCGCGCGCGCGGGCTCGCGTTGCCGAGACGCACGAGCAGATCCTCCTTCCGCTCGTCGGCGGCGAGCTCCACGCCGTCGTCGTCGTAGCGCCGCTCGACGGCGCTCAGCACCGTCTCCAGCGCCTCCGCGCCGAACTTGTCCCCGATCCGCTGGTCGAGCATGTCCTGCGTGTAGCCGTCGCGCACGCAGTCCTCCACGGCGTCGTACAGGATCCCCGCCACGATGGTCTCGTCATCCTGCCCGTAGCGTGTGAGGATGACGGCGACGTTGGGCGCCGCGGTGAGGTAGGGCGCGCGCGTCCCCTTTCGCACCAACTGGTCGTGGTGCTTGGTGGCGAACGCGAGCGCGTGGTTGATCGGGTCGGAGTAGCCGTTCATGAGTCGATGCCGCGAGGAAGGCTGCGTTGCCGGGAAGATAGCGCGCGGCGCGCCGGTGCGTAATCGCGGCCGCCGGCCTCACCCTGGGCGCGCGAACCAGCCGACGAGCCCCTCGAGTCCACGCCGATCCTCCTCGTCGAAAGTGCCGCGCTCCGCCGAGTCGATGTCGAGCACGGCGATCAGCTCGCGGTCCGGCCCGAACACCGGCACCACGATCTCCGAGCGCGCGCGAGCATCGCAGACGATGTGCCCCGGAAACGCCTCGACGTCGGGCACGAGCACGGTGCGCGCCTCCGCGGCCGCGGTGCCGCACACGCCACGTCCCCACCGGATCTCGAGGCAGCCGAGCGTTCCCTGGTACGGCCCCACGCGCAGCAGGCGCTTCGGCTCCACCACGCGGTAGAAGCCCGTCCAGAGGTGCCCGAAGCCGTGGTGGATCAGCGCGCTCATCGTCGCCATGGCGGCGATGGGATCGTGGATCCCTTCGAGCACCGCGGTGGTGTGCGCCTCCAGGTCGGCGTAGGCTTGCGGCTTCGGCGTGCCGCGCAGGTCGAGGGTGACTTCGGCCATGAGAGGGAAGGGGAGCGGGTGTCGAGGCGTGCCGGGCGTGTCGCGGTCAGCCGGGGAGCACAATGCGCGCGAGGAGCGATGCGTCGAGCACGAGGAGCGCCGCGCACTGCACCACGATCGCGCCCCCCGCGCCCACGGTGGCGAGGCGGCGCGTGATCGCCCACCCCACGCCGGCGAGCGTGAGCCCCACGATCAGACAGATGGCTTCCGCGCCCATCGCTACACGCAGCGACCACGCCAGGCGCACCGCGCCGGCGTAGTCGCGCTCGGCGAGCGCCCGCCAGCGAAGCGCGGCCAGCAGCAACTCGGCGGCGCCCCAGAGCGCCGTCTGGACCGCGAAGTGGAACACGAGGGGGGCGCGCGCGCGGCGCAGCACCAGCACGCCGAGCAGGATCGTGCCGAGGATCGCGCTGACGCCGGCCCACGCGGCGAGGCGCTCGAGGTGCAGGCGCTCGAGCGCGAGAAGCGTGTCCGACCACATCAGCGCGGAGCGGTCGGCGAGAGTTGGACGTGCACCCGTGAAACGTAAGGGGACGCCACCCGCCCCGGGATGGTCAGGGCGCGATGATCGCGGGCTGTCGCGCCCCTGGCAGGGTGGCGATGATCACGCGCTCGGCTTCCGCCGTCGCGGGGAGCGCCACGATCGTGCCGCGCGTGCCGAAGGGATCGGTGGCGGCGAGGCAGAGCGTCGCGTCGCATGAGGGATCGCCGATCCCGATGGAGTCCGCCGCGACGTCGGCCGCCGCGCCGGTCGCGGTCGCGACGCGCCGGATGCGCGGCGCCCCGGTCGCGGTCACGTACAGCAGCGCGCTCCCGTCGGCGCTCCACGCCGGATCGAACGCGCCCCCCGACTCGTGCGTGAGCTGCGTCGCCGCGCCGCCGGTGGCCGGCACCACGTAGAGCTGCGATGTTCCGGTGCGCGTGGACGCGAAAGCGATGTGCGCTCCGTCCGGGCTCCACGCCGGCGAGCGCTCGGGCACCCACTCGGCGGAGGCCGTCTGGAGCGGCGCCGGCACGCCGTAGATCGCTCCGGTGTCCGTGGGCGCCGGAGCGGCGATCACCCACAGCCGCGGCGTCCCGCTCCGGTTGCTGGTGAACGCGATGGTGGTGCCCCCCGGATCGAGCGCCGGCTCCTCATCCGTGGCGGAGCTGTTCGTCACCCGGCGCGCGGCGCCGAGATCGGCGTCGGCGATGTACACCTCGGCGTTCCCGTCGCGGTCCGAGCTGAACACGAGGCGCCCCGCCGCGCTCCGCGGGTCGACATCGTTGGCGGCTTCGTGAGTGAGTCGCGTGATCGTGTCGTGGCGAAAGCGGAAGAGCTGCGCGTGCCCGTCGCTGTCGGCCACGAAGACGAACGCGGGGACCGTCTGCGGGGGCGGCGGGGGTGGAGGCGCGGTAGCGTCGCCGGCGCACGCGCAGGCGAGCGACGTCAACACCGCCGCGGCGGCGCGCGCTCGGCGGCACCATGGCGTCACGAGCGAGCCTCGATTGCCTCTATGAGCTGCTCCCCCGCCAGCTCATCGAGCAGCGCCAGCACCGTTCGCCCGGCCTCCTCCTCGCTCACGGCGTACTCTCGCGCGAGCGTGGCCACGATCTCGCTGCGCGGCGTAGCGCACGAGAGCAGGTTCCACACGCGCGTGCCGGTCTCGTTGAGGGAGAAATACCGGTTCGTCTGGAGGTTGAGCAGCACCACGCCATCGCTCAGCGACGCGGCGAGCGCGTTCGGCGACACGCGGTAGCGCGTCACGAGAGCAGGCCCTCGAGTGTCGCCGAAATGTGGTGTAACTGTCGCTCTGTGTTCATCAACCGCCAGCACGGTACCCCGACCGCGAACTGGCGCAGCGCATCGAAGTGGTCGCGCGCGTGGGCGTCGGGGATGAGCACCCACGGCGACTGCGCGATGAGCTTCGCCATCACCTCGGTCTCCGCGAGCCGGGTCGCGCCGTCGTGCTCCCCGCGCTCGAGAAACACGCACCCGGCCACTGGCGCGCCGGCCGCGAATGGAGCGTTCACCGGCACCCGCCGGCGCGGATCGCGCTCGTCCACCAGTGGCTCGAGGGGAACCAGCTCCGGAAACACCGGAAAGAGCGAGCAGCTCATGCGCAACGGATCGCGCCAGCCGAACGCCATCGAGCGGCCAGTGTTGTCGATTCGTATCACAACACCGTCGTCGCCGAGCACTCGCCAACCATGGCGAGCGAGCGCGAAGGCGAGCGTCGACTTCCCCGACCCGCTGTCGCCGGTGAGGATCCACGCCGAGCCGTTCGGGGCTACCGCGCCGGAGGCGTGCAGCACGTAGGCGCCGCGCGTACGCAGGCGGAGGATGGCCCCGGTGCGCGCCAGCTCCCGGCGCGCTTCGCGCGGCGCGGCGGCGTAGCCGGCGCCGGCGCGCAGGCGCCCCCCCACCACGTGCAGCGCCGCCGGACTTCCGAGGTGCCTGAGCACCGTCTCCTCCGCCCCCGATTCGGCGAGCACGGCGCCCAACTGCCAGTGGCGCGTCACGTGCGCCGCCGCATCGGCATCACCCCGAAGCCGCCGTCGCCTCCACTGATTCCCTGGAACAGCATGCTGAACGTGCCGAGCGATGCATGCTGCGTGAGCACCGTG
This sequence comes from Gemmatimonadaceae bacterium, assembly GCA_035760785.1. Taxonomy (GTDB): domain Bacteria; phylum Gemmatimonadota; class Gemmatimonadetes; order Gemmatimonadales; family Gemmatimonadaceae; genus JADGGM01. Next base: position 34,681 of record DASTSH010000142.1, on the reverse strand, counting down.
AGCGAGGCATGGCGCGTGAGCACGGGCGCTTGCCACGCGCGCTTCGGCTGCGGCAGCTCCTGCGTGGCGAGGGCGATCCTGTTCGTGTCGGGGATCATGGCGCGGTCACCCCCAGCTCGTAGCTCAGGTACGACCAGGTGGACGTGGAGCTCGCGTGACCGTTCGCGACGCTCGCGCCGAAGAACTGGGTCGCGCCCAGCGCGCCCAGCGTACCGGTGGGGAGCGCGTTGTAGCTCACGGTCACCGCCGTCTGGCCATCCACCGTGATCGTCGCGGCGGACGATCCGTTCTTCGTCAGCCGGTACACGTGCGCCGTGGTTCCGCCGACGGCCGCGGGAGTGCCGATCATCGTCCAGGCGTTCGTGATCGGGGAGATGGCCGCGAAGCCGACCCGGTTCTTCGCCACCCCCAGCGCGATCAGCCGCGTGCCATCCACGAAGCCGAAGATCGCGCTCGGGTCGTCCTTCGGCGCGCCGTTGGCCAGTGTCAGCTTCGCCTCCATGTAGGCCGGCGTGGCGGCGGCGAGCGAGTCGCGGCGGAAGAAGTAGACGTCATTTCCCCCGCCCGCGTTCATCGTCAGCGCCCCCGTCGCCCAGGTCGCGCTCCCGTTCTGGAGGATCCCCGCCTTCTTCCACGGTGGCGATGCCTGGGTGTCCGGCAGCGAGTCCGAGGTGGCATCGTACGACACCTTCCAGCGCGCGTCGTTCGGCGGCGGCCAGGCGGCGCTCACCAGCACCACGAAGCGGAAGTTCGTGACGGTGGGCGTTCCCTCGAACGTGAAGGTGCGGCGCCCGAGCGTGGTGTCGGTGCTCGGCGCCGCGGCCACTGCGCCGATCCGCTCGTGCCAGTAGTAGTACGGTTGGCCGACGGCGGTGAAGTTGTCGGTCCCATCGGCGTTCGTGATCGCCAGAGCGCAGCCCGTGCACGGCGATGGACCGGTGACCGTGGGGATCGTGGTGAAGAACACCGTGACGCCCATCGTATCCGCCGGCGCCGCGCCGCTCTGGTCGCTGCCGATCGGGTAAGGGAGGAGATTCCTGATCCCGACGTCGAATCTCCAACGCTTCTTGCCGGTGGCCGCGTCGGTGTCGATGACGGTGGGCGTGCTGTACAGCCGCACGTTGACGTTCTGCGACCCGTAGAACTGCGCGCTCACGCCCGGCGCGAGTGTCGCTGCTCCCACGGGCGGTGCGGTGCGCGCGAAGCTCACGTTCCCCGCGCTGTCCACTGTGCCCTCGAGCGCGGCGATGATGTTGCCGCTTGCTGCGGGCGGTATCGGCACCTGCTCCGTGCCGGTGACCACCGCGCCGCCCCCGCACGCGGTCGCTCCCGCGAGCATGGACGCGAGCGCGCATCCGAGCGCGCCGCGACGCAGCAGCCGCATCTCCTTCGTGACGTTCCGAGACATCGTCGTCCCTCGGTGCGCAGCTTCGTCGCCACGCGCTGTTCCGTGGTCGATCATGGTCGTGCGATGTGCTCGGCCATGATGACTGTTAGGTGAACATAATTAGCTTCTCCTTAATTGGACGAGTCTAATAAAGCCCGGTCACGCCGGGGTGCCCCCGGGGGTGCCGGTGTCGCCGTTCCGGCCCGGGGCGCTCGCCGCCCCCGTCCCCATCGCCGGGACGGGATCCGGACGGTCCCAGACCACCACGCCGCGGATCGTCGCCCCCTGGGCCCCGAGCGCGGTGGTGAGCTGCCGGAGCGCGGCGATGGAGGTCCGCCCGGCTCGCACGCACGGGAGCACGTCCCCCACCACGCTCGCCACCGGTGCGATGCCCGCGGGATCGGCCGCCGGCGCGCTCACGATCACGCACTCGTAGCGTCGCGTCAGGTGCGCGAGCAGCTTCGCGAACGCGTCGGGCGCCCCCTTCGGCGTGAGTCCGCCCGCGGTGCCGGCGGGGAGCACGTCCATCGTTCGCTCGCGGGCCACCACCACGCTCCGGATCACCTCCGCCCACTCCGCCCGGCCGGCGAGCACGTCGGAGAGCCCGCGCGGCGACCGGGCGCGCGTCACCGCGGAGAGTGAGCGACTGTGGACGTCGGCGTCCACGAGGAGCGTGGTGCGCACCTGCCGTGCGACGACCGCTCCCAGGTTCGCCGCGACGATGGCCGTCACCATCGGGTCGTCTCCCACCACCGCCAGCGATGGGATGTCGAAGCTCCGATCGGCGAGCTGCGCGTGGAGCAGCTCGTACTCCTCCGACATCACGGCGATGAGCGGCGGCACTTCCTGGTCCGCGCGGCGGCGGCGGCGCTCCGGCGGACCGCGCCGCGCGCCGAGGGTGACCAGGACGCGCGCTCCGGTGATCGCCTCCGCTTCCGCCTCGTCGCTCACGTGCGGCTGTCGGATCTCCACCGCGAGCGCCACGCCGAACCCCAGCGCGATCCCGAGCACCAGCGCCGCCGCGAGCAGCGTCGCCGCGGGGACGCCGAACGCCGCGATCTGCCGCGCGCGCTCGGCGCGCTCGGCGAGCGCCTGCGTGACGAGGCGCGCCTGCGCGAGCTCGCGCCGCGTCGCGGTGGCGGTGCTCTCCGCCGAGTCGCGCGTGAGCGCCAGCCGCAGCGTGTCTTCTGGGGTGGCGATGCGCGGCGGCGCCGGGGTGAGACGGGCGATCTCCCGCCGCAGCGCCTCGCTCCGCGCGGTGCCGAGCTGCTGGATGCGCTTCCCGATCTGCGTGGCGCGTGACGTCAGCGCCACGAAGATGGGATCGACTCCGCCGACCGCGCCGAAATCCGCGCGGCTGCGCTCCACTTCCGCCAGCGTGTCCAGAAGTGGTCGGATCCCCGGCGTGCCGCGCATCGCGGGGGACTCTCCCAGCGCCCGGTACGAGGCCGGGAGCGGTGCATCGCTGGCCCGCTGCAGGAGACGCGCGAGGTCGGCGCTGAGGAGCACCAGCGAGTCGCGCCGCTGGCGCAACGCCGGCGGGAAAGTGTCCACCACCGTTATCGTGGCGCGCCCCAGCACCTCGTCCCGCGCGCGGGAGAGGGCCGCATCGGCGGCCGCGGCCTGGGCGCCGGCAGCGTCCACGCGCGCGCCGATCGTCGCGGTGTCCGGCGGCTCCCCGCCGCCGAGCATCGCGCTCTCGGTGCGCTCGAGCTGGCGCGGGACCGCCACCAACCCGATCACCATCAGCACCACCACGCCCGTGGCGACACTGCCGATGAGCAGCGGACGCTGGTAGACGTTGCGCGCGCGCCGCCGGAACCACCCCGGCGCGTGGGCGCCCAGGATGGGGTGTGCGGCCGCGGCGTCAGCCGCGGCCGCGCCGTCCGCGTCCGGTCGTTCCGTACCGTCGAGAGACGTGTCCATGCTCGTGGACTAGACGAGCTAGCCTAATGCACACGTCACGCCTCGCGCCAGCACCGCGACATCACGGCTCCCCGAACGGGTCTCCGGGGGGCGCCTGGAGCGCCGGCGTCGGGGCGGGTGCCTCGCGGCGCTCCTCCCACCGCGCGAAGTCGTTCGTGATCGCCAGCCACTGCGCCCGCTCCGCGGCGCTCGTTCTTCCCGTGGTCTCCCTGGCGCGCCGCGCGGCCACCGGGCGGAGGTCGGCGATCTTCAGCTCGGCGATGGCGCGCACCTCGGGAGCGGCATTCGTGTCCGCCGCCAGCGCCAGCAGCCGGTCCGCCACCGCGCGCTGCGCCACGCGCTGCAGCGCCGCGATCTTCGGCGTCCCCGCCGCCGGCCGGTTCCACGTGTGAGCCACCAGCGAGTCGATCGTCTCCGCCAGCGTGAGCGGCGCGCCCTCGCGCGTCGCGAACTCCACGAGCCGCCCGGCGCGGTCGCGTTGCAGCACCGCGTCCACGATCATCTGGGCGAGCGTTCGCGCGGCGCCGAGCTCGTCGAACGCCGGCCGCGTCCGGCTGCCGAACAGCTCCACCGACGTGTCGTACGAGAACGGACGCGGGCCGAGGAGCGTGAGCACCGTGTCCGGGATCGCGAGCTCCGCCGGGTCGAGCGTCGAGAGCAATTCGTGGAGTGCGGCGCGCTGCCGGGCGCCGTCGATCGGACGCGTCGCCTGCTGCCCGTCGCCGCGGACGGCGTTCGAGTACTCCATCCCGCCGATCGTCCGCGCGAGCGAGTTGATCGCGAAGCGGTGCATCAGGTACACGGGGACGAACCGCTCCTGGAGCAGCGACACCGGCTCCCCCGGCCGGATGTTGCGGAGCCCGAACCGCGAGATCGCCACCCGCCGCACCGCCATCTCGTGCGCGAGAAAGCGCGCCGGCGTCGAGTCGTCGTCCCACAGGTTCGTGCGTGGATCGGACGCGAACTCCGGGCGCGCATCCGCATCCGACAGGAACAGCCACCCCTTCTTCAGCCCCTCGGCGATGATCGCGCGGAGCGAGTCCTGCTCGCTCGCGGCGGGAAAGATCCCGTACCCCCAGTGGATCGCCCACACGTCGTAGTCGCCGGGCCCCACGGCGTACGCCTGGCTCACGTCGATGTCCCCGTGCGCGTTCAGGCGCACGCGCGGCGGTGGGTAATCCATCACCGAGCCGCGCTCGTACGTGGACGCGATGTAGTTGTGCGCCAACCCGAGCGTGTGCCCCACCTCGTGCGCCGCCTTCTGCCGCGCGCGCGCGAGCACGAACGCGGTGTCCGCCGGCGAGGAGTCCGCGCCCATGAGCCCCGCGTACAGGTTGTAGTCGGTGCGCTCGCGGTGCGAGTCGAGCCGCGCCATCCCCTTCACGATCTCGCCGGTGCGCGGATCGCCGAGCGAGCCGCCGATCGACCAGCCGCGCTCGTTCCGGTTCTCCCACTGCACCACGTTGTAGCGCGCGTCCATGGGATCCACCCCTTCGGGGAGATCCTCCACCTTGAACGCGCCCTTCAACCCCGCCCGATCGAACGCCTCCACCCACCAGCTCACCCCTTCCTTCACCGCCGAGCGGATCGGCTCCGGGATGCCGCGATCGATGTAGTAGACGATGGGATTCTTGATCGGGCTGGTGGGGTCGCTCGGGTTCACGCGCTCGAGCCGGTGGCGCGCGATCCAGCGCTGCTCGAGCGAGCCCTGGATGGGCTGCGCGTAGTCGTTGAAGGTGATGCCGAAGAATCCGACGCGCGGGTCCAGCACGCGCGGCCGGTAGCCGTCATCGGGAAGCTTCAGGAAGGAGATGTGCTGCCGGAGGGTGAACGCCCGCCCGTCCGGCGTGATGTGCGCCACCGTGCGCCCCGGCCGCCCGTTCGAGAGGGCGTAGGTGAGCGACACGTCGATCTCGCTGTTCTCCGGAAACGCCTTCGTGTAGGGGCGGTAGATGCTCGAGCGGTCGCGCGCGACGGCGTACGATCCCTCGCTCATCCGCGCCAGCGTACCGGTCACGTCCACCCAGTCGCGGTACACGAAGTCCGTCGCATCCACGAGCAGGCGGTCGTTCTCCTCGGCGAGGATCGGCATGGCGGCGACGGTGCTCGGCGGGAACGACTCTCTCACGCTCCGCGCGTGGTCGGCGTTGCCGGCGGCGGAGCTCCGGTACTGCCAGTTCTCGAGCACCAGCAGCACGTGGTCTCCGCTGCGGTCGAAGCGCGCGACGTACTCTCCCTGCTCCGATCCGCGATCGAGCCCGATGGGGTTGGAGCCGAGTCCGGTGGCGAGGGAGAGGAAGTACAGCACGCGCATCGAGTCGTGCGGCACCTCGAGATAGATCTTCCCGCTCCCCGCGTCGAGGTAGATCGGGATGAACCCGTCGCGCTTCTCCATGCCGGCGGTCTTCCCGGCGATCGTGCCGCCGGTGGACGGGTGCGCGGCGGCAGGCGTCGGCGTCGACGCGGCCGGGGTGCGGGCGCTGGCGCACGCGAGAGCGAACGCCGCTGGCACGGCGAGGAGCGGAAGGGATCGTCGCATGGCGGAGTGAGCTCGAGAGGATACGGGGTGGCGGGCGGCGAGAAAGTAACGCGGGCGGAGGTGCTCGGCACCCCCGCCCGCGTTACGAGCTCGTGCGCCGAAGCGCTGAGCCGCTTACTGGACCGTGATCGTCCCCTTCATCCCCATCGCGAGGTGCGGGACGCAGTGGAAGTTGTAGGTCCCGGCCGGCAGCCCGGCGAAGGAGACCGTGTAGCTCTCGTTGGGGTTCATGAAGAACTGGCTCTGCAGCGGCGCCTGCTGGTTGGGCATGTTGGCCGAGAGCTTGTCCTTGGCGCCGGCGGGGATCCCGTTCTCGTCGAACGCGACGTTGTGCGGGCCGCCGGTGACCATCACGAACTTGACGCCATCGCCCTGCTTGATCGTGAGGTTGGCGGGCTCGAAGCGATAGCCCTTCTCGTCGCCGATCATCTTGACTTCGTGAATCTGCCCGGTGACGGGCGCGGCGGGCGCCGCGGTGCTCGAGGCGCCGCTCGCGGGCGCAGCCGCGTTGGCCGAGCTGTCGGAGGGCGTGGTGGCAGTGGCGGTCGCCGCCGCAGCCGAGGTCGTGTCCGTGTTCGCCGTCTTCTCACCACCGGCGCACGCACCGAGGACGAATACGCTCGCGAGGAGCGCCTGTCCGATGAACCGCATTGCTAGGGGCCTCCAGTGTCCGTGCTGTACCAGAGTTGCAGGTTGGCTCCGCCAGAGGGGCGCGGAGTATGTGAAACTATTCACATGCTCTGCAAAAGGCAAACCGGGCCGAGCGGGGGCTGGTGAGGCACTTCCGCTCGGCCTGACGCGCCCATTCACGGTGCGTGCACGACCACCGTGCCGGCCATCCCCTGGTGGATGGTGCAGTGATAGTGGAACGTGCCCGCCTGCGCGAACTCGCGTTGCACCGTGGTGTCCGCCGCAGTGGAGATGTCCGGCGGCGTCCCCGGCGGCTTCGGTGAGTCGAAGGTGACGTTGTGTCCGAGCGCCTCGAACTCCCACGTCACCGTGTCACCGGCGTTGACGTCCAGCGTGCTCGGCGTGAACTGCCGGCTCGTGGTGGCCCTGATGGTGCCCGGAGGCGGGGGAGGGTTGGGGTTGGTCGCGCCATTGCCGCCACAGCCCAGCACCAGCGCCAGCAGCGCCACGTATCTTGCAACTCCCATGACTCCTCCTCGCGGAAGACCAGTCGCATCCTGCCAGTTGGTTTCGTGCGCGAGCGGTCGCTGGACGCGCGCGGGACGGCGCGCGTCACCTGGTCAGCGCGCCGGCACCAGCTCCCGCAGCGCCGCCCAGTCGTTCCGCTCCATCTCCGCTTCGGCCTCGAGACTCTCGTGGTCGCGGAAGATCGACGCCAGCGCCAGCGTCTTCCCCGCGCTCCGGTAGGCGATCGCGCAATCGCGGTCGGCGATCCGGCCGGACACGTCGATCTGGTCCCACCGTTCGGCGTGCCCCACGTAGTTGATCACCACGTCGTAGTGCGCGCTCCAGAAGAACGGCACGGTCCGGAACGGCTCTCCCGCGCCGAGCAGGTTGCGCGCCGCCGTCTGCCCCTGCCGCTGGGCCACCACCCAGTGCTCCACGCGGATTCGCTCGCCCGTGTGCGGGTCCGGCCAGCGCGCGATGTCCCCCGCCGCGAAGACGCCCGGCGCGCTCGTCTCCAGGTACTCGTTCACCACCACGCCGCGGTCCATCGAGAGCCCCGCGTCTTCGGCGAGCGCCGTCGTGGGACGCACCCCCACGCCGATCACCACCAGCTCCGCCGCGATCGTCCCTCCGCTCTTCAACGTCGCCGTGTGCTCGCCGATCGCGGTGGCGCTGTCCTCGAGATGGAAGACGACGCCCTTCTCCTCGTGCAGCCGGCGGATGAACTCTCCCACCTCCCGCCCCATCACACGCTCGAACGGCACCGCTTCCGGCGCCACGACGTGCACCTCCAGGCCGCGCGCCCGTAGCGACGCCGCCACCTCGAGCCCGATGAAGCTCGCGCCCATCACCACGGCGCGCGTCGCCTCTCCGGTTGCCGCGATGATCGCCCGGCTGTCGGCGAGCGTGCGCAGGTAGTGCACGAACGGCCGGTCGCTCCCGGGGAGGTTCAGCCGCACCGGATCCGCGCCGGTGGCGAGCAGGATCCGGTCGAAGTCGCGCGTGGTGCCATCGTCGAGCGTCACGCGCTTCGCCCGCGCGTCGAGCCGCGCCACGCGACGGCGGACGATCTCGATGCGATGCTCCGCGTAGAAGCCCTCGGGGCGCAGCGGGATCCATTCCTCCGGCGCGTTCCCCGCCAGGAAGTCCTTGGACAGGTTCGGCCGGTCGTACGGGGCGGCAGGGTCGGGATCGAACATCGTGATCGGGCCGTCGTATCCCTCGCGCCGCAGCATCTCCGCCGCCGCGCTCCCCGCCGCGCCCGCGCCGATGATCCCGATCGATGCCGGCGGTGTCGCTCTCCGGTGTGCCGGCGCCGAGGCGGGCGCCAGCGGGTCGCGCTCCTTCTTCCCCGTCACGAACGCCTTGCCGTCGCGCCGCACCACGTTCCAGCACGGCACCGGGTTGAGCGCCGGCGCGCGCACCGCCTCGCCGGTGCGCAGGCTGAAGCACGCGTGATGCCAGGGACAGCGCACCGTCTCCCCCACCACCAGCCCCTCCGCGAGCGGGCCGCTGTAGTGCGTGCACGTCGCGCCGATCGCGAGCACATCGTCGCCGCGGCGCACCATGATCACCGCCTCGCCGTTCGCCTGCCCGAGCAACGGGACGCCATCCGCGAGGTCGTGGAGCGCGATCCCCTGCGTGAAGTCGGGTCCTTCGAGCTTCGTCTGTTCGCCACTCATCGTCCACCACCGTCTCTGGTCGTCGTCGCAGAGTTACAGCGTCCTGAGATATTCCTCAAGGTCGCGCTTCTGCTGCTCGGTCAGGCCGAGATGGAGATACGCATCGTAGTGGTCGATCACGTCGCGCAGCGTCGCCGCGCTTCCATCGTGGAAGTACGGCGGGTGTGTGAGCAGGCCGCGCAGCGGTGTCGTGCGGTAGCGCTTGGTGGTGCTCCGCTCCGCATGCAGCGGCTCCATCCCCGTTTCCGCTGGCGCGTGCAGCCGGATCCCCGCGTCGCTGAGCGTGCTCCCCACGTGGCAGCTCGCGCACCCGCCGGCGCCGGCGAACACCTCGGCGCCCCGCGCGGCGGCCGCGGCATCGATCGCGCCGGGCGCCGGTCTCGGCACCGCGAGGGCGAGCTGGTACTCGCGCAGCGCGTTCAGCTTCGGCGTCACCAGGTCCGGCGTCTGCTGGATGTCATCTCCCGTCCTGGGATCCACGAACGTGCCGTGCCCGTGCATCTGCGTCACGGCCACGTAGGCGTTCCAGTACGACACCGGCCCTTCCCCGGTGTACGTCTCGAGCGCCACGCCGCGCAGGCCGTACGCCGGCGGGATGTACACCGGCCCGTTCAGTCCGTCGTGGTTCCAGCGCGCGTCGTACCGCCCCGGCCCCCAGGACTTCAGCACCGCCTGCTGCTCCGGCGCCTGCAGCGCGGGAGAGAGGGAGAGGATCAGTCCGGGATCGATCTCGCGGTTCGGCCAGCCGTCCAGCCGCTTGCCGATTCCGGGGGCCACCGAGTTGTCCACCGTCGAGTGGCAGAGCGCGCACGTGATGCCAATGCGCGTGATGTGGTCGTTGCCGTCCACCTGTGCCTGCACGCCGACCACCGCGTTCAGCTTCAGCAGCGCGACGGTGGTGGCTGGATCATCGAGATCGGCCGTGGCCAGGATCCCGGGCGGGAGCGCGTCGGCATCCACCTTGAGTCCCACCGAGAGCGCGGTACGCGGGCTCACCGCGCGCTCGATCACCTCGTTCATCTTCAGCGTGTCGGTCCAGAACGCCTCGTCGCCGAAGGTGTCGAAGCGGAAGATCTCCTTGCCGTCGAGCTGCTGGGATGGCCCGGTCGCGTCATCGCGGCACGCCGTGGCGGCGACCGCGAGCGCCGCGGCGAGGGCCAGCATCGCGGCGCGGCCCACGACCCGGGCTGCACCACGCGCCGGCGGTGCGTTGTCCGATGCTGCATGAAGCGGCGGTGCCGCCACGGTGTCGCGCATGACTCACCTCGCTGTCCGTGTCCCCACCTGCGTGCGGTGACGTGCGTGGCGCGACGTGCAGCGGGCGCGCGGCCGTTCTCGCCGCGCGCCCGGAACACGGATCACTGCGCCGTCTGCTCCTCGAGCCGCTGGGCGGCGAGCATGTGCGCCTGGAACGCCGGCGCCACCTTCACCACCAGCGCCTTGAGCTCCGGGTTCTGGATGGCGGGGAGCAGCGTCTGGTTCACGGCATCGATCACCGCCTTGTGAAAGGCGACCTCGTGGGCGAGGTACGCCTTGTCGAAGTCGGCACCGTGCTTCGCGCGCAGCATCGCCATCACCTGGGCCTGCTCCTGCGCGCTCTTGTCACCCTTGGGCGGCGTGGGGGTGACGCCGAGCTTCTTCGCCAGGTCGCGCCCCTGCTGGCGCACCATCTCGTGATCGCGGGCGAACATGGCGGCGAGGTCGCGCACGGCCTTGGTGCTGCCGCGCTTGGCGGCGAGCTGTCCGGTCTCGATGTCGGCGGTGTTCGCGGCGTCGAAGATCGCGACGATGGTGGGGTCATCCAGCGCGCGCGCGGCCGGGGCCGCCGGAAGGGCGGCGCGGGTGGCGGGGTTGGTGTGGGTGATCGCGCTCTGCGCGAGAACGGGAATGGCGAACGTGGCCATGGTACCGAACGTGGCCGCCGCAACGATGCTCCTCCGCATGACTGCCTCCCTGGTGCGTTGAGTTGGCGCAATGTCCTGCCGGTGGTGCCGAACGACGGGGCACATGATGCGGGGTGATGTCCAATATGTCAAGCAAATATTGCAAATATTGTATTTCGTGCATTCCCGTCCTATCTTGGGGAGCATCCGGACCGGGGGGAGAATGCTGCTAACACGATGGAGCAGCAGATTTTACGACAGCACGCGCGGCCGCATCGTCGCGCTCCTCAGGCGTGCGAGCCTCACCGTCGACCAGATCGCCGGTCACCTCGGCCTCACCGGCAACGCCGTGCGCGCTCACCTCACCACGCTCGAGCGCGATGGCATCGTCGAGCAGCGCGTCAGCAGCCGTGGCGGGGTGGGGAAGCCCGCCCACACCTACAGCATCACCCAGGACGCCGACCGCCTCTTCTCCCGCGCCTACATCCCGCTGCTCGTCCAGCTCCTCGACGCTCTCGCCGAGCGGATGAGCCGGGAGGAGCTCGACGCGCTCATGCGATCCGTGGGGCAGCGCCTCGCCGCCACGCACGCCGCGCCGCAGGGATCGCCGCGCGAGCGCGCCGCCGCCGGCGCCGCCGCGCTCGATGCCCTCGGCGGCGTCACGGAGCTCGATGAGCACGACGGCGCGCTCCGCATTCGTGGCTTCGCCTGTCCCCTCGGCGCCGCGGTGCAGGGGCACCCCGAGGTGTGCGGCGCGGTGGAGACGTTGCTCGGCGAGATCGTCGGCTCCCCCGTGCGCGAGTGCTGCGAGCACGGCGAGCGCCCGCGCTGCTGCTTCGAGGTCGTGAGCGACGCGGAGGGCGGGAGTGGAGCGGCCGACGCGAGCGCGCGCGAGCGCGCCGGCGAGCGCCATTGACGCGTCGGTGCGCTCCCTTTAGAGTTCCAGCCATGCCGACGCCCAACCGCACGCATCATCACGCGCATCTGCATCACCATGGCCCGACGGGTCCTGGCGACGTGCGCGTGTGTGGGTGACCGGCGAGCGAGGCACCGACACCAGCGCGTGAGCGCCGGCGGCCCGTCCCGAGTGGACGGGCCGCTTTTTTTTGCGCCTCGGCGAGGGGCCGACGCGCGCTTCCAACGAGATGACCGGAGTGACCGACGATGTGGGACCGCGGGAGAGGTGGCGCGTGCTGAGGATCGCGCTTCCCAACAAGGGACGTCTGGCGGACGACGTGCGCGAGCTCTTCGCCGATGCGGGGCTCGAGGTGCGCGCCCGCGGCGAGCGCGCGCTCACGGCGTCGCTCGGGGGCGAGTTCGAGGCGATCTTCGTCCGCGCCCAGGACATCCCCGAGTTCGTCGCCGACGGCGCCGCCGATGCCGGCGTCACCGGCTGGGACCTGGTGTGCGAGTCCGAGCGCCCCGTCTGCGAGCTGCTCGACCTCGAGTTCGGCGCGTGCCGGCTCGTGGTGGCCGCGCGTGAGGAGAGCGGCCTCGCATCGATCGACGACATCACCGGCGCGCCGCGCGTCGCCACGGTCTTCCCGCGTCTCGCGCGCCGCTACTTCGAGCGCGTCGGCCGCGACGTGATGATCGTGCCGGTCTCCGGCGCCGCCGAGATCGCGCCCCACCTCGGCATCGCCGACATCGTGGTCGATCTCACCTCCACCGGCTCCACGCTGCGCGTGAACAACCTGCGCGAGATCGCCACCGTGCTCGAGTCGAGCGCGCGTCTCATCACCGCCCCGCGCACCGGCACCGCGCCGGCCGCCGCGAGCGCGCGAGAGCGCGCGTTGGGCGAGCTGGCCACCTCGCTCGAGTCCGTGCTCCGCGCCCGCGGCCAGCGCTACGTGATGGCCAACGTCCCGCGTGACGCGCTCGACCGCGTGAAGCGGGTGCTCCCCGGCCTCAACGGTCCCACGGTGATCGACATCCTGAACGGTGGCACCCACGTCGCGGTCCACGCCGTGGTCCCGCGCCGCGCGATCTACCGCACCATCGCCGACCTCCGCGCGCTCGGCGCGCAGGGAATCCTCGTCACCCGCATCGAGAGGCTCATGCCGTGAGCGAGCCGGTCTTTCGCGTGGAGGGGGCGCTCGAGTCGCTGGCCGGCGAGCTCGCGCCGCTGCTCGACCGCGCCACATCCCAGGACGAATCCGTCCGCGCCGGCACCGCGGCGATCCTCGCGCGCGTGCGGCGCGGCGGCGATGCCGCGCTGCGCGAGCTGGCGCGCGAGCTCGATGGCGCGACGCTCGACGCCCTGGAGGTGCCGCGCGCGGCGCTGCGTGGCGCGCTCGATGCGCTCGATCCCGCGCTCCGCCGCGCGCTCGAGCGCGCGGCGGCGAACATCGCCACGGCGCACCGGGCGTTCCTCCCCGCCGCCGTGGAGGTGGAAACGGAGCCGGGAGTGATCGTCGGCCGGCGCGCCGATCCGCTCGATGCCGTGGGCGTGTACGCCCCCGGCGGGCGCGCGGCGTATCCGAGCAGCCTGCTCATGGGTGCCATCCCCGCGCGCGTCGCCGGCGTGCCGTCGGTGATCGTCTGCTCTCCGCCGGCGAGCGACGGCCTCCCCTCGCGCGTGGTGCTCGCGGCGGCGGAGCTGGCGGGCGTGGATCGCGTGTTCGCCATCGGCGGCGCCGGCGCGGTGGCGGCGATGGCCTACGGCACGGAGTCGGTGCCCGCGGTGAGCCGCATCGTGGGCCCCGGGAACGCGTGGGTGGCCGAAGCGAAGCTTCAGGTGGCGGGCGTGGTCGGCATCGACTCCCCCGCCGGCCCGAGCGAGCTGCTCGTGATCGCCGACGACGGCGCCGTGCCCACCACCGTCGCGCGGGAAGTGCTCGCTCAGGCGGAGCACGATCCACGCGCGGCGGTGGTGGTGGTGGCCGTGGGCGCGCGCGTGGCGGGCGAGGTCGCCGACGCGATCCGTGCCGCGATCTCGTCCGCGCCGCGCGCCGGCATCATCCGCCAGGCGCTGGCCTCGCGCGGCGCGGTGCTCTCCACGGCGTCGCTCGACGCCGCCGTGGCGTTCGCGAACCGGTACGCGCCCGAGCACCTGCTGCTCGCCGTGCGCGACCCCGAGGCGCTGCTGCCGTGCGTGCGCGATGCGGGCACGGTGTTCCTCGGCGCATCGAGCTCGGTCGCGTTCGGCGACTACATGACCGGCGCCAATCACGTGCTCCCCACCGGGCGCGCCGCGCGCTCGTACTCGGGGCTCTCCACGCTCGACTTCGTGCGCTGGACCACCTACCAGCGCGTCGGGCCGGACGCCGCCGCGCGCCTCGCGGCGGACGTGGCGGCGTTCGCCGAGGCCGAGGGGCTCCCGGGCCACGCGGCGGCGGCGCGGGCGTGGGAGGTGGCCTCGTGACCGCCCGCAGCTCGCTCGCGATCGCGCGCGCCGGCTATCGCGACATCGCGCTCTACGCCCCGGATCGCGCCGCGTGCGCGATCGATCTGAGCGACAACACCAATCTCTGGGGCACTCCCCCCGCCGCCGCGCGCGCGGCGCGGGACACCGCGGCCGCGGCGCTCACCCGCTATCCGGCGCTCTACGCGTCGGAGCTCAAGGAGGCGCTGGCGACGTACGCCGGCATCGCGACGGAGTGTGTCGTCACCGGCTGCGGCTCCGACGACGTGCTCGATTCGGCCATCCGCGCGCTGGCCGAGCCGGGGAGCCGCATCGCCTACGCCGAGCCGACGTTCGCGATGGTCCCGGTGTTCGCGCGCATGAACGGGATCGAGCCCGTGGGCGTGCCGTTCGCGCCGGGGTTCGACATCGACCCCGATGCGCTGCTGGCCACCGGAGCGCGCATCATCTATCTCTGCTCGCCGAACAATCCCACCGGCACCGCCGCCACGCGCGCCGCGGTGGAGCGCGTGCTCGATCGCGCCCCGGGGGTGGTGATCCTCGACGAGGCCTACGGCGAGTTCCTCGGGCACGGGTTCATCGCGAGCGCGCCGGCGCGGGAGAATCTCCTCGTCACGCGCACCATGTCGAAGGCGTTCGGGCTCGCCGGCCTCCGCATCGGCTGGGCCACGGGACACCCGTCGCTCGTGCGGGAGGTGGAGAAGTCGCGTGGTCCGTACAAGGTGAGCGCGGTGGCGGAGCGCGCCGCGTGCGCCGCGCTCGGGGAGGATCTCGACTGGGTGCGCGCTCGCGTGGCCGATGCGCGCGCGGCGCGCGACCGGCTCGCCTCGGCGCTCCGCGCGATGGGGCTGGCGCCGCTCCCCTCGGCCGCCAATTTCCTGCTCGTTCCCGTCGCGGATGCGCCGGCGGTCGCGCGCCGTCTGCGCGAGTGCGACGTGGCGGTGCGGCCGTTCACGGCGCTCCCCGGCATCGGCGACGCGCTCCGCGTCACCGCGGGACCGGAGCCGATGATGGACGCGCTGCTGCGGGCGCTCCGGGAGGCGGTCGCGTGCGAGTGACGGTGTTCGACTACGGCGCGGGGAACCTGCACTCCCTGCTCAAGGCGCTCGCCGTGCCCGACGTGGCGCTCCGCGTGGAAGCCGACCCGCGGCGTGCGGTGGATACGGACGTGCTCGTGCTCCCCGGCGTCGGCGCGTTCGGTTCCGCGGCGGCGCGCCTCGCCCCCGGACTCGCCGGGGTGCGGGATGCGCTCGCCGCCGGCCTGCCGTGCCTCGGCGTCTGCCTGGGGATGCAGCTCCTCTTCGAGGGGAGCGACGAGGGAGCGGGCGTGGGACTCGCGGTGGTGCCGGGGCGCGTGCGCCGCATCCGCGCGCGGCGCGTGCCGCAGATCGGATGGAACGCGCTCGAGGCGTGCCGCGAGCCGCTGGTCGCCGCCGCGCGGCTGGAGATGGCGTACTACGCGAACGGGTTCGTCGCCGAGCCGCGCGACGCGTCGGTGGTGCGCGCCTGGAGTGTGCACGAGGAGGATCGCTTTCCCGCCGTGGTGCGCGTCGGGCGCACCGTCGGCGTGCAGTTTCACCCCGAGAAGAGCTCGCGCGCCGGCGTGGCGTTCGTGCGCGCGTTCCTGGAGGAGGCCCGCTCGTGATCGTGATTCCCGCGGTGGATCTGCGTGAAGGACAGTGCGTGCAGCTCGAGGGCGGCGACTACGACCGCGAGCGATTGCGCTTCGACAATCCCGTCGAGGTCGCGCGCGGGTGGACGCGCTACGGCTTCCGGCGGCTGCACGTGGTGGATCTCGACGCCGCCACCGGACGCGGCGACAACGCGGAGATGGTGAACGAGATCCTGCGCGAGGTGCCCGCCGATGTGCAGGTGGGCGGGGGCGTGCGCAGCGGCGACGACATCGAGCGGCTGATGCGCGAGGGAGCGGACCGCGTGGTGGTCGGTACCCGCGCGCTCGAGGAGCCCGAGTGGCTGGCCGGCACGGCGAGCGCCTTTCCCAACGAGCTCATCGTCGCCGTGGATGCGCGGGACCGTCGCGTGGTGACGCGCGGCTGGTCGCGCACGCTCACCCGGAACGTGCTGGACGTGGTGGAGGAGCTGAACGAGCTGCCGCTCGCCTCGCTGCTCGTCACCGCCGTGCACCGCGAGGGGCGCATGCAGGGAACCGATCTCTTTCTCATGGAAGACGTGACCGAGCTGTCCGTGCACCCGGTGATCGCGTCGGGTGGGATCTCCTCCATGCGCGACCTGCGCGATCTCGCCGAGCGCGGCGTGTCCGCGGCGGTGGTGGGAATGGCGCTGTACACCGGCGCGCTCGATGCGCGCTACGTCGCCGAGGAGTTCGCCGAATGAGCACCGTGGAGCGGGAGACGCGGGAGACGCGCGTCCACGTGCGTCTGGAACGTGGCACCGGAGCGGCCGTGTGCGAGACGGGGGAGGCGTTCCTCGACCACATGTTGATCACCTTCGCGCGCTACGCCGCGCTCGACATCGAGCTGCGCGCCACGGGCGACCTGCGCCACCACCTGATCGAGGACGTGGCGATCGCCATGGGGGCCGCGCTCGCCGCGCTCGTGCCGGAGCGCGCGGCGCGCTACGGGGAGCGCACCATCCCCATGGATGATGCGCTGGTCCAGGTCGCGCTCGATCTGGGCGGGCGGGCGTACTACCGGGGGCCGCTGCCCAGCACGCTGTACGACCACTGGATGCGGTCGTTCTCCGAGCACGCGCGCACCACGCTGCACGTGCGCGTGTTGCGCGGGCGCGACCGGCACCACGTGGTGGAGGCGGCGTTCAAGGCGCTCGGCCTTGCCGTGCGCCAGGCGTTGTGCGAGGGGGATGCCGTGTTCAGTACCAAGGGCACCGTGTCGCTGGAGGTGCGCTGATGCTCGCGCGGCGGGTGATCGTGTGCCTCGACGTGCGCGGCGGCCGCGTGGTGAAGGGCGTGCGCTTCGAGGGGCTGCGCGACGTGGGCGACCCGGTGGCGCTCGCCGAGCGGTACGAATCGGAGGGCGCCGACGAGGTGGTGTTCCTGGACATCTCGGCGAGCGCCGAGGAGCGCGCCACGCTGCTCGACGTCGCGCGCCGCACCGCCGAGCGGCTGTTCGTGCCGCTCACCATCGGCGGCGGCATGCGCACGGTGGATGACGTGGCGCGCGCGCTCCGCTCCGGCGCGGACAAGGTGAGCATCAACACCTCGGCCGTGGAACGCCCCGCGCTGCTCGGGGAAGCGGCGGAGCGCTTCGGTGCGCAGTGCGTGGTGGCGAGCATCGATGCGCGCCGCGTCGGAGAGGCGTGGCGTGTGTACACGCACGGCGGGCGCACGCCCACCACGCTCGATGCGGTCGCGTGGGCCCGCGAATGCGTGTCGCGTGGGGCGGGGGAGATCCTGCTCACCAGCATCGATCGCGACGGTGCGCGCGTCGGGTACGACCTCGCGCTCACGCGCGCCGTCGCCGAGGCGGTGGACGTGCCCGTCGTGGCCTCGGGCGGCGCGGGTGAGGCCGCGCACGTGCGCGATGTGCTGCTCGGCGGCGGCGCCGATGCCGCGCTCGTCGCCGGGATCCTGCACGATGGGCTCACCACGGTGGGAGCGATCAAGTCGCTGCTCGCCGCGAGCGGCATCGCCATCCGGAGCGCCGCATGAGCGGCGTGCTGCTCGAGGACGTGGAGCGGGTGGCGCGCGTGGCGGGAGACGTGGCGCTCGAGCACTTCCGCTCGCGCCTCGCCGTGGAGGCGAAGGGGGACGGCTCCCCCGTCACCATCGCCGACCGCGCCGCCGAGCGCGCGGCGCGCGAGTGGATCGAGCGCCGCTTCCCCGCCGACGGCATTCTCGGCGAGGAGCTGGGCACCGTGCGCCCCGACGCGCCGAGGCGCTGGGTGGTGGATCCGATCGACGGCACCAGGACGTACATCCGCGGCGTGCCGCTCTGGGGCACGCTCGTCGCGGTGGTGGAGGGCGACGAGGTGCTCGCCGGCGCCGCGTACTTTCCCGCCCTCGGCGAGATGCTCGCCGCCGCCCCCGGGGCGGGCTGCTGGTGGAACGGCGCGCGCTGCTCGGTGTCGTCGGTGTCGTCGATCGCCGACGCGACCGTGCTCACCACCGACGAGCGCTTCACCCACGCGCCCGCGCGCGCGGCCGGCTGGCGCCGCCTCGCGGAGCGCGCGGCGCTGTGCCGGTCGTGGGGCGACTGCTACGGCTACCTGCTCGTGGCCACCGGGCGCGCGGAAGTGATGGCGGATGGCGTGCTCGCGCCATGGGACGCGGCGCCCTTCCTGCCGATCATCGAGGAGGCCGGGGGAGTCCTCACCGACTGGAGCGGCTGTCGCACGTCCTTCGGCGGCAGCGCCGTCGCCACCAACCGAGAGCTCGCGCGCAGCGCGCGCGAGCTACTCGGCGTTTCGTGACCCGGCCGAGGAGTGAATGCGCATGCTGGATCTGTCGGAGCTCGATTTCGAGAAGGGAAACGGCCTGGTGACCGTGATCGCGCAGGATTTCCTCACCGGGCAGGTGCTCATGGTGGCGCACGCCGATCGCGAGGCGGTGGAGCGCACGCTCGCGACGGGGGAGATGCACTACCACTCGCGTACCCGCGGTCTCTGGCACAAGGGCGCCACGAGCGGCAACGTGCAGCGCGTGGTTTCCCTCGAGCGCGACTGCGACGGCGATGCGCTGCTCGCGCGCGTGGTCCCCGCCGGTCCGGCGTGCCACACCGGCACCACCTCCTGCTTCGGGGGGCCGGAGGTCGGTGATGCGATGCTCGCGCTCGACGCCACCATCGCCAGCCGCGCCGCCGGCGTCGAGAGTGGCGCGTCGCCGGTCGCCGGCGAGAAGCCCAGCTACACCGCGCGGCTGCTTCGCGACCGCAACCTTCGCCTGAAGAAGCTGGGGGAGGAGGCGGCGGAGCTCATCGCCGCGTGCGCCGATGGGGACCGCGAGCGCGCCACCGAGGAGGTGGCCGACCTCCTGTATCACGCCCTGGTCGCCCTGCGCGCCGCCGGCGGCACGCTCGCCGACGTGCAGCGGGTGCTCGCCGGGCGCGCCGGCCACCCCACGCTGGCATCCCGTCGCGGCGAGTGATTTCTTTCACCACACGATGACCGCTGCCCCCTCCCAGTCCGCGGCGCGGCTGCTCGCCGCCCGCCTCGATCCCGCTCGGCTCAAGCACTCTGAGCCCCTCGCGCCGTACACCACGTTCCGCATCGGCGGCCCCGCGGACCTGTTCTACGAGGCCGTCTCCGCCGACGACCTCGCGGCCGCCGTGAGCGCCGCGCGCGAGGGGGGCATCCCGTGGTTCGTCCTCGGGCTGGGCGCGAACATTCTCGTGGGCGACAGGGGATTCCGCGGCCTCGTGATCCGGAACGTCGCGCGCCACTCGGCGTGGGGGGACGGTGGCCGGCTGTGGACCGAGAGCGGCGCCGTGATGCGCGACCTCATCCCCGAGGCCGTCCGGCGCGGGTGGTCGGGGCTCGAGCACTACGTGGGGATCCCGAGCACCGTCGGCGGCGCGGTGTGGCAGAACCTCCACTTTCTCTCCCCGGCCCCCGAGCGCGAGCGCACGATGTTCATCGCCGAGGTGTTCGAGTCGTGCGACATCCTGAGCGAGGAGGGGGAGCGCCGCACGGTGGGGAAGGACTACGTGAAGTTCGGCTACGACGACAGCGTCTTCCACCATCGCGACGACGTCGTGCTCGCCGTCACCTTCCAGCTCGAGCCGGGCGACCCGGCCGTGATGCACCGCGTGATGCAGGAGAACCTGAGCTGGCGCGGTGCGCGCCACCCGTGGCTCGACTGGCACCCCAGCGCCGGCTCGATCTTCAAGAAGATCGAGGGGGTGGGCGCGGGGCGGCTCGTGGATCAGTGCGGGCTCAAGGGGTTCCGCCACGGCGACGCGCAGATCTCGCACATCCACGCGAACATCATGGTGAACCTCGGCCACGCCACGGCGAAGGACGTGCGCGAGCTCATCGCCATCGCGCAGCGCGCCGTGGAGGAGAAGTTCGGGGAGCGACTCGAGCCGGAGATCCGGTTCGTGGGGGAGTTCTAGCTCCCCGCCCCCTCCGCCGCGCTCACCATCGCCTCCCACCGCGCGAACGCCTCCTCCAGCGCGCGCTTCGCCCCCTCCAGCTCCGCCGCCAGCGCGTGCGCGCGCTTGCTCCCCTCGGGCGTGGTGTAGAGATCCGGATCCTCGAGCTGCGTGCCGAGCTCGCGCACGCGCGCCTCGCGCCGCTCCACCTCCGCTTCCGCCGCCGCCAGCTCCCGCTTCGCGGCGCGCCGGCTCTCCTCCTCCCCGCGGCGCGCATCCCCGTTGCGCCGCACCTGCTGCCGCTCGCGCACGCGGCGCGATTCCTCCTCCTCCGCCGCCGCGATCGCCGCCGCCCGCGAGCGCTCCGCGCTCGCCTCCTCCCACTCGGCGAAGCTCCCGTCGAAGTCGGTGATGCGCGCGTCGTGCAGCACCCAGGTGCGCGTGGCGAGCGCGCGCAGCAGCGCGCGGTCGTGGCTCACGAGGAGGACCGTTCCCCCGTATCCCTCGATCGCGTCCTCCAGCGCCTCGATCGACTCCACGTCCAGGTGGTTCGTCGGCTCATCGAGGAGCAGCAGGTTCGCCTTCGAGAGCATGATCATCGCCAGCGCCATGCGCGCCCGCTCCCCCCCGGAGAGCGTGGTCGCCGAGCGCTGCACGGCGTCGCCCGTGAAGCCGAAGCGCGCGAGATGCCCGAGCACCGCGCCGCGCCCCCACATCGGGCGCAGGTCGTTGATGATGTCGAACAGCGAGCGGTCGGTGGGCACCTGCCCGAGGTCCTGCCGGTAGTGCGCCACCGTCACCGATGCGCCGATGCGCAGCGCGCCGCCATCGATGTCGCGCTCCCCCGCGATCGCCCGCAGCAGCGTGGACTTCCCCGCGCCGTTCGGCCCGATGAACCCCAGCACGTCGCCGCGCTGCACCGTGGCGGTGAAGTCGCGCAGGAGCACGCGCTCGCCTAACGCGAGCCGCACGTGCTCGGCGGATATCACCTGATCGCCGCCGCGCTCCGCCGCCTCGAGCCGCAGCGCCATCGTGTCCTCCTCCCCCGAGGGAGCGCTCAGCCGCGGCAGCCGCTCGAGGCGCGTGCGCCGCCCCTTCGCCTGCCGG
Source organism: Gemmatimonadaceae bacterium (assembly GCA_035760785.1). Taxonomy (GTDB): domain Bacteria; phylum Gemmatimonadota; class Gemmatimonadetes; order Gemmatimonadales; family Gemmatimonadaceae; genus JADGGM01. The sequence continues at coordinate 13,627 of DASTSH010000142.1, read as the reverse complement.
CTGTTCTGGCCGGCGATGTTGCGGCGGATGTAATCCTCTTCCTTGGCGATCATCTTGCGCTGCTGGTCGAACGCTCGCTGCTGCGTGAGGCGCCGCTCCGCGCGCTGCTGCACGAAGGCGGTGTAGCCACCGGTGTACGGGATCGCCGTCCCCGCCTCCACGTGCAGTACGTGGTTCACCACCCGCTCGAGGAACGCGCGGTCGTGGCTGATGAGGATGATCGTCTCGCGGCTGTCGCGCAGGAACTGTTCGAGCCAGGCGGTGGTCTCGAGATCGAGATGGTTGGTGGGCTCGTCGAGGAGGAGCACGTCGGCCGGCGCCACGAGCTGTCGCGCGAGCCCCACCCGCCCGCGCTCGCCGCCGCTCAACCGGTCGAGCGTGCGCGTGCGCGCCTCCACGGGATCGAAGCCGAGACCGTGCAGCACCGCGTCCACTCGCGGCGCGAACGTGTACCCGCCCTCGTGGTCGAAGCGCTCGAGGTCGCGCGCGTACCGGTCGAGGTCGCGCTCGGTGGCGCGGTCGCCGAGCTCGCCGAGGCGCGTGGCCTGCTCGGCGAGCGACCGCTCGAGCGCGAGCAGCTCCGCGAACTGCCCCGCGGCCGCCTCCCACACCGTGGTGGCGTCGCCGAAGTCGCGGTGCTGCTCCAGCAGCGCGATGCGCAGCCCCGGCTGCCGCGCGATCGCCCCGCGCGTCGGCGCCATCGCCCCCGTGATCAGCTTGAGAAGCGTGGTCTTGCCGGTACCGTTGCGTCCGATGATCCCCCACCGCTCGCCGGCCGCCACGGTGAAGGTCACGTTCTCGAGGAGTGGGGTCGCGCCGAACTCGACCGCGACTCCGGACAGGGAGATCTGCGTCACGCGCGAAAGATCACCCCGCGCCGGGCACTTTTGCACTCCCGGCAGACTCTTGCGAAAGGGAGGCGAAAGATTGACAGCCGCTCGGCGGCGCCGCATAGTGGCTCCGTCACTCAACGTGACTCGCGTGAGAAAGCGGTTCCCTTCTCATCGCGATGTCGGCGAGCGGGACGCCGCGAGCCGATGCCCGCCGGAAACGGTTCAGCCCCGGCGGGGCGACTGCGAGGCCGCTGGCCACAGTCGACGGTTCAGGGTTCTTCCTGGACCAACCGATTCGAAACCGCACGAGTCGGAAAAGGGTGTCGTGCTCCGAATCACCACACGTGGTGATGCTGAACTGAAACGGATCACCACCCGCCAGCGAAGCGAAGCCCCTGGTTGTGACGTGTCACAGCCAGGGGCTTCGTCTTGCCCGGTGGTCGCGCGGTGATCGTCCCGCGGCTCACCCCGCCGCCACCCACTCCTTCCACTGCGCTTCCGCGGGCCCGACGGTGAGCCGCTGCTGCTGGCGCACCAGCGGCTGCCGCAGCAGCAGCGGCTCCTCCGCCAGCTTCTCCAGCCATCGCTCATCCGACATCCGCGCGTGCCGGAGCCCGAGCTCGGCGTAGCGCCTGGACTCGGCGTCGATGAGCGCGCTCACGCCGAACTTCTGCGCGAACCGCCGCAGCTCGCCCAGCGACGCCGCGCGCTCGGCGAGGTCCACGAAGTGCGTCCGGATGCGACGCTCGGAGAAGAAGCGGAGCGCCTTCCGCGTGTCGGCGCTCTTCTTTGTGCCGAAGATCTGGACTTCCATGCCGCCGTCGGGAGATGTGAGATTTCCGGGATGCGAGGAATCTATCGCGTCGCGCTCGTGACACGAGCCGCATGACCGGTCACGTGTATCGCCCGGCCTGGTGGATCCCCGGCCCGCACCTCCGGACGCTCTGGGGGAAGTTCATCCCGCGCCGCGCCCACGCCCCCACGCGACTCGAGCGGTGGGACACCCCCGATGGCGACTTTCTCGAGCTGCGTCGCCTCGACGCCCCCTCGCCGGCCCCGCGGCTCGTGGTGCTGCACGGTCTGGAAGGATCGCCCCGGTCGCATTACGTGCGCACCCTGCTCGCCGAGGCGCACCGGCGTGGGTGGGCGGCGGATGCGATGGTGTTCCGGTCGTGCGGCACGGAGCTCAATCGGTCGCTCCGCTTCTATCACTCCGGGGAGACGGGGGACCTCGATTTCGTGATCCGCCGCCTCGCGCGCGCCGAGCCCGATCGGCCGATCGTGCTCGCCGGCGTGTCGCTCGGCGGTAACGTGCTGCTCAAGTGGCTGGGGGAGCGCCCGGGAGAGATCCCGTCGGTGGTCGCGGCCGCGGCGGCGATCTCCGTTCCGTACGACCTCGCGCGCGGATCCCGCCACATCGATCGCGGGTTCGCGCGCGTCTACCAGGCGCATTTCCTCCGCTCGCTCCGACGCAAGGCGCACGAGAAGCGCGCGCGCTTCCCCGAGCTGATCCGCGCCGACGCCATCGACCGCGCGCGCACGCTGTACGAGTTCGATGATGCCGTCACGGCGCCGCTGCACGGCTTCGCGTCCGCCGATGACTACTACGAGCGGTCGAGCTCCATCCGCTGGATCGGCGGCATTCGCACCCCCACGCTCCTTCTCAGCGCCGCGGACGATCCGTTTCTCCCGCGGGACGTGCTCGACGAGGTGCGCGAGATCGCGCGCCGCACGCCGGCGCTGGAGCTGGAGTTCGTGGACCGCGGTGGGCACGTTGGCTTCGTGAGCGGCGTCACGCCGTGGAGGCCCGTCTACTGGGCGGAGTGGCGCGCGGCCGAGTTTCTCGCCGCGCACCTCCCCCCACCCCGGCGCGTTGATGCGGGGAGCGCCGGAGCGTAGCTTCCGCGCGTGCGACTCCACTCGATCCCCCTCATCGCCCTCGCGATCGGCGCCGCCGGCTGCGCATCGCGGGGCACGCGCGCCTCGAGCGCCACCACGCTCCGCCCCGCGCCCGCCGCGGGCGCCGCGGCCTATCCTACCGTCGACACGGGAGATCTTCCCGTGGCACCGGACAGCGTCGCGCGACGCCTGCTCGTGGATGTCCACGACATCGACTCCACGATCATCGTGCGCCTGCGCTACGCGACGACGAACAACGTCACCGGCGCGCCGCTCCCGGGGTACGAGGCGAACCGCGCGCTGCTCCGGCGCGAGGTGGCGCTGGCACTCGCGCGCGTGCAGCACGACCTCGCGCCGCGGGGGCTCTCGCTCGAGATCTTCGACGCCTACCGCCCGGTGCGCGCCTCCGAGGGGATGGTCGCCTGGACCGAGCGCGTGCACCGCCCCGATCTCCTGACCGATGGCTACATCGCGAGCCACAGCCGGCACAATCTGGGGGTGACGGTGGATCTCACCCTCGTGGACCGGGCGACGGGGCGCGAGCTCGACATGGGCACCCCGTTCGACACGTTCTCTCCGGCGGCGCACACGGCGAACGCGAGCGGAGAGGCTGCCGCGAACCGACGGAAGCTGCTGGATGCCATGGCCGCCGAGGGGTTCGTCAACTACGACCAGGAGTGGTGGCACTTCACGTACGACGTGCCGAACCCGCTGCGTTTCGACCTGGTGATTCGCTGACCGCGGAACCACGACAAGGGGAGGGTGAATGACGCCGAAGAGTCGCACAACTGTTGCAGCACTGGTCCTTGCTGTACTCGGCTGCGCCAGGAGCGGCGCCGCATCGGCCGATCACGAGCACTCTGGTGATTCCGCGGGGGCGTCCGTCGCCATGGCTGCTACCGATTCGTCTATCCCCCCTGATGCCGCGGGTGCCCACGCGAGGCTCGCCGCCTCCCCGCGTCATGGCGAGTGGGTCATGATCCCCGCCGGGGGGAACGACAGCGTGAAGGCGTGGGTCGTCTATCCGGAACGCAGCACCAAGGCGCCAGTGGTCGTCGTCGTCCACGAGATCTTCGGCCTCAGTACCTGGGTCAGGTCGGTCGCCGACCAGCTCGCGGCCGATGGGTTCATCGCCATCGCGCCGGACCTGCTCACCGGGAAGAACGTTCCGCAGGGCGGCCCGGACAGCGTGAGCGTGGATTCCGCCGTCGCCGTGATCCGCACTCTCGATCCCGCCGAGATTCAGCGACGGCTCTCCGCCACCGCGCGCTACGGCATGGCGCTCCCGGCCGCGCTCCCGAAGTACGGCATCGTCGGCTTCTGCTGGGGCGGCGGCATCTCCTTCGCGCACGCCGCCGCCGCGCCGGAGCTCGGCGCGTCGGTCGTCTACTATGGTACGTCGCCGTCTGCCGAGGAGCTCGCGCACGTTCGTGCGCCGGTCCTCGGCTTCTATGGCGAGAACGATGCGCGCGTGACCTCCACCATCGCCCCGGCCGACTCGGTGCTGAAGTCGCTCGGGCGAACATACGAGCATCAGGTGTTCGCCAGCGCCGGGCATGGATTCCTTCGCGCACAGAGCGGGCAGAATGGCGCCAATCACGCGGCAGCCATCCAGGCTTGGCCCAAGACAGTCGCCTGGTTCAGGAAATATCTCGGCGCGTGATCTGCGGCCGCGGCGCGAGCGCCGCTCCTGAGTGATGGCGGCGCTCGAGCCGGGCGGCACTTCCGGCGGAGCCGAAGGGCGATACGCCCGGCTCGCCAGGGAGCACGCCACCGCGGAGGCGCGGTATCGCGTGCGCGGCGAGCGCATCGGCCGCGCGCGCATTCTTCTGTTCGTCGTGATCATCGTCGCTGTCGTCGCGCTCGTCCGCTCCACGGCGGGCGCGGTGACGGCGGCGTGGAGCGTTGCGCTCGCGGCGTCGATGGTGGCCTTCGCGGTATTGGTGCACCGCCACGGGCGGGTTCGTGACGCGGCACTGCTCCATGAGCAGACGCGGATCTTTTACGAGATCGGCCTCCTTCGCATCCGTCGCGACTGGGATGCTCTCCCCCCTGGCAACACCGTCGCTCCTCCTGGCCACCCTTACGCCGAGGATCTGGACGTCGTGGGGCACGCCTCCCTGGCGCGTCTGCTCGATGTCGCCGGGACGGGGCGCCCGAGCGGGTGCCTGGCATCGTGGCTCCTCGATCCGCCGGCGAGCGCACGGGAGATCCGCGCCAGGCAGGACGCGGTACGGGAGCTGGCGGCGAGCGATGCGTTCCGCGAGGAGCTCGGGGTTCTGGCGCGACTCGCGGCGGCCTCCGGCGTCGGTACCATGGATCGATTGGTCGAGTGGTGCGACCGCCCGGCGGAGATCGGCCCTGGACCTTGGCTCGTGCTCGCGGCGCGGGTGCTCACCGCGTCCACCATCACCTTGCTGCTCCTCCAACTCGCGGCGCTGCTCGCTGCGCCGTGGTGGATGATCACCGCCACCGCGGGCACCGTGCTCCTCGCCGCGGGGTACCGGCGCGTACGCGCGGCACTCCCTCCGGCGGAGCTGCGCGCCGCTCCCTTTCGCCGGCGTGTGGCGATGCTCGCGCTGATCGAGCGCGCTCGCTTCGAGTCGGAGCGTCTGCGCGAGATCCAGGTTCGCGTCCGGGCGGGAGGGGGAGCGGCGCCGGAGCTCGCGCGACTCGCTCGCCTCGTCGTGTGGAGCGAGGTGCGCCACTCGCCGATGCTGCACGGCGTGCTCCAGTGGCTACTCCAGTGGGACCTCCATCTGGGCGTGCGCTCGGAGCGCTGGCGGTGTGGAAGTGGCGCGCACGTGCGCGATTGGCTCGCGGCGCTCGACGAGGTCCTCGCGCTCGGCGCCCTCGCCACGCTGAGCGCGGAGAACCCGGAGTGGGCGCTGCCGGCGATCGCGGACCACGACGCGCCGGCCGTGGTGGAGGCGCGCGCGCTGGCGCACCCGCTTCTCCCGGCGACCACCAGGGTGGCGAACGACGTCGCGGTGGGACCGCCCGGGAGCTTTCTCCTCGTCACCGGATCGAACATGTCCGGCAAGAGCACGCTGCTGCGCGCCATCGGCGCGAACGCACTGCTCGCGCAGGCGGGAGGCGCGGTGTGCGCCGCGAACATGCGGCTGCCGGTGCTCGACGTGCGCACCAGCATCCGCGTCGCGGACTCGCTGGAGCGGGGCGTGTCGCTGTTCATGGCGGAGCTGCGCCGGCTGAAGGAGATCGTGGACGCCGCGCGCGCGCGTCCCGGCGGGCGCCCGCTGCTCTATCTCCTCGACGAGATCCTCCACGGCACCAATACCGCCGAACGTCGGATCGCGGCACGAACCGTGATCGGGCACCTGCTGGACGCCGGCGCCATCGGCGTCGTGACCACGCACGACCTCACACTTGCCGCCGATGGACCACTGCGCGAAGCGAGTCGCCCCGTCCACTTCACCGAGCGCTTCGAGCGCGTGGACGGTGTCATGCGCATGACGTTCGACTATCGCCTGCGCCCGGGACTGGCGACCTCGACGAATGCGCTTGCGTTGCTGGAGCTCGTCGGACTCGGCGGCGGTTCCACGGCGCACTGACGCGTTCGCGCCTGCTTCGCGCTCTGCTCCCGTCGCGCGGACGACGTGGATTGAATACAATTCGGCTCCTTCCCAGTCCGATCCATGCGCATTCTCTTTCTCGCCATCTTCATCCTCGGGCTCGTGCTCGGCGTCGTGAGCATGATCGCCGGCATCGATCGTGACCAGCGCCGCGGGCGCTGGGTGAAATACGTCAACCTTCCGATCGCCGGCGTCGCTGCCACCCTCTTCGGCCTCGTGGGCTACCCGCTCGCCAAGTACTCCGCGCTCGGAGCGATCGCGATGGTCGGCATCGCCGCCGCCGTCGCGATCGCCGGCGGGATCGGGATGATGGTGCTCATCGCCGGGTGGGCGGTCCCGAGCGCACAGCGCGAGGTCACCGACGAGCGCTACGTGCTCCAGGGGCATCTGGCCCACGTCACGCGGGCCATCGGCCCCGACGGAGCCGGCGAGATCACGTACGAGCACGAGGGGGTACGCCACCGGCTCGCCGCGAGCAGCCTCGACGGCAAGGCGATCGCGCCGGATGTTGATGTCGTCATCGAGCGCGTGGAGGACGGGGTGGCCTATGTCGAGCTGTGGAGCACCATTGAGGAGCAGCTCCGATTGCCCTCCTGACCGCGGCGCGGGCGTTCGTCTTGCGTCTCTCTTGCACCACTCGTATGGTGCACGCTCGAGGTGAGCGTCATGTCGGATGCGGTCATTTTCACTATCGTCTTCGTGGGCTTCTTCGCCCTGCGGATCGTCCTCGCGACGATCTTCTTCTACTTCATGCTCCCCGAAGGCGATCGGTGTCCGAACTGTGACGCCCCCACCATCCGCGTCCAGTCGCGTGGGTGGAACATGCTCCTCCCCTGGTTCCGCACGAGCTGGTGCTACAACTGCGAGTGGGAGGGTCTCCTGCGCCACGGGCCGCTCTCGGAGCAGCCGGTCACGCGCGAGGAGGCGGAGCGGATGAAGGGGAACGTCGGCACGTGACCGGTTGGTCGTGAAACGTGTGCCCGTGGGCGGCCGGCCGCCCACGGGCACACGAGCGACGGGGGAGCGCCACTTCGCTCGGTGGCGCTCCCCCGTCGCGCATCGGTCACCGCCGTGGGGTCACTCGCGGCGCTCGGTCGCGAAGATCCGGCTCCAGACGGGCCAGTTCCCGCTCATCTCGAAGTAGTCGTCGAAGTACGCGAGACCGAGCCCCTCGAGCTGGTCCACCAGGTCGGTGAGCGCCTTCTCCTCGTAGAGTGGCCCGATGACGATGAGCTCTCCCTCCACGCGGAATTCCTCCGGGGTGAGATTGTAGCGCGCATCGATGTCGGTGCGCGCGAGTCCGGCGCGCTCGAAGGCGCTTCGCCGGATGAGGAGGGTGGGGGCATCGGACGGCAGCTCGAGGGGCATGCACACAGTCTGCGCTTCCGCGCCCCGAATGTCCACCCGCCCGCCGTGCGGCGTGATCGGCGCGCGTGTTAGCTTTCCGGCATGTCCGCGTCTCCTTCGACCGCCCTCCGCACCGAGCTCGATCTCGATGTCATCGTGATCGGCGCCGGCCATGCCGGCACCGAGGCTGCGGTGGCCGCGGCGCGGCTCGGCGCGCGCGTGGGGCTCATCACCAGCGCGCTCGAGACGATCGGGCAGATGTCGTGCAATCCGGCGATCGGCGGAGTCGCGAAGGGAACCGTCGCCCGCGAGGTGGATGCGCTGGGCGGGATCATGGCCCGCGCCACCGACCTGGCCACGCTCCAGTTCCGCATGCTCAACCGGAGCAAGGGCCCCGCCGTGTGGGCGCCGCGTGCCCAGTGCGATCGTGGGCTCTACCGGCGGGCGGTGCGCTCGCTGCTGGAGCGGCACGCATCGCTGCACACCATCCAGGGGACGGTCGCGCGCCTTCTGATCGACGAGGAGGGGCGGCGCGTGCTCGGCGTGGAGACGCTCGAGGGGCGGCGGTTCGGGGCGCGCGCGGTGGTCATCACCGCCGGGACGTTTCTGCGCGGGCGGATCCACATCGGGACGGGGACGCAGTTGGCCGGCGGGCGCGCGGGCGATGCGCCGGCCGTGCATCTGGCCGAGCAGCTCGAGCGGATCGGGCTCGCCCCCGCGCGCTTCAAGACGGGCACGCCGCCGCGCATCGATGGCCGCTCGGTGGACTTCTCCAGGCTGCAGCGGCAGGAGAGCGAGATCGAGCAGTTCGACTATTCGTGGTCGCATTTCTGGCGCGCCCCGCGCGCGTCCGGCGCGCAGACGCGGCACCCCGCGCAGCTCCCGTGCTGGATCACCTTCGCCGGCGCGGAGGTCCGGCGCATCATCGCCGAGAACATCGGGAAGTCCGCGATGTACGGCGGGGCGATCGCATCGCGCGGGCCTCGGTACTGTCCGAGCGTCGAGGACAAGATCGTGAAGTTTCCCGACGTCGAGCGGCACCAGGTCTTTCTCGAGCCGGAGGGGCACGACACGTCGGAGCTGTACGTGAACGGGCTCTCGACGTCGCTGCCGCCGGAGGTACAGCTCGAGTTCCTGCGCGCGGTGCCCGGTCTCGAGCAGGTGCGCATGACGCGCGCGGGATACGCCATCGAGTACGACTACTATCCGCCCACGCGACTCGATGCCACGCTGCGCGTGAAGGCGATGGACGGTCTCTATCTCGCGGGACAGATCAACGGCACCACGGGCTACGAGGAGGCGGCGGGGCAGGGGGTGGTCGCCGGCATCAACGCCGCGCTCGCGGTGCGCGGTGCGCCACCGCTCGTGCTGGGGCGCGAGAGCTCGTACGTCGGCGTGCTCGTGGACGATCTGGTCACGCGGGGCGTGGATGAGCCGTACCGGCTCTTCACATCACGCTCCGAGTTCCGGCTCACGGTGCGTCAGGACAACGCGCTGCGCCGCCTGGCGCCGGTGGCGATGGAGCTCGGGATGTTCGACGACGAGGAGCGCCGCACGGTCGAGGAGCGCTTCGCGGCGGAGGACAGCGCCGCCGCGCTGGCCCGCTCCACGAGCGTGCGCCCCGAGCAGGTGGATGCGCTGCTGCAGGCGGCGGGAGGCGCCCCGCTCGCGCACGCGATGCGCATCGTGGAGGTGGCTCGGCGCCAGGGCGTGTCGCTGGCCGATCTGCTGCGCGCGGCCGGCGTTGGCGCGGAGCTGCCGCCGGAGGCGGTGATCACGACGGAGCTCGAGATCAAGTACGAGGGCTACTTCGAGCGGGAGCGCGTGCAGGCGGAGCGCATGCGACGGATGGGCGACTTCGTGCTGGCGCCCGATCTGGCGTACGACGAGATGCGCTCGCTGTCGTTCGAGGCGCGCCAGAAGCTGGCGGCGATCCGTCCGCGCACGCTCGCGCAGGCGTCGCGCATCCCGGGCGTGAGCCCGAGCGACCTGCAGAATCTCGTGCTCGAGGTAGGGAAGCGGCGCTCCTGACCATGGGCGGTGTGCAAGGGCGCCCTTCTCGCACGTCCATCATCCGCCGCTCGCTCGCGCCGCGCCGTGCATCCGCGATTCATGGAACTCGTGGGGCTCGTGATGCTCGCGTTGTTCGTCAGCGGACGCGGCACCTCGGCGTCCCCCCGGTGTCTGATGCGTATCCATCGTTGGCAGCATTTAGTAGCGGTGTGAGACTATTAAAGCGGCTTTGAACCCTTCACGTCCGGAGCAATGCATGCGTCTCCTGTCTCTCGTTGCGGTGCTCGCGTTGGCCCCCGCTGTCGCTGCCCAGCAGCAACCGGCGCCGCACATGGAAATGATGGGTCGAGCGCCCGAGGTGATCACCAGCGCCCAGGGTGAAGCCCGAGTGACTCCAGATCGCGCGACGATCTACATCGGGGTGCAGACGCGGGCGTCCACCGCGGCGCAGGCGGCCTCGGAGAACGCGCGGAAGCAGCGGGCCGTGATCGACACGCTCCGCGCGCTGGGGATCGGGGAGAGCCAGATCTCCACCGTGAACTACAACGTGTACCCCGAGCAGATCTTCCAGCCGGAGAAGGGTGACAAGACACCGCGGATCGTGGGGTACAACGTGACCAACACCGTGCGGGTGGAGGTTCGGAAGCTCGACGGACTCGGGGCGCTCCTCGATGCAGCGCTGGCCAAGGGAGCGAACGCGATCAACTCCCTCGACTTCTACTCATCGAACGAGGATGAGGCGCGCCGTTCGGCGCTCGCGGCGGCGGTTGCCCGCGCGCGCGGCGACGCCGAAGCGCTGGCGAAGGGCGCCGGTGGTACGCTCGGCGAGCTGCTCGAGGTGAGCTCCGCCCCCATGTCGACTCCGCCCATACCGTTCGCAACGGCCAAGATGAGCATGCGTGCCGAGGCGGCGCCCACCCCCATCAACCCGGGCGAGCAGACCGTCACCGTCAGCGTTATGGCGCGCTGGCGGTTCGTGGCCGGCTCGAAGTAGGGGAGAGCAGGGGAGGTAGGGAGCTGGCGGCAGTTCGCCGCCGTGAATCGGGGATGGCCCGAATCGCGCCGGCTGCTCGATCGAGCAGCCGGCGCGATGTTTCACGTGGCACACTCGGCGCCCGAAATGAGCGCCGAGTGTGCCACGTGAAACATCGTTCGCTAGCCGGCACCGAACACCGCGGGTATATTCCGAGCTCACCCCCGCATCACCCCCCACCACAGAACGGTAGCACTTGGCCAGGGTCATCGCGATCGCGAACCAGAAGGGCGGCGTCGGTAAGACCACCACCGCGGTCAACCTCGCCGCGAGCCTCGCCGCCGCAGAGCAGCGCACGCTCCTCGTCGACGGCGATCCGCAGGGGAACGCCACCAGCGGCGTTGGCGTGGAGGCGGACAAGATCGAGCGCACGGTCTACGACGCGCTGATCGGGGAATGCTCCCTCGACGAGGTGCTCCACCGCGGCGTGCAGTTCCCACGCCTCGACGTGGCGCCGGCGACACCCGATCTCGCGGGCGCCGAAGTGGAGTTGATCGAGCGCGAGAGGCGCGAGCTCGCCATGCGAGACGCCATCGAGCCCCTCAAGCCGCTCTACGACTACGTCCTGATCGACTGCCCGCCATCGCTCGGGCTCATCACCGTCAACATGCTCGCCGCGGCAGACGCGATTCTCATCCCGCTCCAGTGCGAGTACTACGCCCTCGAGGGGCTCTCCCAGCTCCTCAACACCATCCACATGATCCAGCGCGGCGTCAACGAGGAGCTCGCCATCGATGGCGTCATCCTCACCATGTACGACGCGCGCCTGAACCTCTCGCGGCAGGTCGCCGCCGACGCCAGGGAGTACTTCGGTCCCAAGGTGTTCGAAGCCGTCGTCCCCCGTAACATCCGTCTCGCCGAGGCGCCTTCCTTCGGAAAGCCGATCATCCTGTACGATGTCGCCTCCGTCGGAGCCCAGGCCTACATGAGCATTGCCCGTGAGCTTCTCCAGCGACACAGCGACAACGGTGACCCCGCCTCCCAGCCACTCGTCCATACCGAGCCGCCACGCGCCGGCTGATCCCAGCGGTTCCGGAAGGCGGCTGGCCCGCGCCAATACTCGCCGTCCCCTGGGCCCCAGCTGATGTCCACCGAGAAGCCACGCAGACTGGGCCGCGGCTTGGAGGCCCTGCTCGCCACCAAGGCGGCAGCGACCACCACTGCTCCGGCCACCGCCGCGCAGCCCCAGGAACGGGGCGCTCTGCAGCGCATCCCCATCGCGCAGATCCGTCCCAACCCCTACCAGCCTAGAAAGGAGTTCCGTCCAGAGGAACTCGCCGACCTCGAGTCCAGCCTGCGCGCATCCGGGTTACTCCAGCCCATCACCGTGCGCACCGCTACCGAGGGGAACGGCTACGAGCTCATCGCCGGCGAACGGCGTCTCCGCGCCGCCACCAGGCTAGGCTGGCCGGACATTCCCGCCGTCATCAAGGAGATCGACGACCGCACCCTCCTCACCCTCGCGCTGGTCGAGAATCTCCAGCGCGCCGACCTCAACCCGATCGAGGAGGCGGAGGGATACCAGCGGCTCATCGAGGAGTTCTCCCTCACGCAGCAGCAGGTCGCCGAAGTCATCGGCAAGGATCGCTCGACCGTCGCCAACCTGCTCCGCATCCTCCAGCTCCCGGAGCAGGTGCGGCGCATGCTCCAGGACGGGCACATCACCCTCGGCCATGCCCGCGCCCTGCTCGCGCTCGGCGCGGAGCGCGCGATCGTCGAGGTCGCTCAGGAAGTCGTCGCGCTCGGGCTCACAGTTCGCGATGTCGAGCAGCGCGCCAGAACCGCCAATAACGCGCCGCAGAAGCAAGCCACCAAGGCGCCACCGTCTCGTCACCCCTCCAAGGCGACAGCAGAAACGAAGCGCCTCGCCGACGAGCTCAGGCGGAACCTGCAAACAGACGTGTCAATCACCGTCTCCGACGGCGAACGCGGCAAGATCGAGATCGCCTTCTACTCACCCGACGACCTCGACCGTCTCATCGAGCTCATCCTCGGCTACAAGCGAGACCGCACGTGAGCCACGACGCACCAGAGAAATCCTCCGGCTACGGCAACATCTACACGCCGAGCGCGGGCTCGATGATCATCCACGTGCAGCGAGAGAGTGGTCTCGCCAACCGCACGATCATCCTCACCCAGCGCCAGTTCAGACTTCTGCGCCGTGGCGCCTACGTCGCCGCCGTCCTCATCGTCGTCGGCGCCGTGAGCTGGTTCTACCTCGCCGCGCAGGCCGCCCGCGTTCCATTTCTCACGCGGAAGGTCCACACGCTCCAGCACGACGTCCGCCGTCTCGACACGCTGCAGGTGGCGCTCACCACGCTCGAGGATCGCTTCCAGCAGGTCCAGAAGATGCTCGGCGCCGCTCCACCACCAGCCGCCGCGCCCGCCGCTCGAGCGGCGACCGCTCCGGCGGCGACCGCTCCGGCGGCGATCGCTCCAGCGGTGACCGCTCCAGCGGTGACCGCTCCAGCGACCACCTCCGCCACGCCGAAGTCCGCAGCACGGACCACGCGCCCGGCACCCGCCGATTCCGCGCCGTCATCCATTCCCTCGCTCTGGCCGCTCCCCATCGCCGGGACCACGCTCTCGGCCCCTGGCGACACGAGCGGCATCGACATCGCCGTGCCGCAAGGCACCGACGTCCGTGCCGCCGGAGCGGGGATAGTCGTCGAGGTGACGGAGGATCCGCAGCTCGGCAGGCTCGTCCGGCTCTCGCACCGCGACGGGTACGAGACCATCTACGCCAACACGAGCGACGTGCGCATCAGGAAAGGGCAGCGGGTCGTCGCCGGCGCGATCATCGCGAAGACCGGCGGTGCCGCCCGATCACTCCCTCCGCATCTCCACTTCGAGATCCGGCACGCGGGAATGAGCGTGAACCCAGCATCACTCATGAAACAGGGACCGGC
>DASTSH010000141.1:0-3589 GCA_035760785.1 Gemmatimonadaceae bacterium | reverse complement strand
GTCACGGGGCCGGTCGGCGCGCGCCCGAGCCAGTAGTCGATGATCGCGCCGTCCGGCGGGTTCTCCCCCGCCGGTTCGTCGGGGGGGAGCGGGGTGTCGGTGTTCCGGTCGCGCCGCACGCGGTACGTGAGGCGCGGCGCGAACAGCGCCACATCGGATGTCGCCACCCGCTCGCTCCCCTGCCGGAGCGGCGAGATGTCGTCGAGGATCCAGAAGCCGCGTCCGTGCGTGCCGGCCACGAGATCGCCGTCGTGGATCACGATGTCGCGCACCGACGTCGCCGGCATGTTCAGCCGCAGCGAATTCCATTGCGCGCCGTCATCGAAGGAGACCCATACCTGCCGCTCGGTGGCGGCGAAGAGCAGCCCCTTCCGCGTCGGGTCCTCGCGCACGGAGTTCACGGCGCCCACGGTGTCCAGCCCCTGCACGATCTTCGTCCACGTGCGCCCGCCATCGTGCGTGCGGTAGATGTACGGGTGGAGGTCGTCGAGGCGGAAGCGCGACACGGAGGCGTACGCGGTCGCGGTGTCGTAGCGCGAGGCGACGATCTGCGTCACCTTGCTCCACGGCGTCAGCTCGGGGGGCGTGACGTTCGTCCAGTGCGCGCCGCCATCCCGCGTCACGTGGATCAATCCATCATCCGTCCCCACCCAGATGCGGTTCACGTCGAGCGGGGAGGGAGCGATGCTGTAGATCACGCCGCGGTGGTTCGCGCTGTCCGCGTCGGCGAGGTGGCCGAGCGTGGCGGGCACGCCGGGGCGCTCGCGCGTGAGATCGGGACTGATCGCCGTCCAGTGCTGCCCGCCGTCGGCCGTCTTCCAGAGGATCTGCGACGCGAAGTACAGCAGGTGCGGATCCCCTGGGGAAAAGATGAGCGGCGCGGTGCGGTCGAAGCGGTACTTCCCCGTGCGCAGCGCCACCGGCCCCACGTTCTGCACGTCCCCCGTGCGCTCATCGTAGCGCGACACCTTGCCGCCGTAGATGATCCCGGGGTGCAGCGGATCGGGGGCGACGTAGCCGTACTCCTCCACCCCCACCGGGTGCCAGTCGCGGAAGGTGATCTGTCCATCGTCGCCGCGGCTCGCCACCCCCGCCGAGCCGCTCTCCTGCTGCGCGCCGTACACGTGGTACGGGAAGCGGTCGTCGGTGATCACGTGGAACATCTGCGCCGTGGACTGATTGTACCACGAGCTCCAGGTGCGCCCGCCGTTCACCGTGATGATCGTCCCCTGGTCGGCGGCGAGGAGCACGACGCGCGGGTCGCCGGGATCGATCCAGATGGTGTGGTAGTCGTCTCCCCCCGGCGCGCCGCGCCAGCCGGTGAAGTGCGCGCCGGCATCGGTGGAGCGGTACGTGCTGGTGTTCGCCACGTACACCACGTCCGGCTGCTTCGGGTCCACGCGCACGTTCGCGAAGTCGTCGCCGCGCCCCCAGATGCGCTCGTTGTCGTTCACGCGGGTGAAGCTCTCCCCCGCGTCGTCCGACCGATACAACCCGCCCTGCTTCGGCGCGTTCACCAGGGCGTAGATGCGCGAGGGCGCGCTCGGCGCGATCCCGATCCCGATGCGGCCGAGCCCCTGCTCCGCCGTGGGGAGCCCGCGCCCGATGCGATGCCAGGTGGTTCCCCCATCCGTGGACTTGAACAGGCCGCTCTTCGCCCCCTCGTACGCGTTGTCGTACTCCCAGGGCGCCTGACGCGCGGCCCAGAGCACGGCGTAGACGATGTCCGGGTTCGCGGGATCGAGCGCGATGTCGATCGCCCCGGTGTTCTCATCCTCGTACAGCACCTTCTGGAAGCTCGTGCCGCCATCGGTGGAGCGGTACACGCCGCGCTCCGCGTTCGGTCCGTACGGGTGCCCGAGCACGGCCACGAACAGCCGGTTCGCATCGCGCGGGTCCACCACGATCGCGCCGAACTGCCGCCCATCGCGAACGCCGAGGTGCGTCCACGTGCGCCCCGCATCGGTGGACTTGTAGATGCCGTCGCCCACCGAGAGGTCGGGGCGCTGGAGCCCCTCGCCGCTCCCCACGTAGATCACGTTCGGGTCGGAGGGGGCGACGGCGAGCGCACCGATGGAGCCCGTGGGCTGATCGTCGAAGAGCGGCGACCAGGTGCGCCCGTAGTCATCGGTGCGCCAGAGGCCGCCGTTGTTCGGCGCCATGTAGAACAGCCCCGGGTGACCGGGGACGCCGGTGGCGGCGACGGTGCGGCCGCCGCGGAACGGGCCGATGTTGCGCCAGCGCATGCCGGCCCACAGGGAGGAATCGAGCTGCTGCGCGCCGGCGCGCGGCGCGAGCGGAGCGAGGGAGGCGAGCGCGGTGAGCGCGAGCGCGAGCGGACGCGCGAATCGCATGGTCATCCGGGGGTGGGGGAGGAACGGCGTGCCTGACGAGCGGCGGCGCGGCGCGTCAGCGGGCGAGCTTCTCGAGAAAGCGCTTACGGAACTTCGCCACCTTCGGCTCGATCACCACGCGGCAGTACGGCTGCGCCGGATTCCGCCGGTAGTAGTCCTGGTGGTAGCTCTCGGCTGGATGGAAGCGATCGAAAGGGACGATCTCCGTGACGATCGGCGCGCTCCACCCCCCGGAGCTCGCGGAAGATCTCGTCCAGGCACCAGAAGCAGCCGCCGGCGAGCGTGGCGGTCTCGGTGGCGTGCGGTTCGGTCATGTGACGGCGGGTGAATGTCGACGGAACGGCTCGGCCCGTCGAATACTAACGCGCGGTGGACCCGGCCGTCACCCGTTGGCCGGGTCCATGGCCCGCGGTCAGCGCACCTCGACCGAGCTCTGCTCCAGACGCGGCGCGATGGTGAACTGCACCGTCTGCCCGCGGATCACGTTCACCGGCCCCGTGGACGCCAGGCCGCGCCCCCCGACCGGCTTGGCCACGAGCGACACCTGCCCCGATGGGTAGAGCGAGGGATCGAGGCGGAAGCGCGCGGTCTTGTTCCCCGTGACCATGCCGACGCGCCGGCTCTCGCCGTTCGCGATGGCGTACACGTCCATGTCCGCGAAGTTGTCGTTGCGCACCACGAGCGAGACCGCCTCGGCGTTGCCGGCCACCTCTCCCGAGGCGGACTGCGTGGTGACCGCGCGCGGGCTCGTGGCGCACGCGGCGAGCCCCGCCGCCGCAGCGGCGAGCACGAGAATGGAGCGATATGAGCGCATGTCGTTCGGCCTCCTGCCGTGGGCGCGCCGGTGGCGCGCGTCGAGCCTCGCGAGGCAGGATCGGTGCCGCCGGGGTCAGGCCACGTCCGCCCAGCTCGTCCCCGGCGGGATGTGCAGGCTCCCGAGCGACGCGAGGTCGAAGGGGTGGCCCACCACGAGTTGGAAGGAGGGCTTGCTGCCGCTCTTGGCTTCGCCGTAGTGCGACGGCGAGTAGATGAGCGCGGTGATCGACCCCGCGGTGTCGTCGTAGCTCCCCTCGGGCGTGTAGAACTTGAGGATCTCGAAGATCATCCGCCGCTTCCCCGCGTTCCGCGCGCTCTTCTCGGATGTGTTGTACAGGGCGACGGTCGCGTACCAGTACGCCGATCCCGTCTGCACCTTTGCGAATCCCTCGAGCGCCGACTTGCCGAGGTAGTGGGGG
>DASTSH010000140.1:0-56515 GCA_035760785.1 Gemmatimonadaceae bacterium | reverse complement strand
GTCCCAGCCCCCGCCGCGGCGGCACCCGTCGCCGACACCACCCCGCCGGCGCTACCCACCACGCCGCCGACGCTCGCGCCGCCGCCCACGCTCGCGCTCCCGCCGATCGAGACCCGCCAGCTCGCCAACGGGATGAAGCTCGTGGTCGTGGAGCAACACGAGCTGCCGGTGGTGGACTTCGTGCTGCTCGTGCGGACCGGCAGCGAAGCGGATCCCATCGGCCGGAGCGGCCTGGCATCGCTGACCGCGGACATGCTCGACGAGGGCACGACCACGCGCAATGCGCTGCAGGTGGCCGACCAGGAAGCCTACCTGGGCGTGGCGCTCGGTACCGGCAGCGGGTGGGACGCGTCGCAGGTGGTGCTGCACACGACCACCGCACAGCTCGACAGCGCGCTCGCGCTCTTCGCGGACGTGGCACTGCACCCGAGCTTCGCGGCGAGCGACTTCGCGCGGGTGAAGCAGCAGCGCCTGACGGAGCTCGTGCAGGTGAAGGACCACGCTCCGGCGATCGCCGACCGGGCGTTCGCCGCCATCGTGTACGGCCCGCGTCATCCGTACGGGCACGCGCCGACGGGGACGGAGTCCTCGGTGCGCGCGATCACGCGCCGGGACATCCAGCGGTTCTACGACACGTACTACCGGCCGAACAACGCGACGCTCATCGTCGTCGGCGACATCACCGCCGCCGATGCGGAGCGTCGCGTGTCCGCGCGCTTCGGCGACTGGCAGCGGGAGCCCGTCCCGCCCACGACGTACGGGGCGACGCCGAGGAAGAGCGCGACGACGCTCTACCTCATCGACAAGCCCGGCGCCGCGCAGTCCTCCATCCGCATCGGCGGTGTGGGCGTCCCGCGCGCCACCAGCGACTACTTCGCGCTCCAGGTGATGAACACGATCCTGGGCGGGTCGTTCACCAGCCGGCTGAATCAGAACCTGCGCGAAACACACGGCTACACGTACGGGGCGTTCTCGGGGTTCTCGATGCGCCACGAGGCCGGCCCGTTCACGGCGCGCGCCGAGGTGGTGGCGGCCAAGACGGACTCGGCAATGGTGGAGTTCCTGAAGGAATTGCGCGCCATCCGAGACACGGTACCGTCGGCGGAGCTCCAGAAGGCGAAGCGGTACCTGGAGCTGCAGCTACCCGGGGACTTCGAGAGTACGGGAGACATCGCCCGGCAGCTCGTGCCGGTCGCGCTCTACGACCTTCCGCTCGACTTCTACGATGGCTACGTGCAGCACCTCGAGGGGGTCTCGCAAACGGAGGTACAGCGTGTCGCGCGCCGGTACGTCGAGCCGGACTCGATGACGGTCGTGATCGTGGGGGATCGCCGGACGATCGAGAGCGGGCTCCGTGCGCTCGACCTCGGGCCGGTCTCGCTCAGGAACCTGGAGGGAGAGGCCGCGCAACCGTGACGGCGTGGCATCCCGGGCCCGTATCGCGCGATGGCGTGATACGGGCCTTTTCCTCCGCATCGTACGCTGAAATGTCGCGATGGTGACACGTTGGCGCGCAGGCGGATTCAGCCGTAACAGATGTCGCGGCCGTCACGGCGCCCTACCATAGTATTTTGCGCGCGCCTCCGCTCCGTCGGCGGCGCTGCATGACGACAGCGGACGTGCCGTTCTGGCGCACGTCGCTCGCCTCGGTCGTTCGCCTCTTGCGCTGATCCGAAATGTAACAGCACATTGGTGCCGCTCCTCCTCTTTGGCGAGATGGCAGCACCGCGTGTGGCGGGTCAAATGCCCGCGCGGGTGGATGGGAGGAGCCACAGGCCCTGCAGGATGGGGCCCGCGGGCGGCGTTCTCATCACAGGTGGCTGCCGATGGCATACACTGTGGTCGTTTCCGCGAGGCTCGTCACCTTCCGGCGCCACGCCCGGCGCGGCGCCACGAGGACGCCCTCGTGCGCGCGCCAGCGGACGAGCGCTTCCCGCCGGCATCGCGGATCCGATCGAGCCCGCCGCTCCTCTCCGCCGGATCCGAACTCCACAACGCGAGCTCCGTCGTCGCGGCCGGCCTCACGCCCGGGGGACCCCGGGTGCCTCACGAGGCATCGTTGACGACACCCCCCGTGTCCATGTCTCATCGCGCGGACCGACCGTCGCGACGGAGGCGCGGCTCCCGGCCACTGGTCCGGCTGGATTCGTCCCTGCGGCCAGCGCCATCGTCAGGCGCGCGTCGCTCACCGTACTTCTCGGAGGCTCGTGCATGCGTATCACGCGACTCATGACGATCGGTGCGGGTTGGGCGGTACTGGCCGCCACCGCGCAGGGGCAGGAGCAGGTGAAGACCACGACGAGGCAGGCCGCGGGCGAGCCGACCTTCACCGAGGTCACCAACCAGATGCTCCTCAACGCCCGGAACGACGGGAAGAACTGGGTCACGTACGGCCGTGATTACATGAACCAGCGCTGGTCACCGCTCACGCAGATCAACACCTCGAACGTCAAGAACCTGCGCGTCTCCTGGATGCATCAAACCGGGATCTCCCGTCTCGGATCGTTCGAGACGAGCCCGATCGTGGTGGACGGGGTGATGTACCTGACGACGCCGTACAACACCGCGATCGCGGTGGACGCGCGCACGGGACGGCAGATCTGGCGCTACGAGCACAAGCCGAGCATCGCGTCACCGATCTTCTGCTGCGGCCCGAACAACCGCGGCGTCGCGATCTCCGGCGGCACGCTCTACATGGGAACGCTCGATGCCCGTCTCGTGGCGCTCGATGCGAAGACGGGGAAGGTGAACTGGGATGTGGAGATCGCGGACCCGGAAGCCGGCTACAGCGAGACGATGGCGCCGCTGATCATCGACAACATGGTGATCGTGGGGATCTCGGGGGCCGAGTACGGCATCCGCGGCTTCGTGCGGGCGTACGACAAGAACGACGGCAAGCAGATCTGGAATTTCTACACGCTCCCCGACAAGGGGTGGGAAGGGAACTTCGCCACGCACACGAACGAGGGAGATGACCTGAAGCGGGACATCGCCGCCGAGAAGGCCGCGATGTCGCAGTACGGCGATGCGTGGCAGCGGGGCGGCGGCTCGGTCTGGATGACGCCGGCCTACGATCCCGAGACGCACATGCTGTACTTCGCGGTGGGGAACCCGTCGCCGGACCTCGACGGCAGCGTGCGACCGGGGGACAACCTGTACACCGAGTCGATCGTGGCCATCGATGCGCGCACGGGGGAGTACAAGTGGCATTACCAGGAAGTGCCGCACGACGTGTGGGACCTGGACGCCACGAGCCCCGTGGTGATCGTGAAGCTCAAGAACGGGAAGAAGGCGGTGGCGGAGGCGGGGAAGACCGCCTACGTCTACATCCTCGACGCGGCCACGGGGAAGCTCATCAAGCGCTCCGATGAGTTCAACCGGCACGAGAACTACTTCACGCAGCCCACGGCGGAAGGCGCGCGAATGCTGCCGGGCGCCAACGGCGGCTCGGAGTGGTCCCCGCCGGCGGTGAATCCGACGCTCGGCTACATGTACGTGCTCGGCCTCGAGCAGCCGATGCACTACATCACGCACTCGGCGCCGCTGGAGAAGGGGAAGCTGTGGCTCGGTTCGGCCTTCAAGGCGGTGCCTGGCGAGCGGCAGTACGGCACGTTCACCGCCATCAACCTGAACACCGGGAAGCGCGCCTGGCAGGTGGAGACGGAGCAGCCGATGATCGGCGGCGCCCTCGCCACGGCGGGGAACCTCGTGTTCACGGGGGAGGGGAACGGGCACTTCAACGCCTACGATGCGCGCACCGGGAAGGTGTTGTGGACCTTCCAGGGCGGCGCCGGCTGCAACGCACCGCCGGTGACGTACATGCTGAGTGGGAAGCAGTACATCGCCGTCGCGTGCGGCGGGAACTACCAGCTCGGTTATCCGTTGGGAGATGCGGTCCTCGTGTTCGCGCTCCCTGGCGGCACGGGCACTGCTTCTCAGGCCAAGAAATGAGAGCCTGACGATGGGGCGCGGCGGACGCGTCCGCCGCGCCCCATCGCCGCACCTCGGGTGGTGACATCGATGACGGGACGTGTGCTGGTCATCTGCTCCGTAGTCATGCTCGCGCTCACGGCCGGGGGGTTCACGGCGGGATACCGGGCGGGGAGCGCATCGCGGCAGCCGCGGCATCCGGCGCTCCTGACGGGAGCGGACTGGGGGACGTTCGGCTTTCGCGAGAAGGAGCTGTACCTCAGCGGCTTCATCGCCGGTGCGGGCGCGGAACAGGCGCGCGCCCTCGCCGCCGCACGAGGGGACACGGCGGACAGTGGCGCCGTCTCGAGCGGCGCCATCGCGGCGCTGCACGCGGCCAGGCAGCTTCGATACTCGTACGCGCCCTCGGTGTACTCGGCGCAGATCGATGACTTCTACTGGTGGGAGAATCACACCGATACGCCGATCGTGGACGTGATGATCGCGATCAACCGACAGATGAAGGGATCCTAGCGCGTGATCACAGAGCGTCCCGAGCGGTGCCGCTCGCGTCCGCAGCTCCGGAGGTGGCCATCGCCGACCAATTCCTCAGACTCTTGGCGCCGGGCTCGTCGTTTCCGGCGCGCCGCACTGGTCATCGAACTCCCGCGGGTTCCACGGTACTCTCTAGCCTGGGAGAAGTAACCATGAAACGATTCGCATTCTGGTGCCTCGCCGTGTCGTTGCTGGCTGGCGTCGGCAGCCTCGAGGCGCAGGGGCTCACGATGCAGATGAGCAATGGGTGGTCGTTCTCGTTCGCCGGTAACGTGAACGCCTTCGCCGTCTACACGGATGGAAAGGTCGATCAGCCCGGCACGATCACCGGTGGGCTGGTGCCGCCGGAGAAGATCAGCCGCATCCGGACCGGGTTGCTCCCGGCGTTCGCGACCTTCGAGGCGCGGGGCAAGGAAGGTGGGGTCGATCTGGGCGTGCACTTCGGCTTCGCGCCGCAGATCAACAGCAACAGCCTGCACGACAACTTCGGCGCCCAGATCGACATGCGTCAGGTCTACCTGACGGTGGGCGGACCGTGGGGGCAGATCCTCGCCGGACGTGAGATCGGCCTGTACCAGCGCCAGAACATCCTCACCGACATGACGCTCTTCGGCACGGGCGCCAGCGGCGGCGGGCTCGGCGCCGGCGGGACCACGCTCGGCCGCATCGGGTTCGGCTACATCTACCCGAACTTCAACGCGCAGATCACGTACAGCACCCCCGCCGGCAAGCCGGCGCAGCTCTCGATCGGCCTCTTCGACCCGAGCGTGGTGTGCCCGCAGGATGGCTGCGGCAGCGCCGCCACCGCGGCGTACCAGGGGACGCGGCTCCCGCGCGTCGAGGCGGAGTTCGTGTGGAGCGGCAACTTCGGCACGGCGGTGGACACCACGAAGCCGGCGAACAAGATCATGTTCTGGGCCAGCGGGCTCGTGCAGAAGACGTACGCCTCGGCCGCTCCGACCACCGGCGACAACCCGAGCATCAACTCGGTTGGCGGTGCGGGAGGGATCAAGCTCGACTTCTCCGGGCTGTCGCTCGTCGGCTCCGGCTACTACGCGGACGGCGTCGGGACGACGCTCATGTTCGGCCAGCTCGGCGGCGCGCTCGACGCCACCGGGGCCAAGCGGAAATCGTACGGGTACATCGGGCAGGCGACCTACCAGCCGGCGGGTGCGAAGTGGCTGCTCGGCGCGAGCTGGGGCGACAGCCGGCTCAAGACGACGGACAACGATCCGGCGGACGCGGTCAACCCGCTCGTCAAGAGCAACCGGGCTGGCGACGGGATGTTCAGCTACCAGTGGACGAAGGCGCTGAAGTGGGTGCTCGAGTACACCTTCGCACAGTCCGAGGCGTTCTCCGGTGCGAAGACGAAGTCCAACCAGGGAGCCACGGGGCTGATGCTGTTCTTCTGAGTCGGTTGGCCACCGTGGTGGCTGCATGAGCGCGGGCGGCTCCCCGGTATGCCGGGGGCCGCCCGTGTCGCGCCAGAGCCTGCTGGCACGGTCGTGCCCGCCTGATGCACTGGCGCGCGGAGCGGGAGCGCGGAGCCGATCTGGAGTTCGGCCTCGGCTCGCACGGCGAGAGGGGATGGGCTTCGGATTCTGCTTGACACCGACCGAGGCAGCATCCAGTTTCGACTCCCCGGAGATGACTCCACGCCGGGACGTGGTCGGTGTAGTGGAGCATGCGGCGCGGCGCGGGGGGTTGCCGAGCCTGTCGCCGCGATGCAGGATAGAACGTGAAGCGATACGCGTGCAGAGCATGCCAGCTCGCCGCGGTCGCTTCGAGAGAAGGTGAGGAACGAGGAGGGGTCCGGCGGCTCGCCCCGTGCCGTCGGACACGAAGAATCGGCGCGCTCCCGCGCTGTTCGATACAACGCACGTTCGCACGACCGTTTCACTCACGCGGTATGCAGCAAGTGAGGTGGCGATGGTCTGTAGTGAGCGAAGCCCTCCGCAACACGCGCGTGTCGTCCCGCGAGTAGCCGGCTGACCGAGTCGAGCTCCGACTCGCGATCCGGTGATCGCCCGGCCGGCGCGCCCTCCTCGTTGTTCTGCTCTATCCTCACTCTCCACTCAATAGGGGCAGCACATATGAACCGGATTACCCGCCTTTCTTCTTGGGCGCTCGTCGCGTCTTCGCTCGCGGTGACCGCATCGACGGCCGGCGCGCAGCAGGAGCTGACGGAGATGTCCAAGAATCCGAATCAGTGGGTCATGACCGGCCGGACGTGGGATCTGCAGCGACACAGTCCGCTGAAGCAGATCAACACGTCCAACGTGAAGAACCTGCACGTCGCGTGGACGATGTCCACCGGCACGCTGCGCGGGCACGAGGGGAACCCGCTGGTCGTCGGCAACGTGATGTATCTCCACACCTCGTTCCCGAACAAGGTGTACGCGCTCGACCTCACCAAGGAAGGCGCGCCGCAGATCTGGCAGTTCACGCCGGAGCAGCCGGCGGACGTGATCCCGATCGCGTGCTGCGACGTGGTGAACCGTGGACTGGCGTACAGCCCCAAGCACAACCGCTTGTACATCGAGCTCCTCTCCGGCGACCTGCTGGCCCTGGATGCGAAGACGGGGAAGCAGGTTTTTCGCGTGAAGAGCGCCGATTACAAGAAGGGTGAGACGATGACCAACGCGCCGCTCGTGGTGGGCGACGCGGTGATCACCGGCATCTCGGGCGGCGAGTTCGGCGTGCGCGGCCGCGTGACGGCCTTCAGCGCCGCGGACGGACACGAGCTGTGGCGCGGCTACAGCACGGGGCCGGACAAGGACGTGCTGATCAATGGCGTGCCGAACGCCAACTACGAGTCCATGAAGGGGAAGGACCTCGGCGTTTCCACGTGGCAGGGCGACGAGTGGCAGCGTGGCGGCGGGACCACGTGGGGCTGGTACTCCTACGATCCCCAGCTGAACCTCTTCTACTACGGCTCGGGGAACCCGGGGACCTGGAACCCCGATCAGCGTCCCGGCGACAACAAGTGGTCGATGTCGCTGTGGGCCCGCAACCCGCAGACGGGTGAGGTGAAGTGGGTGTATCAGATGACGCCGCACGATGCGTGGGACTACGACGGCGTCAACGAGAACATCCTCTTCGACAAGGATGGCAAGAAGCTGCTCGCGCACTTCGACCGCAACGGCTTCGGCTACACGCTCGATCGGACGACGGGCAAGGTGCTGGTGGCCGAGCCCTACGGCCCGGTGAACTGGGCGACGAAGATCGACCTCACGACCGGGCGCCCGGTGGAAGTGGCCTCGAAGCGCACGAACGCGAAGGGGAACACGGAAGGGATCTGCCCCGCCGCGATCGGCTTCAAGGATCAGCAGCCCGCCAGCTACGACCCCGAGTCCGGGCTGTTCTTCGTCCCCACGAACAACATCTGCATGGACTACGAGGGCGTCGAGGTGAAGTACTCGGCGGGCCAGCCGTACGTCGGCGCGATCGTGCGGATGTTCCCCGGCCCCGGCGGCAACCGCGGCGCGGTGATCGCCTGGGATCCGATGAAGGGGAAGATCGTGTGGTCGGACAAGGAGAACCTCGCGGCCTACGGCGGGACGATGAACACCGCGGGCGGCCTCGTGTTCTACGGCACCATGGAAGGCTGGCTCAAGGCGGTGGACGCCAAGACCGGCAAGCTCCTGTGGAAGTTCAAGACCCCCTCGGGGATCATCGGCAACCCGATGACCTACATGGGGCCTGATGGCAAGCAGTACGTGGCCGTGCTCTCGGGCATCGGCGGCTGGGCCGGTATCGGCGTGGCCGCGGGCATCGGGGCCGAGGATCCGACCGCCGGGCTCGGCGCGCTCGGTGCCTTCGGTGATGCGGGCTCGTACAGCACCCAGGGCGGCACCCTGACGGTGTTCGCACTCGACAACGCCGGCGGCAAGTAAGCCGACTGATGTAGACGAGGTCGACCGATCCCGGTGTCGGAGCAGCTCGCTCCGGCACCGGGTTTGGTCTCCCACCCGTGATCTCGACGAATCGAACCGAAGGCATCGATGCAGTTCAGACTTGGTTGGTTGGCGGCGGTTCCCCTGCTCGCGCTTCCACTGCTCCCGGGGGCGGGCGCGGCGCAGACGGATACCAGCTCTCCACGCCTCGGCGTTCCGGAAGGCGTTCTACCGGTCGCCAAGGCGTGGCGTGACCTGAAGGCGCTCCGGGTGTGCGGCGACCCGGACAACCTTCCCTTCTCCAACAGCAAGCAGCAGGGATTCGAGAACCGGATCGCCACGCTCCTCGCGAAGGAGTTGGGCGATTCGGTGACGTACCTGTGGTGGCCGCATCGCCGCGGCTTCGTGCGCAACACGCTCAGCGCAGCCGAGTGCGACGTGATCATGGGAGTGCCGAAGGGGTTCGACCCGGCGCTCGAGACGAAGCCGTACTACCGATCGACGTACTACATCGTGTCGCGGGCCGACCGGCACATCGACCTCACGACACTGAGCGACTCGTCGATCAAGAACTACAAGATCGGCGTCAACATCATCGGATACGACTACACGAACACGCCGCCCGCGGAAGCCCTGGCGGCGCGTGGCATCTCCAAGGGGCTGAAAGGGTACAGCACGTTCTACGGCGAGGAGCATCAGCCGGGCGACATCATCGATGGGGTGGTGAAGGGGGAGGTGGACATCGCGCTCGTGTGGGGGCCGCTCGCCGGCTACTTCGCGAAGCGGGCGCCCGTGCCGCTGAAGCTCGTCGCGCTCCCCGACTCCGATGCCACCGGACTGCCGTTCGCGTACGACATGGCGATCGGCGTTCGGCACGCCGACCGGGAGCTCCGCGACACGCTCGACACGATCCTGAGTCGCAAGCACGACGAGATCCAGGCGATCCTGCGCGAGTACAACGTTCCGACGGTGAGTAGGGCGCACTAAGGGGCGCGCGTCAGGACGGACGCGTGCCGTTCACCTCAAGTCGGCCGAAACCATCAGAACCCGACGCCGACGCCACGATGGGACATGAACCTGCCGATGAGACACTCCACGGAGATCCGCTCGGGGCGCATTCGCCGCATTGCCGGGCTCGGCCTGTTCGGCGGCTGTGCGCTCCTGCTGGCGACAGCGGGATGCACGCGACCGGAGAGCAAGTCCGCGAGTGACACCGGGACGGCGGCGGCCGCACCCGCCGAGGCCACGACGCCACCCGCGCCCTCCACGACGGCGCCGGCCAACACGGCAACCGTGGCGAGCGAGTCGACCGGGGAGACCACTTCCACCGCACGGACGCGCCCGTCGGAGCACGCGCGCACCGAGAGCACGCACACCACGAAGCACAACGCGACGGCGGCGGCACCCAAGCGGGCGCCCAAGCGGCACGCCGACACCGCCACCACGTCCACGGCTGGCGCCACCACCGTGCAGCCCGCGCAGCCGGCGCAACGCGCCGACACGGCGAAGCGGGCCGACACCTCGAGCGCCACGGCGGGACAGGCGAAGACCGTCGCGGGCGCGACCACCGAGAAGGCCGATTCCACCTGCTCCACCGAGAACGGCTCGGCCGGCGTGCAGCCCGCGAAGCCGGGTCCCGATCCGCTCCTCGTGAACCAGTCGGAGTACGACGGGTGGAAGATGTTCCACGTCTACTGCTACCGCTGCCATGGCTTCGACGCCATGGGCGGCGGCATCGCGCCGAACCTCCGGCACTCGCTCGGTCCCGACGGCAGCGTGGACCACGCGTGCTTCATCAAGACGGTGACGGAGGGGCGTCTGGCGAAGGGAATGCCGTCATGGAAGGCGCTGCTCGATCCCGACCAGATCGAGAACATCTGGCACTACCTGCAGGCGCGGAGCTCCGGGCGCCTCGCCCCGGGGCGGCCGCACACGGCGAGCAAGGGCTGATCGTCGCGCGCGGAGCGTGCAGGGAGAGGGAGGGCGCCGGACGCGCCCTCCCTCTCGCGTTTCACTCGAAGCGGGAGGGCACCCCGTGACTGGGCATCGTGATGCGCGGCGCGCCATGTTCGCCGCCTCGGTCGTATGGTGCGTGGCGCTCGCACCGTTCCCCGGCAGCATGGCCGGCGTCCTCCCGCACCGCGTGGCGCCGGCCGACACGGGAGAGGCGCTCACGCGCGCCCAGGTGCTCGACCGGCTGGCGCGTGCCACGGAGCGCTCCCCCGCCGACCTCGGCGGGGCCGACCTGTCGGGCCTCGACCTCTCCGGCGTGGACTTCAAGCAGGCGAATCTCGCCGGTGCTCGGCTCGTGCGCACGAACTTCACGCGCGCGAAGATGTTCGGGGTCACACTGAGCCACGCGGTGGCGCGCGATGCGGACTTCACCGGCGCGGTGCTGGACGTCGCGGTGATGCGCGGAACGGATCTCACCCACGCCAAGCTCCGCGACGCGAGTCTCTACGCCACGATCCTCATCGGTGCCGACCTCACCGGGGCGGACCTGACGCGCGCGCGCGTGATCGCGGCGCTCACGAACGCCAAGCTCGTGCGCGCGACGCTCTCGCACGCGAACTTCGGCGCCGATCCCGGAAATCAGCCGATGGGCGTGATGTTCACGAACCTCACCGACTCGGATCTCTCCGGCGCCGACCTCGCGGGGGCGAACCTGCGCAAAGCCTCGCTCGTGCGGGCCAACCTCACCGGGGCGGACCTCGCCGGCGCGGACCTCACCGGCGCCAATCTCGCCGGGACCGTGATGCGCTCGATCCGCGGGCGCGCGACGATCGTCGGGCTGGACAAGGCGAAGAACGTGGACCAGGCGGTGTGGTGAGCGCCGGCGCGCGGCCGTCCGCGCTCACCCGAGCCTGGACCAGATCGCGTCGGGGTGGCGGTCGATGAGCCACGCGTCGAGCCCCCAGTAGCGCCCGGCGCGCGCGAAGAAGAAGGCGATCATCATCGCCAGCAGCATCACGTGGAAGCCCTGCTGGCCGGAACTCATGTGCTGCACGGCGAGTCCATAGAAGATCACCTGCAGCGCGCCGAAGAACGCGCCGAGACGCGTCATGAAGCCGAACAGCAGCGAGAGGCCCACCGCCGTCTCGCCGAGCGCCGTCAGATGCGCGAAGATGTGCGCGTGCGGGATCACGGTGTCGAGCAGGAAGGAGCGGTACCAGCCGATCGGATTGTCCGCCGCGTACCTGGCGAGCAGCTTGGGCATGATGGCGACCCAGCGCGAGGTGGCCATCGGCAGCGGCAGGACGCCCCACGCGAGGCCGATGGTCACCTTGGTGAAGAGACTCTTCACGAACCACACGCCGACCACCATGCGGAGCAGGGCGATCCAGCGCGCCGGGTGGTGCATCGAGGGAAGAGCCGGCTTGGAGGACATCATCAACCTCGTTGAGAAGAGTCACGCCACCGACGACGACATCGGCGCGCGGTATGGGAGTTGCTTTTCCTGCCGGCCCGCTTTCTCGGAGCAGCACGCAATGCGAAGCTCGATCGCCCCCACGCCGCCCACGCGGCGCGCCTGCACGTTGGCCATCATCCTCGCGCTCCTGGTCCCGGTGTTCGGGAGCGCCGCGCAGAGCGCCACAGCGAGCGCGGGTAGCAGCGGCCAGTCGGCTGCCGCCGACCCGGGCGCGGATGCGTTCCATTTTTCCCCGGCCGCACGCACCGCGCTGCAGCAGCTCTGGAACACCAGCATCGACGCGAAACAGGAGCGCGTCGCCTGCATCGGCGGCCGCGCGGAGAACGGCCGCGTGGACATCACGACCATCGAACCGATCGCCGCGCCGCGCGCCGATTCGGCGAACATCTCCGCCAAGACCTCGCTGCGCGAGTGCGCGCCGCCGCACTGGTTCGGCACCGTTCACACGCACATCGCGAAGTTCGCTGGGCAGCCGTACATCATCTTCTCCGCTCCCGACCGGCTCGTCATGGACATGTGGCGCCAGCGGTGGCACCAGGATGGCGTCTTCTGCATCCTGTTCAGCGAAACGGAAGCCAACTGCGAGGCGGGATACCGCCTGAGCGGCCACGCCATGTACAGCTACACGCGGGGGAACAAGCTCCCCTTCTAGGAGCGCGCCACCGTCGGGCGTGCGCGCCAGACGCGCGCCCCTTCGTTCGCGAAGGGGCCGACGTACACGGCTCCCGCGTCACCCAGCTCCTCTCGCACCCGCGCGGCGAGCGCCGCGCCGGCCGCATCGCCCCGCACGAGTCCGTACACCGCCGGCCCCCACGAGCTCTGCCCCACGCCGGCGGCACCCCAGTCGGTCATCCGCTCCACCAAGCCGGCCGCCCCGCCGGGGGAGAACGCTCCCCCCTGTACGGGGGCGAACCACCGACCGTTGATGCACTGGATCTCGGTGAGCGCGTGCCCGAAGGTGGCGAGGTCGTGCTCGGCGAGCGCGGGAAGGAGCGCCATCAGCACCAGGTGCGACACCCGCATCACGCCGCGCTCCGGCGGGGGCGGCAGGTGCGCGAACGCCGCGCTCTCGGCTTCTCCGCTGACACCGGGGCGTCCCGGCGGAATGGCGAGCACGCACCGCCAGTCGTCGGGAAACGCGAACCGCGCGAGCAACGGCGCCGGATCCTTGCTCGCGCTCCGGCGCCCCCCCTCGAGCACGAAGCCGCCGTGCGCGAACGTCCAGGTGCCGATCGCCGAACGGCGCGCCCGTCCGACATCCCGCGCCAGTCCGGCCACGTCGGTGGGAAGACCATGGAGCTCGGCGAGCGCGCGGGCCACGGCGAGGGCGAGTTGCGTGCCGGAGCCGAGCCCGGAGTGCGCGGGGATCGCGCGATGCACGCGAAACGCGGCGCCGCCCGCGAGCTCGTGCGCGGCGAGGAAGCGGCGCGCGAACTCGAGCACGCGATCGCCGGACGGCCCGTCGGCGACGAGCTCGCGGGCGGGCGCGGCCTCGAGGAGGAGCGACGGTGCCGGGACCGCTCCGCCGATCCCGCCGAACCTCCGGCCGAGTCCGCCGCGCAGGTCGAGCATGCCGAAATGAAGGCGCGCCGGCGCCTCCACGAACACCGCGTCATCGGACTGCGTGGTCATGGGGCTCACGGTCTCCTGCTCACGGGGAGGCATCACCGAGCTTCTCGCGGATGAACGCGGTGAGCAGCGCCATCGCCTCGTGCTCCCGCGGGCCGGCGGTCTTGTCCACGATCACCTGCAGACGGCGGTACTCGTCGCGGATCTCGCTCGCGGGGAGGAGGTGCGTGCGCGTGGCGAGGATCGCCGCTTCCAGCACGGCGAAGCGCGCGCGGTTGAAGCCGATGAACTCCCGCCGCGTTCCGCGGTGCACGACGCGCATCCCGATGCGCGCGCGCGGCGGCGTGTCATCGATGTGCTCGGCCTCGAGCTCGCGCCAGCCGCACGACGCCTCGAGCACCACGCCGCGCACGCGCGCGGCGGGCACGGTGGGGAACACGGGACTGGAGATCGCCGCGCGCGCGAAGATCCGCACGTCATCGGTGATGTTCACGACCGCGACGCCGGTGTCGCGCACGTTGCGGAAGGTGGTGGTCTCGAGGAACGGCTTGAGCACCGGCCGCTCCTCGTCCCACTCCACCCCCATCGGCGCGATGTTCACCCGGCCATCGACGTCCATGGTGGTGACGATCGACTCGATGATCACCGCCCGCACTCCTCGCGCACGAGCGCCGCGTAGGCGTCGCGCACGCGCCGGGTGACCTCCCCGATGACACCGGTGCCGATGGCACGGCCGTCGAGGCGGACCACGGGGGCGATCTCCCGGATGGAGCTGGTGAGGAAGACCTCGCTGGCGGCCGACAGCTCGGCGGGGGCGAGCACGCGCTCGACGGCGGGACGCGCGTGCGCAGCGGCGATGCCGAGCACCGCCTCGCGCGTGATCCCCGGCAGGACGCCGCACGAGAGCGGCGGCGTCACGAGCACGCCGTCCACCACCGCGAACAGGTTGCTCGCGGTGGCCTCGGAAACGTGGCCGGCGGTGTCGAGGAAGATCGCCTCGTCGGCGCCGGCCGCGCGCGCCTCGGCGAGCGCGATGATGGCCTCGGCGTAGGCGAGGCCCTTCACGCCGGCGGTCGCCGCGTGCTCGTTCCGCCGCGCCCGCGCGACGCGCGCCGCGAGCGGAGCGCCCGCCGGGGATGGGGGCCCGTCGATCGGGTGAATGGCGACCACCACGGTGGGCGCCGCGTCCGGCGCCGGCGCGAGGCCGCGCGCGCCGACGCCGCGGCTCACCGTGATGCGCAGCGCGCCGTCGACGAGCCCTGCACGCCTCGCGTCGCGGACTGCGTCATTCACCATGGCCGGAAGCGTCGCGGGGAGCGGGAGCGCCAGCACGCGCGCGCCGGCGGAGAGACGCCCGAGGTGGCGATCGAGTCGGAAGGGCGTCCCACCGTACACGCGCACCGTCTCGAACAGCCCGTCGGCGAGCGTGAAGCCGCGATCGAGCGCGGACAGGTGGGGCGCCGACGGGTCCGCCGCGCGCCCGTTCACCCAGAGGAGCGGTGCTCCCACCCTCGCTCCCGCCCGGGGCGGTGCCGCGTCCGCGACTTCGCGCGCCCCCGAGCTCACCGGACGAGCTCGACCGGCGGCGGAGTGAACAGGTCGCCCGCAGGCGCGGCGAAGGCGAGGTCGGCCCGATCGGGGAGCTCGCCCCCCCGCGCCGCCGCGCCACGCAGGAAGCGGTCGAGCATGCGGTAGCCGTGCTCGGTGAGCGCCGACTCGGGGTGGAACTGGACGCCCACCACCGGATGCTCGCGGTGCTCGACGGCCATGATCTCACCGTCCTCGGACCGTGCGATCACGCGCAGCGCCGGCGGAAGCGACTCGGGGGCGATCACCAGGGAGTGATAGCGCGTGGCAACGAACGGGGAGGGGAGCCCGGCGAAGATGCCGCCCCCGTCGTGATGGATGCGCGAGGGCTTCCCGTGCATGGGCTGCCGCGCGCGCACGATCTCCGCGCCGTACGCCGCGCCGATGCACTGGTGACCGAGGCAGACACCGAGCACGGGCGTGGCGGCGCCGAACCGGCGCACCACCTCGGTGGAGATGCCGGCCTCGGCGGGAGAGCAGGGGCCGGGGGAGATGATGATGTGCGACGGCGCGAGCGCCGCGATCTCCTCGATCGTCACCGCATCGTGGCGGCGCACCACCGGCTCGTCGCCGAGCTCGCGCACGTAGCGCGCGAGGTTGTAGACGAACGAGTCGTAGTTGTCGATGAGGAGGATCATGCTGGCTGCGGGGAACCGTGTGGCACGCGCGCGAGCGCCGCGATGAGCGCGCGCGCCTTGTCGAGCGTTTCGCGGTACTCCTGCTCCGGATCCGAGTCGGCGACGATGCCGCCGCCAACGTTAAAATACACGCGGTTCCCGAGGGCGGCATAGGTGCGGATGACGATGCTCGTGTCCATCGTCCCGCCGATGCCGAGATAGCCGATCGCGCCGCAGTAGATCCCGCGCCGCGACGGCTCGAGCTCGGCAATGATCTCCATCGCGCGCACCTTCGGGGCGCCGGTGATCGAGCCGCCGGGGAAGGCGGCACAGAGCAGGTCCACGGCGTCGCGCCCCGGCTCGAGCTCGCCGGTGATGGTGGACACCAGATGGTGCACGGTGGGATGGTGCTCGAGCGCGAACAGCTCCGGCACCCGCACCGAGCCCGGCGCGCAGACGCGCGACAGGTCGTTGCGCAGCAGGTCCACGATCATGAGGTTCTCGGCGCGGTCCTTCGGGCTGTCGGCGAGCGCGCGCGCGAGCGCGGCGTCGTGGGCGGGGTGGATGCCGCGCGGTCGCGTCCCCTTGATCGGCCGCGCCTCCACGTGCCCGGCGCCATCGGCGCGCAAAAAGCGCTCGGGGGAGGCGCTGACGACGCACAGCTCGCCGAAGTCGAGGAAGGCGGCGAAGGGCGCCGGGTTGATCGCGCGCAGCCGGGTGTAGAGCGACCACGGCGGCTCGCGCAGCGGCGCCTCGAGGCGCTGCGACAGGTTCGCCTGGAAGATGTCGCCGGCCACGATGTACTCGCGCACGCGGGTGACGGCATCGAGGTAGCCGCGGTGCGTGAACGAGGAGCGGAGCTCGATCGCGGCGCCCTGCTCGACGTCCTCGACGGGATAGGCGGGCGCGGCCGTCACGCCGGCGGGGAGGACGCGGGGCGCGGGCGGTCCGGCGGCATGCTCCGGCGTGGGAGACTCGAGGCGCCGCCGCACCATCGCGAACCGCTCCACGGCGCGCCGCCGCCCCCGCTCCCCGGTCTCCGGGATCCCGGTGGACACGATCCACGCGCGCCGCTCGACGTGATCCCACGCGATCACCCAGTCGTAGAGCGCGAGCATGGCGTCGGGGATGCGCAGGTCGTCGTGGCGCGGCGATGGCAGCCGCTCGAGCACGGCGCCCCAGTCGTAGCCGATGTACCCGGCGAGCCCGCCGGGGAAGGGCGGGAGTGCGCGGTCATGTGGGATGCGGTACGGCGCGAGCATCTCGCGCGCGGCGTGCAGCGCATGGCCGCGGAGCGGCCTGGTGGCGCCATCGCGCGTGGCGACGCGCTCGGCGCGCCCCCCCACGTCGCGGATGATGACGTCGGGGTCGGCGGCGAGGAACGACCAGCGGCCGAGCCGCTCGGGATCGCGCGCGCTGTCCAGGAAGAGCAGATACGGCTCGCCGAGGAAGCGCGCGCAGCTCTCCACCGGATCGGGAGGGGGCGACAGCTCCTCGACGAGGGGCGTCGTCATGCGTCGTCGCCGCCGTCGGCCGTGCCGCCGGTGCGGGCGCGCCGGGCGCTCCGCTCGGAGCGCTGCGTGAGCCGCACGTGCTCCGACTTGACGTCGTCAGGCGGCGTGAGATACCCCCAGTGCAGCGCGCCCTCCTGCCGGTACGTCTTGCCGAGCGCGATCGCGAGCCTCGCCTTCGCCAGCTCCTTCCCCAGATAGAACGCGTGCGTGGCCTCGTCCACGCCGAGCTGGAGGAAGATCTCCTGGATGTCCGTGCCGCGCACGAACCGGTCGCGGTTGAGCACGGTGATGACGTCGCGGTCGGTGAAGATGCGGAAGTTCGGGTCGGTGATGCGCGACTGCAGCTCGCGCAGCTCCTGCTCGCCATACGCGAGGAGGCGCGTGTCGCGCGTGGTGACGAGCCGGTCGTCCAGGTGCTTGGGGACCACCTTGTGGGTGACCGCGTGATACATGAGCCGGCGCGCGACATCCACCTCCCGCACCGCGCCGCGCGCCCACTCGATCACCTCGGTGGTGAGCACGGCGCGGATGCCGAGCTCCTGACAGATGCCGATGAGGACGGCGTTCACGCCGGTGGAGTCGGCTTCGGTGAGCTCGGTGAGGTTGCCGATGCCCATCATCATCTCGGCGTCGGGCCAGCGGCGGCGCGTCTCGGCGTAGCGCACGATGGACGCGGTGAAGCCGAAGCCGATGGGCTCGATCACCGGATCGATGAGGAAGGGCACCCCCCACTCGCGGAGCGCGGCGATGCTCGGCTCGAGGGAGTCGAGCGGCGCGCCGAAGTCGGGGATCACGACCACGCGCGCCTCGCGCCCCGCGAGCTCGCGCGCGACATCCAGATTGGAGCCGTTCACGCTGAGCACGAGCGAGGCGCCGGCGTCCACGGCGGTGAGGATCTCGTGCCGGTCGAAGCTGTCCACGCTCACCCGGAACCCGGCATCCACCAGCTCGCGCACCACGGCGCCGAGCGATGGGAACTCCAGCCCCGGGGTGCAGCCGATGTCGATCACGTCCGCGCCAGACTCGCGGAAGTGCTCCGCCTCGCGCCGGATCGCCTCGCGCGTGAGGCGCGGCGCGTTGTTGATCTCGGCGATGATCTCGATGTCCCACGCGCCGTACTCGCGGCGCAGCGCGGCCTGGCCGAAGTACTCGGGGATGTCGCGCAGGTCCTTCGGCCCCTTCTCCACCCGTACGCCGTACTTCTCCGCGAGCACGGCGGGATCCCCCTCGCACAGGCCGGGGAGGAGCACGAGATCCGTCCCCGGCGGCACCTCGAGCGTGCGCGCGATCCAGGGGGTGGTCATGAGCGCCGCCACGGTGATGTGCATGACCGCGACGTCGTACGCGAACGGCGGCGCCATGGACGCGAGCGTCTGCCGCAGCGCGGGCTCGGCCAGCCGTCCGGTGACGAAGAGCACGCGGCCGGGCGCCGCGGAGCGCTCCATGACCGGCCCCGCTACTTGGCGTCGCCGCCGCGCACGAACTTGTTCGGCGTCCCCTCGAGCGCGCCCCCCTGCGGACGCCAGAGCGTGACCTTCTCGATCTCGCGCGCGAGCTCGAAGTCCTTGTCGGTGATCCCGCCGGCACTGTGCGTCTGCAGCTTCACCCACACCTTCGCCCACGTCACGGTGAGGTCGGGGTGGTGGTAGGCCGCCTCGGCGAGATAGCCGATCGCGTTCACGAGCATGAGCGTGGTGGGCCAGCCGTCGGTCTTGTACTGGCGGCGGATCCAACCGTCCTCGTAGTACCAGCCCGGAAGCTCCTTCAGCTTCTCGGCGATCCTGGCGTCGTCGTACGTGGGTTCCTTCACGGACATGGGAGTGCTCCTTCCGGGTGAGAGCGATGCGGTCACGCCACCGGCGGCGCGCCGCGTCACATGACGATGCCGCCGCCGACGAACAACACCTGGCCGGTGAGGAACGCGGCGTCGCGCGAGGCCAGGAAGACGGCGGCGCGCGCCACGTCGTCGGGCGTTCCCCACCGCCCGAGCGGCGTGGACTCGGCCACCTGACGGTAGAATCGTTCGTTCAGGCCGCTGCCGAACTCGGTCTCGATCCATCCCGGGGCGAGGATGTTCACCCGCACGGTCGGGGCCACGGACCGCGCGAGCGACTTGCTGAAGCTCAGGATCCCCCCCTTGGCGGCGCTGAACATCTGCGGATTCCTGCCGGCCATCCCGGTGACCACGTGATCCCAGCTCACGTTGAGGATGACTCCGCCAGCCGGCTGCGCGCGCATCAGCCGCGCCGCCTCCCACGAGGCGAGCACGGTGCCGCGGAGATCTTCCATGAGGAGACGGTCGAGCTTCTCGAGGTCGGAGAGCTGCGCCGCGGCGCCGGTGAGGATGTCCGCGCCGGCGTTGTTGACCCAGATGTCCACCCGGCCGAAGGCATCGCGGGCATCGCGGCCGAGTGCCTCGATGGATGCGGCGTCGGCCAGCTCCATGCGGAACACCTCGGCGCGCCGCGACAGCGCGCGGATCTCATCGGCCACCACGCGCGCCGTCGCCTGCTCGGAGCGGTAGGTGAGCGCGACGTCGGCGCCCTCGCGCGCCAAGGCGAGCGCGATGGCGCGCCCGATCCCCGTCGATGCGCCGGTGACGACCGCGACCGATCCGGCGAGCGCGCCCGCGCCGTCCGGCGAGTGCCTGCCGCCCGCTGTGCGATCGTCCAACCGGTTGCCTCCCCCGCCGACGTACGCGATAGTGAAACCGAGTGGGCTAACATAGCCTGGCGACGGATGCTCACAAGGGGGCAGGGGATGCGGCTGCTGGTGAGTGTGGCGGATGCGATGGAAGCTCGCGCGGCGCTCGATGGAGGCGCGGATGTGATCGATGCGAAGGATCCGACACGCGGCGCACTCGGCGCGGTGGACGGCGCGGCGCTGCGCGCGATCGCGGCGGTGGTGGGGGGAGCGCGTCCGATGAGCGCGGCGCTGGGCGATGCGCGAAGCGCGAGCGAGGTGGAGGGGGCGGCGCGCGATGCCGCCTCGGCACGGATCGCCTACGTGAAGGTCGGCTTCGCGGGGACGGATGATGATGCGCGCGTGGAGGCGCTCCTGCGCGCGGCGGTGCGCGGCGTCCGATCGGCCGGTGGGGACGCGGAGGTGGTGGCGGTAGCCTACGCCGACGCGGTCCGCGTTGGCGCGGTGTCTCCCTCGCGGATCGTCGACATCGCCGCGCGCGCCGGCGCCATGGGCGTGCTGCTCGATACGGCGCGCAAGGATGGCGGCGCGCTGTTCGACGTGATGCGCGAGGATGCGGTGGCCGACTGGGTGGGCGCGGCGCACGCGGCATCGCTCGTGGTGGCGTTGGCCGGCGGGCTCGCCGGCGGGGATCTCTCCGTGGCGCGATCGCTCGGCGCGGACATCGCCGGCGTGCGCACCGCGGCGTGCGACGGCGGACGCACGGGACGGGTGAGCCGGGAGCGCGTGGCCGCACTCGCGGCGATGGCGGGCCGATCGGAAGAGACGCGCTCGCCCGGCGACCGGATCGGCGCGCCGGCCGGCTCGGCCGCGATCACCCCGCGCGCAGCGCTTCGGTGAGCCCGGCATCGTCGGCGATGATCGCTCGCACGCCCGGGGGGAGCGCCCTGTCGAAATAGCGATCGACGAGCGTGGCCATCTCCCCAGCCACGGGCTTCACCAGCACGAGCCGGGGCGCGCCGAGCCGCCCCGCCACCCACGCCGCGATGCTGTCGCTCGTCACGTCCCACGTGTGGGGGAGCGGGTCTTCCTCGACGAGCCAGCGGTAGGGGGTGAGCACGGGGATCGTGCGCTCGTGCAACGCGTGCGCGATCTCGTCCGGCGTCTCGACGAGTCGCGCGCGCGCGGTGCGCGACGCGATCAGATACGCGTACTCGCTCATGGCCAGCACGGCCATCCAGTGCGCGGCATCGCGATCGAGTCCGATGGATGCGTCCACGGCGCGGACGGCGTCGGCGAACGGGCCGCCGCCGGGGACCACGACCACCTGCTCGCCGCGCGCGACGGCGCTCTCGATCGCTCGCAACGCACTCTCGAGCGCTCCGGGGCGAGCGAGCAGCGCCCCCCCGACCTTCACCACGGTCCGATGCCGATCTCTCATCAGTGTCGCTCCAGCAGGAGAGCCACCGCCGCGGCCGGGGCCGCCCG
Organism: Gemmatimonadaceae bacterium; assembly: GCA_035760785.1. Taxonomy (GTDB): domain Bacteria; phylum Gemmatimonadota; class Gemmatimonadetes; order Gemmatimonadales; family Gemmatimonadaceae; genus JADGGM01. The sequence goes on along the minus strand of DASTSH010000140.1, from coordinate 35,307 downwards.
GGCCGCCTCGGCACCCATGGCGTCGGCGAGCGCCACCGCCTGGAGCCCGAGCCGCGCCGCCGCGCGCACGGCCAGGAACGCCCCGAGCCCCGCCGCCACCACGGTGAGCGCACGAGGATGACGGTCATGGACGCGAGCGAGCGCCGCCGCGATGCGCTCCACCTGCTCGTCCGCCACGTGGGCCGCGATGGCATCGATGGCGGCATCGTCGAGCATCTCGAGGTCGGCGCAGACCACCCGCGCGATCCGCTCGCGCGCGAACTCGCGCGTCGCCGGCCGCCCGTCCGGCGTGGGGACGGTGTATTGCTCCGGCGAGAGATCGCCGCGCCACAGGTGCACGTCCCCCACGAGCGCGAACGCCTCGGCGGACACGCCCGCCATCCGTCCTCGGAACGGCGCCTCGCGTGTCACGGCCTCGACCGGGGTGCGCAATGTGCCCAGGTAGAGCAGCTCTCCGGACGCGAGGCGCTCGGGATCCGTGCGCCCCTCGGCCGTCACTTCGCCCCCGCGGATCGGGATCACGTCCGTGGTCGTCGTGCCGGTGTCCACCAGTATACAATCGCGCCATTCCTGCGACACTACGGAGGCTGTTGCGTGCCAGTTCGACGCAGCGACGAGGAGCGGGACGGCGTTGGCATCTTCCGGTGGAAGGAAGCGGCCGTCGACCGTGTACACGCCGATCACCGCGGCGGGGAACGCCCGGACCGCGGCGTCGAGGACGAACGACACCCCCTCGCGCTTGGTACGGAAGAGCTGCGAGAGCTCGGCGGTCATGGTGAGGGCGTGACGGTCGTGCGGAGCGGCGCCCAGCTCGGCCGCCAGCTCGCGGAGGAGCACGGGCAGACGATCCGGGGCGCGCTGCAGCTCGAACGGCGCCGTCCGGGCTTCCAGCACCGCGCCGTCGCGCACCAGCGCGCCCTTCACGTTCACGCCGCCGACGTCCCATCCCAGCACGGTGCTCATGGCGTCCACCGGTCGGAAGCGCAGTCGCGGAGGGGACCATGCGGGTGATTCCGGTGCTCGACCTCGCGCACGGCGTCGCGGTACACGCGCGCGGCGGGCGGCGGGAGGAGTACGCTCCAGCCCGGTCGGTGCTGACGCCGGAGGGTGCGGCGGACGGCGATCCGTTGGCGCTCGCCCTCGGCTATCGCGAGCGGCTGGGCGTCGCAGAGCTGTACGTGGCGGACCTGGACGCCATCGGCGGCGCGTCCCGGCAAGAGGCGTCGCTGCGCGAGCTCTGTAGCGGTGCGCATGCATGGGTGGACGCCGGCGTGGCGACCGCGGAGCACGCGGCGGCGGTGGAGGCGCTCGGCGCCGCGCGCGTGATCGTCGCGCTCGAGACGCTCCCATCGCTCGAGGCACTGCGGGAGATCGTCGCGGCGGCCGGGGAGGAGCGGGTGGCGCTGAGCATCGATCTGCGCGGCGGCGTGCCGGTGACGCGAGCGCCGGAGCTGGCCCGGCTCGCGCCGGCGGCGATCGCCGAGCTGGGGGCGGCGGCCGGAGCGCGAAGCGTGGTGATGATCGATCTGGCGCGGGTGGGCGCGGGCGCCGGGGTCGATCTCGAGCTGGTGCGGGCGCTCCGTCGCGCCCTCCCCGAGGTGGAGCTGGTGGCCGGCGGGGGAGTTCGGGGCCCGGCCGATCTGGAGCGGCTGGCGGAGGGGGGAGCCGATGCCGCGCTCGTGGGGAGCGCGCTGCACGACGGCAGGATCGGCGCGGACACGATCGCCGCGCTCACGCGCGCGCGCTGATCTCGCGGCGCGCGGTGGACCGGGGCGCCGAGATCGGGTCGCGGCGCCCCGGGCGACCGGTGCGACGGTCAGGAGCGAGGGTGGCTCCGGCTGGAATCCGACCGCGCGGTGGAGTCGGCGCTCCCCGTGTCGTGATGATCGTGGCTCATGGCCGGCATCTGGTCCATCCGCATGTTGGTGCCATGGCCCGCCATGGTGCCGTGCCGCATGTGGCTCATGTGGTCCATGTCGTGTCCCCCCCTCGCGCCGGAGCTCCCGTCGAGCGCCTGCTTCATCTCGTGCGCGGAGGGGAGCGTGGCGATGTCCTTCCGGATCATCGGGTCGTTCCGATCGAGCGTGGGCCACTGGGCGAGGTCGGCGGGCATGAAGGCGCCGTTGATGTGGGCCATGGCGCCGTTCTTCACCGTCTTCCTCGTGGGATTCAGATACTCGGCCACCACGCGGTAGCGGTGGTTCGCCTCGAGCGGGAGCGCATCGGTGTAGAAGCCGAAGATGTGGCGCCCGACCTTCAGGACGTGCCCGCGGTCGTCGCGCTTGGCGTTGAGGCGGACGAGCACCTTCCCCGTCTCCGCATCCTCGAGGCGGACGGACTCGCCGTAGTCATGCAGGTGCCCGCCCACGCCGATGAGGCGGCCGGAGACGGGGACCGTGAACTCGTAGCTCCGGCTCGAGTGGCCGGGGGGGATGTCGAACACCGTCTGTCCGCCGATGACGTTGTTCACGTCCACGTAGAACGGCATCACGGGTGTGACGTGGCTCCCCTTCTTCGGCGTGTAGAGGAGCGTCACGCGGAGATAGGCGCCGCGGATGTCCTTCCCCGTTTCGTTATGGAAGGCGGCGTACATCCCGAGCTTCTCCCCGCGGGCGAGCGGAACGCCGAGGGACTTGGGCAGCTCCACCGGATCCGTCTCGGCACCCCAGCCGAACAGCCGCTCGACGGCGGGATAGACGAGCTGCCGGCGGTCGAAGTTCACGCCGATGAGGTGGTGCAGCAGGTGCGCATCGAGCACGTGGCCGGAGCGGTCGCGCGTCTCCACGCGGAAGCCGCGCAGATAGCCGTCCACCGGCCAGGCGAACGGCAGGAGCTCCGATGGCTGGTGCATCCCCTCATCGCCCATGTTCGACATGTCCATGAGGTCGAACGGACCGGCGGTGACGACGATCCGCTGATGGGCGGAGTCGACGGTGACCTGAACGGTGTGGGGCGCGAGGGTGCCGCTGTCGGCGCGCGCCGACGAGATCGTGGGGGTGGCGGCGATCAGGGCCGCCCCGAGAATGGAGAATAACGGCATGAGAGCCTCGAATACGGTGTTGCCATGAATGGCGGAGCTATCCCAGCAGCTCCCGATAGATGGCGGACTGGCCGAAGTTCTCCTCCACTTCCATCTCGATCACCGTGAGGTGGGCGATGCCCATTTCGTTCAGCTCGGCCAGCGCGCGCCGGGTCAGCAACTGCGCGAGCATCTCCACCGTGGTGTTCGGAATCGGCAGGAGCGCGCAATCGGACCGGGGAAACACGTAGCGCGGCTTCCCCTCGTACGCGACATGGATCGCGTCGCCCTGTTCCGAGACCTGGATCTTCGGATTCTGGAGAGGGAGCAGCACTTTGTGATCGATCTCGTCGCAGAGCCGCTTCATCAGCTTCTTCACGACAGAGAAATCCATCACGTACCAACTTTCCTCGTCGATGGCCCCTTCGAGGGTGATGCCGACGCGGTAGTTGTGGCCATGGAGCGACTCGCATCGGTGCCCGGCGAACGTGATGAAATGCGCCGAGGCGAACACGAGGTAGTCCTTGGCCACCTTGACCCTGAACTCTCCATGGGTGCGCACTTGTTCCCTCCGGAATCAGCGCCAGCCGCCGTCGAGGAGCACGACGAAGATGGCGGCGGCGGTGAGGTCGGCGGTGGCGCCCGGGTTCCAGGCGTTCCCCGGGTCGCGCAGCTCGCCATCGAGCCGGACGATGGCCTCGCGGCCGGCCGGCGTGCGTGCGCCCCCGAGATCGGTAACGACGCGGGCGCGGCGCATCACGTCGGCGGCGGCATCGGCGCCGAGCTTCCGGGCGATGTGCGTGTCGGGGGCCGCGGCGAGGAGCGCGAGAAAGGTCTCGAGCACGGCGTCGTCCCAGTGGAGCCCCACGGCACGCGCGCGCGCGAGCGCCGGGGCGCCGACGTCGAAGGTGTGGGCGAACGTGGTGGCGTACTCGCGCGCGATGGCATCACGGCCGGCGGCCAGCGCCATCACGTCGCGGAGCGGCGCGGTCGGCTCGCCGGCGACATCCTGCGCGTCCGCGCGTCCGAGGCCGCCGGGGGCGGCGAGCCGGATGGCGGCGTACACGTCGGCGGCGTCGCCCACGGTGGTCTCGTCGAGCACCCGCTCCACGCTCGCGCGGAGCCCGAACGAGGAGGCGGCGGATCCGGCGGCCGCGGTCAGCGCGGCGCGCGCGAGCGGCGCGAGCAGGAGGACGATGCCGAGATTGGTGTTCGCGCGCCCCCAGCGCGCGGTGGCCTCGACGGCGGCGCGGATGGTGGCGCCGAGTGGGCGCTCACCGGCTGTGGCGACGGCGGGGCCGATGGCCGCGGCGCTCGCGAGGAACTGCTCGTAGCGGGTGTCGTGGAAGTGCGCGCCCGGGGCGACGTTTCCCGGCTTCGGCGCGCTCACCTCGAGAAGGCAGGCGAGCTGGGCGGCGGTGGCCACATCCGCCGCCTGGCGCGGGAGCAAGGTCGGCCGCGGCTCCGCGCTCACGCGCGCGCCTCTCGCGCGTCGAGCAGATGCGCGACGATCGTCGCCGCGACGTCGATGGAGGTTGCCTGCTGCAGACCGCGCCATCCGGGAATACCGTTGACCTCGAGTACGTAGACCATCCCGTCACGCGCCGGCAGGAGGTCCACGCCGGCGTACTCGGCGCCCACGGCGCGCACGGCACACACCGCCATCGCCTCCCACTCGGCCGGGAGCGCGATCCTCCGCGCCGCCCCGCCGCGCGAGATGTTCGTCCGCCAGCCCGCCGCCCTTCGCTCGATGGCCCCGATCACACGGTCGCCGACCACGAACGCGCGGACATCACATCCCTCGTGCGCAATCGCGCGCTGAAGATAATACACCCCTCGGATCGCTTCCAGCGCGCGGAACACGCGCCACGCGATCTCCTCATCGCTCACGCGCACCATGCCGAGGCCCATCGATCCGAAGAGCGGCTTCACGATCACGTCGCCCATCGTCCGGAACGCGGCGAGCGCATCCTCGGCGCGCTCGCACACCACCGTCTCCGGGGTGGGGAGCCCCGCGCGCTGGAGCAGCGCGGACGTGTAGAACTTGTCCACCGTACGCTCGATCGCGCGCGGCGGATTCATGACGCAAACGCCCAGGTCCTCGAGCCAGTGGAGCGCGTCCACCCGGTAGATGATCTGCTCGAGGGAGCCGTTGGGAATGATGCGCGCGAGCACGGCGTCCGCGTCGAGCAGGTCGTGCTCGCGCGCGGCGAGCGCGGCGCGCGCTCCGGGGGCGGTGCCGAGTCTGGCGACGAGCGTCTCGTACGGCAGTACCGCCGTGCGGTGCCCGCGCGCGGCGATGGCGCGCGACAGCTGGTCGGTGTGCCAGCCATCGCGCGCGGCGAGAATGGGGATGAACACGGGCGACGAACGGCGGCTGGTCGGCGCGCCGCCGCTCAGGAGGCCACGTTCGCGATCAGACCCACCACCCCGCCCGATGCGAACTTGGGAATGTCGCCGGCCACCGCGCCGAACCCCGCCGTCGCCATGCCGCGGTCGAGCGCCTCACGCGAATCGAACCAGAGCTCGGCCTTGCGATAGAACGCGGGCGCCGAGCCATCGAGCGCGCTCTCGAACTTCTCGAACACGCTCCGGCTGATGCCGATCTCTTTCGTGTGCTTCTCCAGCAGCGGCAGGTGCGTCCCCGCGTAGTACTTCTCGAACGCGGCGGGATCGGTCGGAGTGTTGTACAGCACGACGACGGCCCACATGGTCGGCTCCTTGGCAGAGGGGTCCAGGACGGGACGAGCGGACGAGCGTTACGCGAACAGCGACTGCTCGAGCACGTCGGGCGCGAGGCGCCCGCCGGAGAACGTGCGACCGGAGGTGGCGCTCGTGAGCCAGACCCGCGCGGGGCTGAAGAGCATCTTGTCGATCTTGTAGAAATCGCCCTCGTAGCGCTTGAAGATGTCGTAGAACGGCGTGCCGTAGTCACTCGACGCGGAGGCGGGGAGCGACTTCGCCAGCGCCTCGAGCTCGTCGTCGCCCGCGCGCACGACGAAGCGCGCGTCCCCGCCGTACAAGATGCAGTCGTTGGTGCGGCCGATGGCCCGGAGATCGTCGCGGGCCACGGGCGGGATGGGCGCCGTGCCCACGCCGCTCACCACGCGCCGCACGTCGAAGCCGAGCGTCTCCATCTTGTGCAATCCCGTCTCGAGGATGCGGGCGACGATCTGCACGCCGCCGGCGATGGATGCGGTGGGCGCGATGGCGAAGGTGATCCCCGCCGGCTCGATCCCCGCGCGCGAGGCCACGTAGGTCGCGACCTCGTCGTCGGGGAGCGTGCGCCCCTCCAGCACGAGCACGCCGCGCGAGGCGGACTCCGCGTAGCCGAGCTTCTCGTACAGCTCCGTTTCCACGCGCGCCCGGGCGCGCAGGGGGCCGGACGCCATGGCGAAGTACTTCCCCGCCTTGAGCGCCCAGCCGGCGTACTGCGAGGCCATGCACGCCACGGCGGGGTGATCGGTCCACACCCGCACGCCCGGATGGTCGGTGTCTCCAATTCGTATCTGTTGGATACTAATGTGCCCGAGCCCGCCCATGCACAGCTCCGCCAGGGCGATCCCCGCCCCGAGCCCACCGTCGGCATTCACGCCGGCGTCGATCACCCGGGCGCCAGACGCGAGCGTGCGCGCCGACACGCGCAGCTCCTCCGCACGCTCGGCCACCCCGTCCGCGATCGCCCACGCCCGCTCGTTGAGCTCCAGTCCGTCCGTCACGCGCCCTCCCGAACGAGCAATTCGCCTCGACCCAGCTCGCTCATGTCTCCACTGTACCGGCGGTAGCGACCGCGCTCGCCGCCGTTCTCCACCGCCACGCCGAAGCGCGCGCGCAGCATGCGCAGTGTGAGCGCCACGTGTGGGGGCTCGTAGGTGCAGTCGTACGCGTAGCCGGCGGGGACCGACACGGCGCCGAGCACCACGATGGAGCCTCGCTTGTTGTAGCGCCCCGGGTCCTCGCCGACGTCGCCGAGCGCGATGATGCTGCCGGCGATCATCGCCTCGCCGGCGCGCGCGCCGGCGCGGGCACACACGATGAGCCCGCGTCGCATGCGCGAGCCCGCCTCGGCGCCCACCGCGCCGCGCACCACGATCTCCCCCCCGAGCATCCCTTTCGATGCGCCGAGCCGGGCTCCCCCCACCCGGTCGCCCGCATCGCCATCGATGCGCAGCACCCCGCCGGCCATCTCGAGCCCCGCCCCATCGCCGGCGTCGCCGGCGACGTGCACCGTGCCGCCCGTCATCCGCGTGCCGGCGTACCGCCCGGCACGCCCCTCGATCACCAGCTCGCCGGTGGACATGCCGGCGCCCAGGGCATCGATGCGCGAGCAGTCGCCCACCACGCGCACACGCGCGGCACGGTCGCCGCGCACGTCGAACAGCTCGCCGAGGCGAAGCTGCCTCGCTCCCTCCCACACCGGGAGCTCGGCGATCTCCCGCTCGCCGAGCGCCTGGAAGCGGTCGGGGGTGATGGCCTCCGCCTCCACCGTCCGCTCGAGCGGAGCGCGCAGGGTGAGGGTCACGATGTCGCTCACGAGCCCCCTCCCGCATCGCCGCGCATGATCTTCTGGAGGTGGAAGTGATACGGGCCGAGCTTGCCACCGTAGTTGCCGGCGGTGATGGCCCGCACCCCCGGCTGGCAAGCCGCGTCGATCCCCGCGCGCATGGCGGCGGAGATGGATGCCTCGTCCACGCCGTCCAGCACGATCTCGAGCACCGCGTTCACCCCGTCGGGGAGATCGGTCGCCGTGAGCGCGCGCAGAGTGGGCGCGTAGGCATCGTTGGTGGTGGCGATCAGGTTCTTGTAGCGCTTCGACCCCACCTTGCTCCCGCTGCGCACGATGCCGCCGGGAAAGGGGAGGATCACCCCCGGCAGCTCGCGCACCGCGTCCACCGCGCCCTCCGCCGCCCGCAGCGCCGCCTCGGCGCTCTCGGCGAGGATCAGGAAGTTGCCGCCCCCCACCCCCTTCACCTTGCCGAAGTCCTCCTGCACCAGGAACTCCCCTTCCATGACCGGGATGCGCCAGTAGCGCAGCCCGGCGATGACCTTGCTCGACTGGAACCCATCGCCGAACACGCGCAGCGCGCGCCCCACGGGGAGCCGCTCGGTCTCGCCGGGGAGCCCGTCGAAGCAGGCGGTGGTGGGACAGGTGAGCACCGTCTGCCCGATGCGCTCGATCAGCCGCGTGGGCAGGCTGGCGGAGTCCATGGTGAAGAGAAGCACGCTCACCCCCGGCCGGCCGTCCGGCGTCTCGTCCGGCGCGAGCGTGCGCTCGATCCCCGCCTCGACCTTGCACCCGATCACGGAGGTGGAGAAGCCGGTCATCGAGAGCGCGGACGTGCGCGCCCACTCGAGCGTGTGGGCGGTGATGACCACGCGCGCGCCGCGCATCCCGAACGCCTCGGCGAACGTGTCCACGATCGTGACACCGCGGATCTCCACGTCAGGCGCCCTCCGCCACCGGCGGATCGCGCAGCGGCGCCACCGGGTAGTTGTCGAAGGAGACGGTGCCATAGCGATCGAACCAGCGGCGCAGGTCGCGCGTCACGGCGTCGTCGAACGCGGGGCGCACGTGGAGCCGCCGCGTGGCCGGGGCGCGCCGCAACTGTCCTTCCTCCACCACCACCACGCCCCCCTTCAACACGTAGCGCGGCGTGGAGAACATCACCGCGCGGTCGGCGTTCGGCGTGTAGATGGTGACGTCCGCATCGGCGCCGGGACCGAGATGCCCCTTGTGCGCCAACCCGAGCTGCCGCGCCGGTCCGGCGCGCGTGATGATGGCGATCTCCCCGAGCGTGTACTCGCGGGCGATCCCGTCGGCGAGCGCGCTGCCGGCGAGCATCGTCTGGTTCACCCGCTTCAGGCGCTCGTCGCGGTACGCGCGGTCCATGAGCAGGCGGATGAGCTCCGGATAGCTGGCGAACGACCCGCCGTTGGGGTGGTCGGTGGAGAGCACCACGCGCCACGGGTCGGCTGAGAGCAGGAACAGCTCGAGGCCGATCACCCACTGGAGCGCGGAGACGGCGGCGCGCTCGCGGTACTCGTACGGCACCACGCCGCACCCAGTCTCGAGCTCGACATCGACGTTCAGCCACTTGCGCCCGGTGCTGGCGTGGAGCAGGTACTCCACGGCGCCATCCGCGGTGAGCGTGGTGGCGGGGCCGAACATCACCTGCCCCACGTCGGCCGTGAGGTTCCGGTTCTCGTTCACGACCTCGATCACCTGCCGCGCGGCGGAGCTCCATGCCTTGCCACGCTCGCCGGCGTAGCTGTGGAACTGGAGGTGCGTGAAGTGCGCCCGCCGTCCCTCGACGGCACGCATGCTGTCGAGCGTCGTCGCGACGTTGCCGGGGACACCGAGGTTGTTGCAGTGGATGTGCACCGGGTGCGGGAGCCGGAGCGCATCGGCCGCGTCGGCGAGCGTCTCGAGCACGGCGCGCGGTGTCACGCCGGCGTGCCCCACCTCGTCGTCGATGCTCCGGATCTCGCGGACGTTCCGCTTCCAGAGCTCCACGCCCCCCGGGTTCACGATCTTGATGGCGTAGCCGCCGGCCGCGCCGAGCAGCCAGGCGGCGTAGTCGCGCGCGCGCTCGCGCTCGCCCGCGGCGATCTGGCGCAGCAGGTACTCGTCGTTGCCCATCAGGATGAAGCAGCCGGCATCGATGATGGGCGTGTCGTCGAACTGCGCGTGCGTGTCGCGCGCGCTCACCGGGGCCACCGCGGCGTCGAAGACGGTGGTGTAGCCGAGGCCGGCGTACCGGTAGCCGGTGGTGAAGGTGCTCGGCACGGTGCCGCCGCTGCCGGAGCGCCCGGGGCCATCCTCGAGCTCCGGCGCCGCGGCCAGGTCGCGCACCCGCTCCTCCGGCAGCATCCGCCGGGCGCCGTTCACGCTGCTCGCCGCGACGTGGGCGTGGATGTCGATCCCCCCCGGCATCACCACGAGCCCGCGGGCATCCAGGCGCGGCGCGTCGTCCGGGATCGATGCCACGACCCGGCCATCCTCGATGCAGATGTCGCGCACCTCGCCATCCACGCCGTTGGCGGGGTCGTAGACCTCTCCGCCGGTGATGCGCAGCCGGCTCATGCGCCCCGCTCCCCGCGCGCGCGGCGGACGCGCTCGGCGAGCGCGCCCACCACGTCGAGCGCCGAGCGTGGGCCAGGGACCGACGGGCGCAGCGGGAGCGGCACGTCGTCCATGCGGTACGCGGTGCCTCCGTCGTGGATGCCGGCCACGCCGGTGTCGATCGCCACCGCCGGCGCGGGAGTGGCGGTGCTCGCCCGCGGACCGATGATGACGCGCGGCACGTCGTCCGCCGGAAGCACGGGCGCGGCACGCGCATCGCCCACCACGAGCAGCGCGTCCACCTCCCCGCTCCGGAGCCACGCGGCGGCGCCATCATCGGGGCGGTAGCGCGGCGTCCCCCGCGAGAAGTCGACGCACATGGGAAAGCCGGTCTGCCAGGTCATCACCGCCTCGGCGCCGCTGCGGTTCCCGCCCGCGCGCAGCGTGCACAGCGCCGCGCGCGTCCGGGCGTTGAGCTGCTGCACGAGCGCGATCACTCCCTCGGCGCGGCGCGTGTCGCCGGGCACGCTGGACTCGCCGTCGTACACCACCACTGCGTAGCGCGCTCCGCGCAGTCGCTCGGCGAGCGGCGCCACGCGCTTCGCGAGCGCGTCGGCGGACGACGATGGCGTGCGCTCCGCCAGCAGCGTGCGCAGCGCGGTGAGGGCGTCGAGCTCCTCCCCGTCCTCGAGGCGCACGCGCGGCTCCGCCTCCGGCGGCGCGGCGGCCTCGCCGACGTCCACGCCGGCCACCGTGCGACCGGCGCGCCCCTCGGGGACGAACAGCCCGGGCGGGTCCGGCGCGTAGCGCGTGGTGAAGCGCGGATAGCGGCGTGCCGGGTCCACTCCCCAGAACAGAACGAGGTCGGCGCGGTTCCGGATCTCGCCGAGCGTCGCGCCGGCCCGGCCGCGGCGCTGCGCCGCGAGCACGCCGCCGGCGGCGGTGGATGACGTCACGCCGTCGGCGAGCGCGTGGAGCCGGTCGGCGATGGCGAGCGCGGCGCGCTGGGTCTCGCAGGAGATGTCGGGCGCGAGTTGCACGAGGGGGCGCCGCGCTCCGGCGAGGAGCGCGGCCGCCGCGTCGAGCGCCGCGTCGAGCGACACGCTCGCGCCGCGCGCGCGCACCTCCCCCGGCACGGTCCCGTCGCCGAACCACGCCGCGCCGAGCGGGCATGCGTTGCGCGCCTCGGCGATGCGGTCGTCGCGTACGACGACCGCGATGTCGTCACAGGTGCACCCGCAGCCGAGGCAGGTGGCGTGCTCCACCGTAGCCGACGCAGCACTCATGCGATCCTCCGCCCTCGTCCCTCGATCTCCTCATACAGCTTGCGCGCGCGCCGCACAAGCGCTGCCCGGCAGGATCCGGCATCACGTCCCCGCGCAAAGATAGTGCAGATGGGACGTCCGGCCGCGATGCGCTCGCCGGGGTGCGGCACATCCCTGACATCGTCGCGCTCGAGCCAGCGGCGGCTGTCGCCGATGAGCACGGAGCGGCGCGCGTAGAGCACGGCCTTGCCCACGGCGCCCGGCGCGGCACGCAGCGCGCCGGCGAGGTCGAAGCGCGGGAGCGCGCCGGCACACCCATCCACGTGGGCGCGAAACACCGAGAAGCCGAACGCGCGCTCGGCCAGCTCCATGGACGCCGAGCAGCGCGGGTTCACCTCGATGGGCACCGGCACGCCATCGCGCGCGACGAAGTCCACGCCGTTCACGCCGACGAGGCCGAACGCCTCCACCAGCGCCTGCGCGATCGCGGTCGCGGCGGGGAGGAGCGCGGGGGCCGGCGCGAGGATGCTGCCGCAGTACTGGAAGCCGCTCGCGCCGAGCTCGCGCTCGCCGGCGAGCTGCCAGGAGATGCCGAAGGGGACCGCGTCGCGTCCGTCGGCGGCGAACACGAGCGAGCCGGGTACACCGTCGATCCGCTCCTGCAACACGTGGCGCCGCGGGAGCCGGCTCCCGCGGCGCCACGGCACGATCCCGTGCCCTCCCCCCGAGGCGCGCGGCTTGACGAGCCAGCGCGCTGGCGCCTCCGCCGCGCGAGGGGGGACCGTGCGCACCGCGGCCGCCGGGAGAGAGCGCGCGCGCAGCGCGCGCGCGAGGCGCACCGGGTCGCGCACTCGCTCGAGCACGGCGGGGGAATTGCCCCACAGCGCGCGGCCGCCGGCCAGCCGGGCGACGGCGCGCGGATGATTCTCGAGGCTCGCCACGTAGACCACGGCATCGCACTCGATGTCGCGCCCGATGCGCGCGATGGCCGCGGCATCGTAGGCGAGCCCGAAGTCCCGCGCGAGCGCGAGCGCGGGGCGCGCCGCGTGATCGAGGTCGCCGAAGCCGTCGAGCGATCGCACGGCCACGCCGGCCCGCGCGGCCGACTCCGCGATCGCCCGCGTGGACAGTCCCGCCACGAGCACGCGCGGCGGGCGCGCCGGCCCGTCAGGCGCGTCCCCGTCAGGCGAGACCGAGCCGGCGGCGAGCCGCATCGCGCGTGATGATGTAGAGATGATCGAGCGCCGTGCCCGCGGCCTCGCGGATCCCGAGCACGCTCGTGAGCGGCTCGTTGATGCCGCCCGCGAGCCCGTCGGCGATGAGCGCCGCGCCCTGTGCCGCTTCCTTGGACACGCGCGCGAAGCCCTCGAGCTGGCGCACCGGACCGAACGGACTGAGCCGGAGGCGCAGCTCGCGCGCGATGCTCTCCACGCGCGCCACGCGCCCGGAGAGCAGGATCTCGCGCGGGTGCGGCACCACCACGTGCAGCGCGGCCACGGCCTTCACCGCGCTCTCCAGGAACGCCTCCCGCGCCAGCCGGTCGCACGGGCGCTCCGGCTCGGCGATCCGCCGCACCGCGTGCTCCGCATCGCCCACCAGGCTCGCGACGCCGCCGCGGAAGAGGAGCGACTTGTCCACCTCCCCCGCCAGGAACGCCACCTCGCCATCGAGCGCGCCGGCGGCGAGCACGCCGAGCGGACCGGCGGTGCCGCCCTGGCCGTCGACGATGCGGCCATCGCGCACGGCGAGCGCGGCGCTGAACGCGCCCCCGAGCTCCAGGAGAATGAAGGAGACGTCGCGCAGCGCTCCGCCCATCCGCCGCGCCTGATCGTGCACGCCGAGCGCCGCGGCGCACACCTTGTCGGCGGTGCCCATGTCCACCCGGTTCACCTTGCGGTGCGCGGGGACGGTGGGCAGATGGATGACGCCGGGGGTGAACACCACCGGCAGCCCGGCGCGCTCGAACGCGCGCGCGAGCGCGCGCAGCCCGCCGATCCCCCCCGTCTCGCCCGGGGCGGCGAGATAGGCGAGACGGAGCACCTCGTCGTCCGCGTCGGCGACCGTGGTGAGGGGAAGCCCGTACCCCGATGGTCCGGCGATCAGCGCCGGCGCCGCGTCGCGAAGGATCGCGACGAATCCCTCCGGATCGCCGAGCGCCTCAGCGGTGGGGATGGACCGGTCGAGGAAGACCGCTCCGTCCGCGAGTCCGCAGAGGTCGATGCTCACGGTGCCGGGATCGATGCCGATGACGCGCATTCACGCGCCCAGCTCCTTGGCCACATCCTCGATCGTCTCGGCGTCGAGCACGAGATCGTTGCGCTCGAACAGCTTCGCGATGCACGCCTTGTGCACCTTCATCTTGAACCCGCCCACGCCGAGCGCGCCGAAGACGGTGACGCCGTCACGCGTCGCGCCATCATCGGTGGGCTCGATCCCCTCGATGCCGAGCGGCGGGACGGCGTTGAGATCCACGGCGACGGCGAGCCCCGCGCGCCCGGCCCAGGCATCGCGCGGCACGAGCATGATGCCGGCGGGGCCGGCGTTGAGCAGCACCTGCGCTCCCTCCATCGCGCGCGCCGCCTCACTCGCGTCGTGCAGCGTGTGGCAGTGCACCGTGCCGCCGAAGCGCTTGGAGATCTCGCGCGCGATGCGGTCCCCCTCGTCCACCTTGCGGGAGGTGATGGTGACCTCCGCGCCGGCGCGCGCGAGGAGTCCCGCGGCGCGCATTCCCACCGGTCCGGTGCCGGCGGTGACGAGGACGCGCTTCCCGCGCACATCGCCCAGCGCATGGCGGATCTTCATCACCGCCGCGACGGCGGTGGTGTTCGAGCCGTTCGAGTCGAGCATGAGCGACACCCGGAACGGCCCGAAGAACGCCTTCTCCGCGGCGGCGAGGAGGCGCTCGCCGGCGGCCATGTCGCTCCCGCCGATGAACACGGCCGTGTTCTTCAGGTCCTTGGGGCCGCGGGTGAAGATGCAGCCATGGATGAGGTCGCGTACATCGTCCTCGGTGATGCCGCCACGACTCATGAGCTCGTCGGCGCCGGCATCGTACGCCACCACCGCGTCGAAGACGCTCGGCAGACGCGAGCTGTCGAGCTGCAACAGAAGCTTTCGCATGGCGGGAGCGCTCCGTGGAGGTGGTACGATGTCACACGGGTACGCCGAGGGAATGCGCCGAGCGCGTCTCCCCTCCGCGTACCCGTGTGTCTTTCACTTCCTGGGCCGCCGTGCCGGCCGCTGTCAGCCTTCCGCGCCGCTCGCGAAGGGGTGACGCGCCGTCTTGGCGCCGCTGATCACCTCATCCGCCTTCGGCTGCCCCTTCATCGCCCGCTCGAGCGCCTGCCGGGTCGCGCGGTAGTTGAAGTCGAAGATCTTCTTGTCGTCGCTGGCATCCCAGTGGATGAACACTCCGACGAGCACGCAGTAGTCGTCCACCCGGTCGCGGGGGATCACGCCGGCTTCCACGGAGTCCACCACGGCGCGCGCGACGGCGGCCTGCGCGGGACCGAACATCTGCACCGCCTGCTTGGCGCCCTTGATCGTGACCTTGTTGAAGAGGATCGTGTCCGGCTTGGCGGCCAGGTTCGGTGTCACGACCGCGAGCAGCGTGGTGAAGCCGTCCTTGTTGTTGGCGAGCGCGTTGCAGAAGGCCTGTCCCGCGTGTCCCGATTTGGAGCCGATGATGAGATCGATGTGCGCGACCTCGTTGCCGTCGCCCACCAGGGACTCGCCGATGAAGAAGTCCGCTGCCATGGTAGTCACCTCCGTACCATTGTGGTTTTACTACGCACACGCGACCGCGTGGAATACATCCTGACGATGACTCATCATCCGGCGCGCTCACGTGGGGCGCCTCGTCACCCGCGCAACGGACGTTCTGGGCTTCGGGTTCCCACCGGGCGGGAGCCAAGTGGGGACGTGAGTATGAAGACGCGTCCGATACGTGTCAAGCAGGGGGCTCCGGCTGAGGGACGCGTGCGACACCGGGGTTTCTCGCGTCCACGGAACCATGCAACTTTCGACCATGCGCATTCCGATCGAAACATTCCGGCTTCCCAACGGACTCTTCGTCACGCTCTCGGAAGACCACACGGCGCCGATCGTGGCGGTGAACCTCTGGTATCACGTCGGCTCGGCGAACGAGCGAGCGGGGCGCACGGGGTTCGCGCACCTGTTCGAGCACATGCTGTTCCAGGGGTCCGCGCACGTCGGCGCGAACGAGCATTTCGAGCTCATCCAGCGCGCGGGCGGGACGCTCAACGGCTCCACCTGGCTCGAGCGCACGAACTACTTCGAGACGGTGCCGTCGAACCAGCTCGCGCTCGCGCTCTGGCTGGAGGCCGACCGGATGGGCGCGTTGCTCCCGGCCATGACGCAGCAGAAGCTCGACACGCAGCGTGACGTGGTGAAGAACGAGCGCCGGTGGAGCGTGGACAACCAGCCGTACGGCACGTGGTGGGAGCGGCTGCCTGCGCTCGCGTTCCCGCCGGAGCACCCGTTCCATCACTCGCTCATCGGCTCGATGGAGGATCTCACCGAGGCGAGCCTCGAGGACGTGGCCACGTTCTTCGCCACGTACTACACGCCGGACAACGCGGTGCTGTCGATCGCCGGGGACTTCGATCCCGCCGAGACCCGCGCGCTCGTGGAGCGCTACTTCGGCCCGATCCCCGCGGGCGGCGGCACGCCGCCGCTCCCCGACATGACGCTCCCGCCCACCTTCGGCCAGTGGCGGCGCGAGGTGGTGCCTGACAGCGTGATGGTGCCGCGGTTGTTCCTCGCGTTCCGCGCGCCGGTGTTCGGGAGCGACGAGTACTACGCCGCCAGTGTGCTCGGCGCGGTGCTCGGGATGGGGAAGGGGAGCCGGCTGCAGCGCCGCCTGGTGCGCGAGCGGCAGGTGGCGTCCGAGGCGAGCGCCTTCACCTTCGATCTCGCGAAGGGAGCGGACCTGCTGGTGGTGGACGTGACGGCGCGCCCGGAAGTCCCGCCCGACGTGCTCGAGGGGGAGGTGGCGCAGGAGATCGACGCCGTGTGGCGCGACGGGGTGACGCCGGTAGACGTGGAGCGCGCGGTCGCGCTCATCGAGACCGGATTCACCTCCTCGATGCAGTCGGCCGGCGAGCGGGCGGACAAGCTGTCGATGTTCGCCACGTACTTCGGCGACCCGGGACTCGTGAACGTCCAGACGGAGCGCTACCGCGCCGTGACCGCCGACCAGGTGAGCGCGTTCGCGCGCGCGCGGCTGGGACCGGACAATCGCGCATCGCTGCTGTTCGTGCCGCGCGTGCCGGAAGGCGCGGAGGCGGAGCTGGCGGGCGCGGCCACGGAGGGACAGTGAGCACCACCATGCGTCCGGCGGCGGCGCCACCGCGCCCCTACCACTTCCCCGCCTTCGAGCGGGTGACGATCCCCGGCGGCCTGCGCGTGGTCGTCGCGCCGGTGCACAAGCTGCCGGTGGTGACGGTGATGCTCGTGACGAGCGCCGGCTCTTCCGCCGAGCCCGAAGGGAAGGATGGCGTGGCCAACCTCACCGCGCGCGCGCTGCTCGAGGGGACGTCGCGGCGCGACGGCAACGAGCTGGCGGAGCGCTTCGAGCGGCTGGGCGGCGCGCTCGTCGCCGGTGCCGACTGGGACTCGGCCACGGTCGCCACGACCGTGCTCTCATCGCGGCTGCGCGAAGCGGTGGCGCTGCTCGGCGAGGTGGTGCTGGAGCCCGCGTTCCCCGAGCGCGAGGTGGAGCGACTGCGGGCCGAGCGGCTGGCGGACCTGCTGCAGCTCCGGACCGAGCCGCGCGGGCTGGCCAACGAGATGTTCGCGCGCTTCACCTATTCCCCCGCCTCGCGCTACGCCCGGCCGGAGGATGGCGGGGAGGAGAGCGTCTCCGCGCTCGGCCGCGCGGACGTGGAAGCGTTCCACCGGGAGCGCTACCGCCCCGATGCGGCGACGCTCGTGTTCGTGGGGGACGTGTCCGTGGCCGACGCGACGTCGATCGCGCGCGAGGTGTTCGGCACCTGGCGCGGCAGCGCGCCGTCGGCGCCGATCCCCGATGCGACCCCGGCGCACACCGCGCCCGCCACGCACATCGTGCGCAAGGAGGAGGCGCCGCAGTCGGAGCTGCGCATCGGCCACCCCGGGCTGCCGCGCTCGCACCCCGACTACTTCAAGGTGCTCGTCATGAACTCGGTGCTCGGCGGGCTCTTCTCGTCGCGCATCAACCTCAACCTGCGCGAGCAGCACGCGTACACCTACGGCGCCTTCAGCGGCTTCGAGTGGCGGCGCGGCGCCGGTCCGTTCGTGGTGTCCACGGCCGTGCGGAGCGACGTCACCGCCGACGCGGCGCGCGAGGTGCTGATGGAGATCGAGCGCATGCGCGCCGACGCGATCTCCGCGGACGAGCTGACGCTCGCCACGAGCTATCTCGACGGCGTCTTCCCGATTAAGTACGAGACCACCGAGGCGATCGCCCGGGCGCTGGCGGCGATGGTGGTCTACGAGCTGCCGGACGACTACTTCGACCGCTACCGGGAGCGCATCCGCGCGGTGACGACGATGGATGTGCTGCACGCGGCGTCGCGCTACCTGCACCCGGAGATCATGCAGCTCGTGGTGGTCGGCGATCCCGCCGCCGTGCGCGCACCGCTCGAGGCGCTCGCGGTGGGGCCGGTGCACGTGTACGACGCGGACGGCCGTCCCATCGCCGGATGAGCCGCCAGGGGCGGGGTGTCCACGCCGAGTGTCCATTGGACAGACGCCGGCGCATGCCGGCGCCGATGGAGAACCCGGAGACCGCACCCCCGCCTCGTCATGCACCGTCCGCGCGCCGTTCCGCCATGGATGTGGCTCGTCCGCGAGTCGCTTCCCTATCTCCCGCCGATCCTCCGCGCTTCGGCGCGGCTGGTGCTCGCGCTCCTCTTCGGCGGAGCGGCGCTCGTGCTGGCGCTGCGCGGGGAGAGCATCCCCGCGGCGATGGCGCGCGTGCTGCTGAGCATCGCGGGGGGCGCGCGGTGACGCGCCCCGCGAGACCATTCTTCACCCCGGAGCCAGCGTGAGCGAGACCGAGGCCGGAAAGATCGGCGGCAGGAGAGTGTACAGCGGGAAGGTCGTGAACCTGGACATCGACACCGTGCGCTTCCCCGATGGGTCGGTGGGGGAGCTGGAGATGATCCGCCATTCCGGCGCGAGCGCCGTGCTCCCGCTCCTCAGCGATCCCTCCAGCGAGGACCCGCAGATCCTGCTCATCAAGCAGTATCGCTACGCCGCCGATGGCTACGTCTACGAGATCCCCGCGGGTCGGCTCGATCCCGGGGAGGCGCCGGAGGCGTGCGCGCGGCGGGAGCTGCTCGAGGAGACCGGCTGCACCGCCGAGCACGTGGAGCACGTGTACACGTTCTACACGACCCCGGGCTTCACCGACGAGAAGATCCACGCCTTCCTCGCGACCGGGATCACACGCGGCGAGGCGAAGCTCGAGGCGGACGAGTTCGTGGAGGTGCACACGCTTCCGATCTCGCGAGCGCTCGAGATGATCCGGGATGGCGAGATCGTCGACGCGAAGACCGCGCTCACGATCCTGTACGTCGCGGGGTTCCGGCTGGGGCGGTAGCGGCGGGGCTACCGCGTGTCGACTGCTCCGGTCCAGATGACGATGGCGCCGCAGTTCGTGGGGCCGAAGCGGGCGGGGACCTCGGCGGGACCGGAGTAGACCTCGACGGCGGCGATGTCGCGCGGGCGCGCGTACGTGTTGATGTCGAAGTCGCTCTCGTAGCGCATCCCGTCCACCCAGATGACGGGAGAGCAGCGGCTGGTGAAGTGCCCCGGCAGCGTGATGGCGTAGCGGAAGTCGTTGGTGGGGGTGACCCGGACCATCGGAATGCTCGCGAGCACGTCGGTGAGCTCGAACGCCGGGCTCCGCGCGATCTCCTCGTGCGTCACGAACCGACCGATCCCGCGCCGGCGCCTGGCGAGAAAGCCGGCGATTCCGTCACGCTGCCGGTAGTGCCGCTTGCCGTACACCGTCACCGCGCCGAGCGTGGTCACCTTCTCGCGCATCACGACGGCCACCGAGACCGTGCGTCCACTCGCGAGGTCCACCGCCACGCGCTCGGGGACGAAGCCGATGTAGCGCGCCTCCAGCGTCTGGGTGCCGGCGGGGAGGGCGGCGAGCGCGAAGCGGCCATCGGCGCCCGTGATCCCGGAGGCGCTCGACCCCCACACGAGCACCGTGGCGCCGGCGAGCGGGTGTCCGTCTGGGGTGCGGACGGTGCCGGCGAGGCGAGCGGTGCCCCGGAACAGCGGCTCGGCACCCGCCGGAGCGGGGGCGCCCGTGTCGGCGACGGCGATCGCCCCGGAGTCCTCCGGGATGGTGAAGTCCTCGTGGAGCACTCCCCGCGCCGGCATGGCGATCTCCACGTACCCACTGGCCCGCGCGCCCAGCTCCGCGCGCGCCGATACGCCGGCATCGCCCGGGACGCCGCACAACGCGAAGCGGCCCTCGTCATCCGTCCGCGCGGGAAGACGGCGCCGCTCCTGCCGGATGACCCCCGGTCCGATCACCAGCTCGCTCCACGAGAGCACGACCGCGGCGCCGGGGAGCGGGACGTCCGATCCGGCCTCGCGCACCGAGCCGAAGAGGAGACCGGAGGAGTCCGCTGGGGGGCCCGCACAGAGGCGCGCCTGAATCGTGACCGGCGACGGGGTGGCGAGGTTGACCTCGGTGAGGGAATCGGAGCCGAGGCGGAGGAGTCTCTCGGGAGCGGGAAGGTGGAGGGCATCGAGCGCGGGGGAGAAGAAGCCGATGCGGTAGGAGCCTGGCGGCACGCCGGCGATGCGGAAGCGGCCGGCGGAATCGGAGAGCGTCCCGAAACTTCGCGGGGCGGAATCCGTGGATACCAGTTGAACGACCGCGCCCGCCAGTGGCCCGCCGCCGATGCTGTCGAGGACCGTTCCCAGCACGGTGGCCAGTGTCGCGGGTGGAGGCGGAGCTCCGTCCTGAGCGAGAGCGGGGCGTGGGCCCAGGAGTCCGAGAAGCGCGAGCGCGGTGGCGACCGGGGCGACGGGGACCCTCATGCGGACCTCTGGAGAGAGCGCGGTGGTGCTGCTCCGGGGATGTGCATGGGCCGGCGACGACGGCGTCCAAGGTAGCGGGTGCAACCGTGGCGGTCACGCGGGGGTCCAAGAAAAAGAAGGAGCGGACCGGGCCGTCTGTCCAACGGATTCGTCGGAAATCGTCACCGAATGTGGACAAGCGTGCCGGCTGCTGGTATATTTGAACCGTGGGTTAATTTCGCTAAGTCGTTGTAGTTCGGCGATTTAATTGATGAGACCCGCGCGTGCCACACCGGGCATGGGCTATGCCTTTCTCGGGGGCACGGACGGCGAGAGGCGATGGTCTTCCTGCGCGTCTCGTTGGAGCCTCTACCCTTTGTTCTGGGGGAACTCGAAGCATGGCTGACGTCGCGCTGAAGCAGTTGGTGCCGTCGCCGGGAGCGGCTGTTCGCGAACAGCTGCACGCCTTGGACGATTCTGATTTGGTGGCTGCGTTCCTCGCGGGTGAGGAGCGGGCGTTCCAGGAGCTCGTGGACCGCTATCAGACGCGGCTGCTGAATTTCATCTATCGGACGATCGGGGACCGGGAGCGGGGTGAGGATCTCGTTCAGGAAGTGTTCATCCGCGTCTACCGGCATCTGCATCGATTCGACCGGTCGAAGAAGTTCTCGACCTGGGTCTACACGATCGCCTCGAACCTGGCGAAGAACGAATTGCGCAATCGTTCGCGCAACCCGCTGGTGTTCTTCCAGACGATCAAGAAGAACTGGCAGGACGACGACCGCCCGCTGCAGTTCGAGGACACGGGCTCGCGGCCGGACGACCTGTACCGCAAGCGGCACCTGCGGTCGTTGGTGGAGAGCTCGGTGGCGCAGCTGCCGGAGCATCATCGGCAGGTGTTCATCCTCCGCGAGCTGGAAGGGACGTCGTACGAGGAGATCGCGGAGATCACGGGGTGCAACCTGGGGACGGTGAAGTCGCGACTGAATCGTGCGCGGAACGCGTTCGCGGCGATCATCGAGCCGGATCTGAGGTAGGACGCGGCGCCGCGTCCTCGGAACTCGGGAAGCGGGAAGCGGGACTCGGGAAAGGAATGCGGGGCCCGCGCCAGTGGCGCGTGCCCCGCACGGTTGTGCGGGGGGGCGCGCATGCGCCCCCCCGCTGCCTTTCCCGAGTCCCGATTCCCCAATCCCGAGTCCCGACCGCTTCCCACTTCCCGCTTCCCGCGCCCCTGTGCATCGTTCCCCGCCGGAACCCTCCCCCCGAGGGAGGGTATTGCTACCCGAACCGTTCGCACTGGAGTTGGACACCCGATGGACTGTCGTGAATTCCGGGACCGGCACAGCAACTTCGTCGATGGCATGCTCTCCGATGCGGAGGCCGTGGCGATGCAGCTGCACCTCGCCGAGTGCGAGCGCTGCGCCCGTCACGACACGGCGATGCGGCGTGGGCTGCTCGTCCTGCGGAACCTGCCGGCCATCGAACCGTCCGCCGATTTCCTCGATCGCCTGAACGACAGACTACGACAGTTGAAACAGGCCGACGCTCGCGCCGCGATGTATCGCGGACCGGGAGTCGGCTCTTTCATGGCGATCGCGACCGGCGTGGTGATGGCGGGCTTCCTGGCGGCCGCGCTCCTGAACAGCGCGGCGCCGGCACGTGACCTCACGCTCGCCCCGGTGGTGGCGATGCACCCGCCAGCGCCGCCGCCCCCGCTGATGAGCTCCGGCTTCGTGGCGTCCGCCTCCGCCGGGCTCCCGGTGTGGCCGGCGGCGATGATGGGAGTGCAGGCGCCCGTGCATTTCGCGAGCGCGGAGCTGCAGTTCCCCGCCTGGAGCCGCTGAGCGCTCGCTCGGCGATCGGCGAGATGCACGAAGCGCCCGGCCGTCGGCCGGGCGCTTCGTGCATCCGCGGGCGTACGCCGTCGCCCGCGCCGCTCAGTGCCCCGCGGGCCCCGCGGGCGCCGCCGGCGCGGGGTTCACCGAGGCGATGATCGTCTGCACCGCGTTGAAGTTGCGCTCCACGAAATCGATGTTCGCCCCCACCGCTCCGGGGAGCGGCTGCTTGAGCTGCCCCGCGCGCTTGGCGGCGTATCCCTGCATCCCCTCTTGGAGCGCGAGCATCGTGAGCACGTAGTCATGCGCCGTGATGCCGTTCCGGAGCATGGTGTCGTGCATCCCCGGCGCCGCATCGATGCGCGCGATCATCTCGTCGATCGTCCGCGGCTTCGTCCCCTGCGTGAGCGCGTGGATCACGGTGCTGTCCCGCTTCGTGAGATCGTTCAACGCCCGCTGCGCGTGCGCCCACTTCTGGAGGCCATCCAGCGTGAGCCGGAAGTCGCGGAGCTGGCGGAGCGCGGTGTCGGGGGGGAGGGGCGTGAGCCCGGCCACGCTCCCGGCATCGGTCGTGGGCGCGGCGGCCGCTCCGGCGGGAGGCGTCGAGCGAGCCGCGGGCGCCCCGTCACCCGTGCAGGCGAGGGCGGCGATGAGCGCGAGCGGAGCGAGACGGACGATGCCGGCGAGACGCGCGGCACGGACGAAGCGTGAGGGCACCAGCGATCCTTGACGGGGGAGAGACGCGGCCGGCGACGGCCCCCTCATTCTACACCGCTGCGCCGCGTCCCGACAGCGGCGGCGTCACGCCGAGCCCCGCCGGACGCTATATTCCACGCATGGCCGCCGCCGACGACCGCACGCTCTCCAAAGCGCTCCGCTCCGGGAGCTTCGAGCGCGCGTACGTGCTGTTCGGCGACGATGACTTCCTGAAGGAGCAGGCGGTGCGGGAGCTCATCGCCGCGGCGGTGGATCCGGCCACGCGCGACTTCAACCTGGACGTGCGCTCGGCGGCGGAGCTGGATGGCGAGACGCTCGGCTCGCTCGTCGGGACCCCGCCCATGATGGCCGAGCGCCGGGTGGTGGTGGTGCGCGATGCCGGCGCGCTCAAGAAGGACGCACGCGCGGCGCTCGAGCGCCATCTCGAGCGGGCGCCGAAGGGACCGGTGGACGTGGTGGTGGTGCTGGTGTACCCGTCAGGCGAGAAGGGAAAGCCGGACAAGGGGGTGCTCGAGCGCACGTTCGCCGTGAACTTCGAGCCGCTCGCGCCGAACCGCCTCCCCAAGTGGATCGCGCACCACGCCGGCACGGTGCTCGGCGCCACGATCACGCCGGAGGGCGCGGACCTGCTGCAACACGCGGTGGGCACCGACCTCTCCGCGCTGGCCGCGGAGCTGGACAAGCTCGCGAGCTACGCGAACGGCGCCACGATCGACGAGGCGGCGGTGTCGGCGGTGGTGGGGGTGCGGCGCGGGGAGACGCTCGGCGACTTCCTCGATGCGGTGGCGCGGCGCGATGCGGCGGTGGCGCTCTCGCTCCTGCCGCACATCCTGGAACAGCCGAAGACGACGGCGGTATCCGTCGTCATGGCGCTCACCACGCAGATGCTGGCGCTCGCGTGGGGGGAGGCGATGCGCTCGCGCGGCACGAGCGCATCGCGGCTGGAGGGGGAGTACTTCGGCTTCCTCAAGAGCGCGAGTGGCGCGTACACCGGGCGCCCGTGGGGGGAGGCGGTGAAGGCGTGGGCGAAGCACGTGGACCGGTGGAACGCGCGGTCGCTCGACGCGGCGCTCGATGCGCTGCTGACGACGGACATCGCGCTCAAGGAGACGCGCGTCTCCTCCGACGAACAGCTTCTCGCCACGCTCGTGCTCGCGCTCTGCGTGGACGAGGCGGGCGCCGCGCCGGCCCCCGGCCGGCGCGGCGCCGCCGCCTGACGTCCGGCGCACCATCCTCTCCTCTCAACGCTCTTCCGCGGCATCCATGCGACGTCTCCTCGTTCTCGCGCTCCTCGTCGTCCCCGCGCTCGCGCGCGCCCAGTCATCCGCCGGCCAGGTTCCCCAGACGGACAGCGTGTTCCTGCGGGCCCAGCGACTCGTGGCGGAGGGGCAGGGGGACGCCGGGCGGGCGCTCGTGCAGGCGCAGCTCGACGCCGCGCAGGCCGGCTCGCCGCAGTACGCCGAGGCGCTCTACTGGCGCGCGGTGGTGGCCGCCACCGCCGCCGATGCCGAGCGCGACCTGCGCACGCTCATCATCGAGTATCCCCTCTCGCCGCGCAGCGCCGACGCGCTCATGCGCCTCGCGCAGCTCGAGATGACGCGCGGCGACAACGACCAGGCGATCGCCCACCTGCAGCGCGTGGTGACCGAGCACCCCGACAGCCCCGTGCGCGCGCGGGCGGAGTTCTGGATGGGACGCGCGCTGTTCGAGGAGGGGAAGGCCCCCGCGGCGTGCGCCCGGCTCGCCGATGCCTCGCGCGCGACGCCGTCCACGGAAGTGGAGCTGCGCAACCAGATCGACTACCTGAACCAGCGCTGCGCGGGGGTGGACACGACGGCCGCCGCGACCTCCGCCGCCGCGGCGACGGCCACCCCGCGCGAGAGCACGACCACGACGCGCGAGAGCACCAGCGCCCGGGGGCGCGCCGCGCCGCACGCGGCGCTGGCGCGAGGGAGCGGGCGCTACACGATCCAGGTGGCCGCCTACTCCACCCGCGACTCGGCGGAGCGGCTGCGCGCGTCGCTCGCCGCGCGCGGGTACGACGCGCGGGTGGTGGGCTCGGCGAAGCCGTACCGCGTGCGCGTGGGGCGCTACGCCAGCCGGGAGGAGGCGAACGCCGCGGCGGCGCGCATGCGTGCGAGCAAGATCAGCGTCTACGTCACCGAAGCGGAGCCGCGCTGAGCGCCCGCATCACCCCGCAACGTCCATCCACCACCGGGAGCCGCGGTCGTCGTGAGTCGTGAAGCCACACCCCTGATGCAGCAGTACCGGGAGATCAAGGCGCGCCATCAGAACGCGATCCTGTTCTTCCGCATGGGCGACTTCTACGAGATGTTCTACGACGATGCCGAGACCGCCTCGCGCGTGCTCGGCCTCACGCTCACGAGCCGGAACAACGGCGGCGCGTCGGAGGTGCCGCTGGCCGGCGTGCCGGTGAAGGCGGTGAACGAGTACCTGCGCCGTCTCGTGAGCCAGGGGTTCCGCGTCGCCATCTGCGAGCAGGTGGAGGACCCCAAGCTCGCGAAGGGGATCGTGCGGCGCGAGGTGGTGGAGACGATCACGCCGGGCGCCGCGTTCGCCGACGACCTGCTCGACGGCGCGCGCAACAACTACCTGTGCGCGCTGCACGTCGCGAGCGCCGAAGTGGTGGGGGTGGCGGCGGCGGACCTCTCCACCGGAGAGCTGCGGCTGGCGGTGGCGGCGCCGGGAGACGCGAAGGCGGTGCTGGCGCGGCTGGCGCCGAGCGAGCTGCTGGTGTCGCGCGGCGCGCCGGCGCACGGGCTGGATTTGGTAGCATATCGCGAAGAAAACGCGCTCGTCACGGAGCGGGAGGCATGGGAGTTCGATCCCGTGCTCGCCGCCGACGAGCTCACGCGCCAGTACGGGGTGGCGTCGCTGGAAGGCTTCGGGATCGGCGCCGCGGACGCGCCGGCGGTGGGAGCGGCGGGGGCGCTGCTCCGCTACCTGCGCGAGCTACAGCCCTCGGGGGTGCCGCACCTCGCGCGCCCGATGGTGGAGCGCCCCGGCCAGGTGATGCCGCTCGACGACATGACGCGGCGCAACCTGGAGCTGGTGGAATCGCTGCGCGGCGGCGACCGGAGCGGGACGCTCCTCGACGTGCTCGACCGCACGATGACCCCCATGGGAGCGCGCCTCCTCCGGCAGTGGATCCTCATGCCGCTCACCCGCCGGGAGGCGATCGTGGCGCGGCTGGACGCGGTGGACGCGCTCGCGCGCGATGCGCTGGCGCGCGCGGCGCTCCGCTCGGCGCTCGACGGCGTGCGCGACGTGGAGCGCCTGGCGAGCAAGGCCGCCGCGGGGCGGGCCACGCCGCGCGAGGTGGGCGCGCTCGGCGACTCGCTCGCGCGGATGCCGGCGGTGGAGGAGGCGATGCGGCGCGTGGGGCGCGCCGGGGTGATCGCCGAGCTGCTCGCGCGCTGGGACCCGTGCGCGGAGCTGGCCGCCGACATCGCCGACACGCTGGTGGAGCGCCCGCCGGTGGCGATCGGCGACGAGGAGACCGTGCGCGAGGGGGTGGACGCGGAGCTCGACGAGCTGCGCGCGCTCCAGAAGGGCGGGAAAGACGCCATCGCGCGCATCCAGGCCACGGAGCGTGAGCGGACGGGGATCCCCTCGCTCAAGGTCGGCTACAACAAGGTGTTCGGGTACTTCATCAGCGTCACCAACGCCAACCGCCACCTCGTCCCCGAGCACTACCAGCGCCGCCAGACGCTGGCGGGAGAGGAGCGGTACGTCACGACGGAGCTGAAGGAGTACGAGGAGAAGGTGCTCGGCGCCGCCGAGCGCATCGAGGCGCGGGAGCGCGAGCTGTTCGAGGCGCTGCGCGAACGCGCCGGCGCGCAGATCGCGCGGCTGCAGCGGGCGTCGGCGATCGTGGCGCGGCTGGACGTGCTCGCGGCGCTGGCCGAGGTGGCGGAGCGCGAGGGGTACGTGCGCCCGGAGGTGCACGACGGCTTCGGCCTCGAGATCGTGGGCGGGCGGCACCCGGTGGTGGAGCGCATGATGCCGCGCGAGAAGTTCATCCCGAACGACCTCGCGCTCGGCGAGGAGGCGCGGATGATCATCCTCACCGGTCCGAACATGGCGGGGAAGTCCACCATCCTGCGGCAGATCGGGCTCATCGTGCTCATGGCGCAGATGGGGAGCTTCGTGCCGGCGGCGAGTGCGCGGGTGGGGATCGTGGACCGCGTGTTCACGCGCGTGGGAGCGAGCGACAACCTGGTGCGCGGGCAGTCCACGTTCATGGTGGAGATGTCGGAGACGAGCGCGATCCTGCACACGGCCACGTCGCGGAGCCTCGTGCTGCTGGACGAGATCGGGCGCGGGACCTCGACGTACGACGGCGTGTCGATCGCGTGGTCGGTGAGCGAGCACCTGCACGACCGCACCGGGTGCAAGGCGGTGTTCGCGACGCACTACCACGAGCTGACGCAGCTCGCGGATGAATTGGTAGCGTGTCGCAACTATAACGTGGCGGTGCGCGAGGTCGGCGACCAGGTGCTCTTCCTGCACAAGCTCGCGCCGGGCGGGGCGGACCGCTCGTACGGGATCGAGGTGGGGCGGCTCGCGGGGTTGCCGGAGGGGGTGCTGGGGCGCGCGCGGGAGGTGCTGCGGCTGCTGGAGAACGGGCACCTGGTGGAGCCGGCGGCGGCGCGGGGGCGGGGGGCGGAGGGGGGCGCGTCGCGGGACGCCTCGCGGGACGCGGGGCGCGGGGCGCGGGCGGCGGAGGAGCCCTCGCAACTGGGACTGTTCGCGGCGGGGGCGGATCCGCTGGTGGAGCGGCTGCGCGAGGTCGATCCGAACTCGCTCACGCCGCTGCAGGCGCTGCAGCTCCTGGCGGAGCTGACGGAGGAGGCGAAGCGGCGCTGAGCGGCACGATGGTCGATCGCAGCGCTGGGCATCGCTTCAGTCCCACGTTTCGGCGGGCTTCTGGCGGAGTGGTTCGGGGGTGATCCGGCGCGGGTCCGCGGCTGTCAGAGCGTAGGTGAGCTCGCAATCCTCTCGGCCGGCGATGAAGAGCGGAATATTGTAACCGCTCGCGCGCGCCGAAGGTGACTTGAGGAAGTCCGCGACCACTCGGACACTGCGGCCAAGCTGCCAGCATGCCTCTCGCTGCGCGGGCGAGGGATCTTCGGTCTGCAACGTGTCCGTCGCGACGCCCCATGCATCCCGGGCATGATGGCTGCCAAGGTCCACGTACCGGCCACTACCAACGGTGATGCGGATCAACCCCATCCACGGCGGGAGTCCCTCGACGCCTTCCCTCCGGAAGCGAGCATGCAGTTCTGCCCATGCCGTCTGCTCATCGCTCGCGGTGTAGAGCGCTCCGAACTCGCAAGGCGGATTGAAGCGACCGCCTGCTCGCTGGTTGAACGAGAGCGTGCGACGCACATAGAGCTCGAAATCCTTCCGCGCCTGGTCCGCGCACTTGGCATCCACCGCACGCACGACCTCATCGGGATGTCCAACGTATGCGAATGCCAGGTCGTCCTCTGCCGTCACGCCTCCTCCGGGAGTACACACTGAGGGCCCCCGGTGGGGGCCCTCAGGTCATGATGTCGGGAGATCTCGTCTTCGATGCGGTTACGGCGCCCGGTGGGAGTCGCTCCTAGCCGCCGACCGAAAGGGTGTGCAGCAACAGCAGGACGCGGTCAATCCGTCCGTTGCGCATGACATCCAAAGGCGTGACGTCCCCGCCAAGCGACTCCGGCTTCGCCTCGTGAATCCAACGACGGGCGAGATCCGGCCCCGCGAACAGTCGCCGAAGCAGCTCGAACATCTCCGCGAACTGGATGATGCGAGTCTGCAGAACCGCACGAGGTACCGACACCCCATGCCGCCAGCGATAGAGCGTGCTCTGGTCCACGCCGATGATGCGGGCGATGTCCTGCAGACCCAGGCCGAGTTGCCGACCGGTGCGCTCGAGCGCTCCCAGGTCGATGCCGCTGTCCGTTGCGATAGCCATGGCACCTCCTGGTGCAGAATATGGGGCCCGGACCTTGCAAATGCAAGGTTCGCTCCGCGGACGAACCACACTCCAGTGAGGATGCCGACGGGCAACGAACTGGCACGACGATCCCAGGGCGGTGGGTCGCTCGGGCAGCCGTGGTATTACCTTCCCGGTTGCCGGTGAGATGGACGTTTCGCCGGTGGCCACTCTCCAAAGCAGACGGATGAGCGACATGAAGACCACGGCGAAGCAGGCGACGGAGCAGACGGCGGCGATGCGGATCGAGACCCTCGCGGTGCACGCGGGGAGCGCGGTGGATCCAGCGACGGGGGCGGTGATGATGCCGATCCACCTCTCCACGACGTTCGAGCGCGATCCCCTGGCGGCCACGCCGCCGCGCTACATCTACACGCGCGAGAACAACCCCAACCGCGAGGCGCTCGAGCAGTGTCTCGCGGCGCTCGAGCGGGGAGCGGCGGCGCTGGCGTTCTCGTCGGGGTCGGCGGCGACGATGGCCATCCTCCAGACGCTCCGCCCCGGCGACCACGTGCTCGTGCCGAACGACGCGTACTACGGCACCATCCGGCTGCTGCGCGACATCCTCGGACCGTGGGGGCTGGAGCACACGCCGGTGGATGCCACGGACGCGGCGGCGCTGGAGCGGGCGATCCGCCCGAGCACGCGGCTGGTGTGGCTCGAGACGCCGTCCAATCCGCTGGTGCGTGTCACCGACATCGCGCGCATCGCCGAGCTGGCGCACGCGGCCGGCGCGCTCGTGGCGTGCGACAACACGTGGGCGACGCCGATGGCCACGCGCCCGATCGAGCTGGGCGCCGATCTCGTGATGCACTCCACCACGAAATACCTCGGCGGGCACAGCGACGTGCTGGGGGGTGCGGTGGTCGTGCGCGAGCCGGGGGAGCTGCTCGACCGGCTGCGCGCGGTGCAGCGTGCCGGGGGCGCGGTCCCATCGCCGTTCGAGTGCTGGCTGACGCTGCGCGGCATCCGCACGCTCCCCTGGCGCATGCGCGCGCACACGGAGAACGCGCTGCGCGTCTCGCGATTCCTGAGCGGTCACCCGGCGGTGGAGGCGATCCACTATCCCGGGCTGCCGTCGCACGCGGGGCACGAGGTCGCGGCGCGGCAGATGACGCTCTTCGGCGGGATGGCGTCGGTGCAGGTGCGCGGCGGTCGCGACGAGGCGCTCGGGGTGGCGTCGCGCGTGCGGCTGTTCACGCACGCCACGAGCCTCGGCGGCCCGGAGAGCCTCATCGAGCACCGCGCGTCGGTGGAGGGGCCGGAGACGCGCACGCCGCAGAACCTGCTGCGCATGTCGATCGGGCTCGAGCACGCGGACGACCTGATCGCGGATCTCGACCAGGCGCTCGCTCCGCTCGCGCGATGACCAAGGCGTGCCAGGGCGCGCCGAGCGTCGGCATCCTCGTGTTCGACGACGTGGAGGTGCTCGACTTCGCCGGCCCGTACGAGGTGCTCGCGCAGGCGACGCGCGATGACGGCGCGCCGGCGTGCCGGGTGCTCGCGCTCGCGCCGGCGCTCGACGTGCGCTGCCGGGGCGGGCTGCGCGTGCGCGCCGACGCCACGCTCGACGATGCGCCGCCGCTGGATCTGCTCATCGTCCCCGGTGGTCCGGGGACGCGCGCGGAAGGCGCGGCGCTCGAGCGGCTGGTGCAATACGTGCGCGGGTGCGCGCGGCGCGGGACGACCATCGCCTCGGTGTGCACGGGAGCGTTCGTGCTCGCGCGCGCCGGCGTGCTCGACGGGCGCGCGGCCACGACGCATCACGACTGGCTCGACCGGCTCGGCGCCGGCTTCCCCGCCGTGCGCGTGACGGGAGGGAAGGTGGTGGACGAGGGCGCGGTGCTCACCGCCGGCGGGATCTCCTCGGGGATCGACCTCGCGCTCCACATCCTGGAGCGCTGGTTCGGTCCCGGCGTCCGCTCGCGCGCGGCGGAGCGGCTGGAAGGCGCGTGGCGGTGAGCGCGGCGATGGATCAGGATCCGACCTGGTCCACCGCCACCTCGAGCGTTCCGTTCACCCCCAGCACCGACACCTCCGTCGCGCCCCGCGCGCCGCGCTGGAAGCGGAGCGAGACACGGGCGTCGCCCACGGTCACGTCGCGCAGGTCGAGCCGGTCCACGAAGTCGGGGAGCATGGGGCGCACGATGCGAAGCCGCTTCTCGAACGCGTCGGGCACCAGGCCGAGCAGCGTCTCGAGCATGTAGGGGATGCTCCCCGCGGCCCATGCCTGCGGATGGCACGCCACCGGGTAGTGCACGGGGGTGGCGTAGTCGGCGCGCGAGAAGCCGGCGAACAGCTCGGGGAGGCGATAGCCGGTGAAGTTCATCGCCGCCTCGGTGATCCCGTGGACGACGCGCAGGGCCAGGTCATCGAAGCCGTAGCGACGGAGGCCGGCCACGATGAGCGAGTTGTCGTGCGGCCACACCGTGCCCAGATGGTAGCCCACCGGATTGTAGCGCCGCTCCTGCGCGGAGAGCGTGCGGATCCCCCAGCCGCTGAACATGTCGTCCTGCATCAGCCGGTGCGCGGTGCGGCGCGCCTTCTCCTCGTCGGCGATCCCGGTCCAGAGCGCGTGGCCGGGGTTGGAGGAGACGACGCGCAGCGGCACGTTCCCCTTCTCGAGCGCGAGCGCGTAGCAATCGAGGGAGTCGATCCAGAAGTCGCGGTTGAACCGCTCGCGCAGCCGCTGGGCGGCGGCGCGGAGCCTCGCCGCCGCCTCGTGGTCGCCATCGCGCTCGTACAGATCGGCGATGAGCTGGCGCGCCTGGTACGCGTAGCCCTGCACTTCCACGAGCGCCACCGGCGGGGAGGCGAGGTGGCCATCGGCGTCGACGATGGCGTCGCCGGAATCCTTCCACCCCTGGTTGATCAGCCCGCGCTCCGAGGTGCTCGCGTACTCGATGAAGCCATCGCCGTCCGCGTCGGCGTCGCCGCGCATCCACTGGAGGGCGAGCTCGATGTGGTCGCGCAGGTCGTGGAAGAGATCGAGGCGTCCGCTCCACCGTGCCTGTCGGCCGATGAGGATGAGGAAGAGCGGCGTGGCGTCCACCGAGCCGTAGTACGGCGTGTGCGGGATCTCGCCGAGCCGGGCCATCTCGCCCACGCGGAGCGAGTGAAGGATCTTCCCCGGTTGCTCGTCGCGCCAGTTGTCGGTGCGGTGCCCCTGGTAGCGCGCGAGGAGACGCGCGGTCTGCTCGGCGACACCGGACTCCCAGGCGAGCGTCTGGAGCGCGGTGATGAGGCTGTCGCGGCCGAAGAGCGTCGCGAACCACGGCACGCCAGCGGCGAAGAACTCCTGGCCATCGATGCTGCTGCGGAGCATGCGGAGGTCGGCGAGCGACCGCTCGACCACCTGATTGAGGAGCAGGCTGTCGCTCTTCAGCGTGGCGTGCGGCACGGGCATGTGCGCCAGGCGCCCTTCGGTGTCGTGCAGGGCGCGGGGCGCGGCGTAGGTGGTGCCGCTGGGCTCCGGCTCCTCGTCCACGCGCAGCTGCATTTTCAGCGTCGCGCTGCCGCGCGACGCCACGCGCACGCGATGGGTGACCGCCGAGCCGTCGTGGCTGGTGGGCGACGGGTCGAAGGAGATGACCAGGCGGCGCGCGCGCCCGTCCTTGCCGTCGTAGGCGAGCACCAGCGCACCGTCCTCCCACCGGGGCGGGCGCAGCGTGCCGAGGGGCTCGCTGAACAGCCCGCGCACCGCGAAGATGTCCTCGAACTTCGCGACGAAGTGAAGGGTGACGGGGAACTCGACCTCCTCGAGGCCGAAGTTCTCGAGCTCGATCACATCCGCGAGCGCCGGCACGGCACCGTCCAGGGTGCGGGTCCACCGGATCCCGATCGTCTCCTTCGCGATGAGGCGCCCGTCGCTCATGCGGAGATCGGGGTTCGCGAGCTGGAACCTCGCCTGGCTCCCGTGGTGCGCGGTGGAGGCGAGCACGGTGGCCGTCCCCCCGGCGAGGCGCAGCTCGTAGCCGCGCAGGTAACGGCAGTCGTGGTAGTAGAGCCCGAAGCCGTGGCCGTCGGTGACGGGGACGTTGCCATCGGGCGCGGTGAGAAAGAAGATGTTCTCCTGCTTGATCACGACCGCGTCGGCGATGCTGCTCGTGATCGATGGCGTCCCGTGCGTGAGGATGCGCTGCTTTCGCTCGTGCTCCCGCACGGTCAGCGACCGCCGCTTGCGGGCGCGTCGTCCTCCCCGCTCACCGCGCTTCCCCCGTCCTCCCCGCCCCCCCCGTTCCCCTGGCTCGCGCTCCCGTATGCTCATTGATTCCCGTCCTCGTGACGATGTGCGCGGGCGAACGGTGCAATTGCCGCGCTAGGCTGGGAGGGGGCGCGGCGGGCGTGGAGCGCCGTGCGTCGGCCCCCGGCCGCCGCCCGTCTCGTTCGCCGTCGGTCAACGCGCCATCAGGAAGTGCAGCACGTCGGAGCGCGTGACGATCCCTCCCACGCGGCCGTCGGCGCGCACGAGCACGGCGGGGTTGGTCTTGTCGAGGAGCTTCACGATCCCCTCCACGGGGAGCGACGCCTCGACGATCGGGAACGGCGGATCCATCACGTCGCTCACCGTGGCGTCGAGCAGCTTGGTGTTCTCGAGCGCGCGCGCGGAGATGGCGCTCTCGATGGCCGAGCCCACGCAGTCGTTCCCTTCCATCACGGGGAGCTGCGACACGTCGTGGAGGCTCATCAGGCGGAGCGCCTGGCGCACGCTCGCGCCCGGCGCCACGGACACCACCGCCGGGGCCTCCCCCGCCTTCCGCTCGAGCAGGTCGCCCACGCGCACCCGGTCGGGCTCGAGCATCTGGTTCTCCCGCATCCACTCGTCGCTGTAGAGCTTCGAGAGATAGCGCTCGCCCGTGTCGCAGAGGAAGGTGACGACGAGGGCGCTCGGATCATCCAGCTCGCGCGCGAGCTGGAGCGCGACGTGCGCGATCAGCCCCGACGAGCCGCCCACGAACAGCCCCTCCTCGCGCGTGAGCCGGCGCGCCATGGCGAAGGCGTCGCGGTCGCTCACGGTGCGGAAGTCGTCGATCACGCTCATGTCGAGCGTGCCGGGCACCTTGTCCTGTCCGATCCCCTCGACCTTGTACGGCGTCCCCTCGATCTTGTTCTTTCCCTGGCTGCGCCAGGACTCGGCGAGGATGGAGCCGACGGGGTCTCCGGCGACCACGCGCACGCCCGGGTTCCGCTCCTTCAGGAAGCGGCCGACACCGGTGATCGTGCCGCCCGTGCCCGCGGCGGCCACGAAGTGCGTGATCCGTCCCTCCGTCTGCTCCCAGAGCTCGGGGCCGGTGGTGTCGAAGTGCGCCTCGGGGTTGGCCTCGTTGTAGAACTGGTTGGCGAGGATCGCATTCGGCGTCTCGTGCGCGATGCGCTTGGCCATCATCACGTAGTTGTCCGGATGATCCGGCGGGACCGCGGTGGGCGTGATGATGACCTCGGCGCCGAACGCCTTCAGCAGGCGCACCTTCTCCTGCGACATCTTGTCGGGCATGGTGAAGATGCACCGGTAGCCCTTGAGCGCCGCGGCGATGGCGAGGCCGACGCCGGTGTTGCCGCTCGTCCCCTCCACGATCGTGCCTCCGGGGCGCAGCTGTCCCTCGCGCTCCGCGCGCTCGATGATCGGCAGCCCGATCCGGTCCTTGACGCTCCCCCCGGGGTTGAAGAACTCCGCCTTCCCGTAGACCGGGGTCCGGATGCCGCGCGTGACGCGATTGAGGCGGATGAGCGGCGTCCACCCGATGGTCTGGAGGACGTCATCGTACGGCCGGCGGTTGCGCTCGATCTGCGTCATGGGGTCGGGGACGAGGTTGAGTTCCGGTGGAGGATCGTGTCGCCGGGGAGGGGACGCCCCTCGGGGTGCCGGAAGTAGACGGGGAGCAGGATGGACACGGCCATGCGCTTTCCGTGGAGGCTGGCGGGGGAGAACCGCAGCTCGCGCGAGCCCTCGACGGCCGCCGAGTCGAACGCGGGATAGCCGGAGGACCTGACCACGCTCGTGGACTCCGGCCACACCGCCCCGGTGGTATCGATGTGGATCCGCAGGGTGACGTTCCCCTGGACCTTCCTCGCGTAGAGGGCCGGCGGGTAGCGGAAGGGGAGCTCGGCGTTGCGCATGACCGGCATCACATCGGGCACCACGCCCCCTTCGGCCTGCTGCACCCCCTCGATCGCCTTCTGCGCGGTCTGCTTGTCGATGCACGCGAGAAAGAGCAAGACGAGCGGGAGCAGGGACAGGGGACGGATCATGTCTGATAATGTACAATGGGGGTAGGGGGTCTAGGACCTAGGACCTAGTCGCTGGACCACCATGGAACGCGTGTGGCGTGTGGGAGACTGACGGGAGTAGATGC
>DASTSH010000139.1:0-18706 GCA_035760785.1 Gemmatimonadaceae bacterium | reverse complement strand
CCCCCCCCCCCCCCCCCCCCCCCACTTCCGCATCAGTGCTCTGGCTGTTCCCGCGCCCCTCACCCCGCATCCCGCGTCCCCCCCGGGCCCCTGACCCCCAGCCCCCAGCCCCTGGTAGATTCCCCCCGCATGACACCCATCGACGTCCTCGCCATCGCCGCGCACCGCGATGACGTGGAGCTCACGTGCGGCGGCACGCTGCTCGTCGCTGCCGCGCAGGGGCACACCACGGCCATCATCGACCTCACGCAGGGGGAAACGGGCACGCGCGGCTCCGCGGAGCTGCGGGCCGAGGAGGCCAGCCGGGCCGCCGAGATCCTCGGCGTCAGCGCCCGCATCAACCTGGGCCTTCCCGATGCCGGGATCGTGAACACTCCCGAGACGCGCGCCGCCCTCGCCAGGGAGATCCGCCGCTTCGCGCCGACCATCGTCATCGCCCCCGCGCCGAACGGGCGCCACCCCGACCACCGCGTGTCCGCCGAGCTGGTGCGCGACGCGTGCTTCGTCGCCGGCCTCGCGAAGGTCGTTCCCGACGTCCCCAGGCACCGCCCGCGGAAGGTGCTCCACACCCTCACCTACCGCGAGGATCACGTGAAGCCCACCTTCGTGGTGGACATCTCCGCCGTCTTCGAGCGCAAGCTCGAGGCGGTGCGGGCCTACGCGTCGCAGTTCGAGGGCGTGGTGCAGGCCGGAGAGGTGTACCCGAACGGGGAGCCGCTGCTCGACATCGTGCGACACCAGGCGGCGCACTACGGCTCGCTCATTCGCGCGCGCTACGGCGAGCCGTTCCTCACCACCGAGACGATGCTGGTCCGCGACATCACCACGCTCGAGGTCTCGACCTTCTGATGACACCCTCGTCCCCTCCCCCCGCGCCCTCCGAGACGCCGCACGACGGCGGCGAGATCTCCTACCCGACCTATCTCCGCCTCGACGAGCTCCTCTCGCTCCAGCGGCCGCTCTCGCGCCCGGAGCATCCGGACGAACTGCTGTTCATCGTCGTGCACCAGGCATCGGAGCTCTGGTTCAAGGTGGTGCTGCACGAGCTCGACCGGCTGGTGCGCAACCTCGAGGCGGAGGACGTGCCCGGCGCCGAGTTCGTGGTGAAGCGGCTCAATGCGCTCGTGCGCATCGTCGCCGACCAGCTCTCCGCGCTCGACACCCTCCCCCCGCAGCGCTTCGCCCAATTCCGCGGCTACCTCGGAACGTCCAGCGGCTCGCAGAGCGCCCAGTTCCGCGCGATCGAGGCCGCGTCGGGGCTGCGCGACGCGCACTTTCTGCACGCGATCTCCGAGCACGGGGAGCCGCCGGCGATCGTGCGCGCATGGCTGGAGCGCCCCACGCTCCAGTCGCTCTTCCTCCGGCTGCTCGAGAAGCAGGGGGTGACGCTGGAGCAGGTGTACTCCTCCCCCGAGCCATCGCAGCTCCTGATGCTCGCGGAGGAGCTGCTCGAGTACGAGCAAGGATTCGCGCGCTGGCGCTTCCTGCACGTGCAGCTCGTGGAGCGGGTGATCGGGCCCGGCACCACCGGCACCGGCGGCACGCTCGGCGCGCGCTACCTCGCGCGCACGGTGTCGCAGCGGTTCTTCCCCGAGCTGTGGGAGGTGCGGTCGAAGTTCTTCGGAGGCGCGCGGTGATGCTGCACGACATCTCGATCGCGATGGGCGCCGGCACGCCGGAGTGGCCGGGGGACACTCCCTTCTCCTGCCGGTGGACGTGGGAGATGGCGCGCGGCGAGAGCGTCAACGTGTCGGCGGTCACCACCAGCCCGCACGTGGGCACGCACGCGGACGCGCCGCTCCACGTGCGCGATGGCTGGCCGGCATCGCACGAGCTTCCCCTCGACGCCTTCGCCGGGCGCGCGGTGGTGTGCACGGTGCCGGAGGACGCACGCGTGATCGGGCTGGACGACCTCGCGGGGCTGCCGGGGGGGCGCATCGAGCGGCTCCTCCTCCGCACTGGACGCTCCATCGCCGGCGGGATCTTCCCGCATGCGTGGCCCGCGCTCGCCCCGGAGGTGGTACGCGCGCTCCTGGGGCGCGGGCTCGTGCTGCTCGGCGTCGATGCGCCCTCGGTGGATGCGCGGGAGAGCACCGCGCTGGAGGTCCACCACGCGCTGTTCGAAGGCGGCGCGTACAACCTCGAGAACCTCGATCTCCGCGGGGTCGCCGACGGGGAGTACGAGCTGTACGCCTATCCGGTGAAGGTGCATGGCGTGGACGCGGCGCCGGTGAGGGCGGTGCTCAGGCGATGGTGAAGTGGGACCTCGTTGCTAGACCACCATGAAACGCGTGTGGTGTGTGGGAGTCTGACGGATAGAGGAGGCAGGTAGAGCGCGTGTAGGCTCGGCGGTAGGTGGACTCTCTCTACTTCCCGCCCTATACGCGCCGTACCTACGCCCTCTTCCCGTCAGTCTCCTCCACGCCACACGCGTTTCATGGTGGTCTAGCGACCAGGTCCTAGAACCTCCCCACACCCCACCCCAGATGACCCGTTCCGACCCTGCTCTCGCCCCGACGCTCCGCGCCGCCGCGCCGTGGATCGCCGCCGTCCTCGTGCTCACCGTGCTGGGGATCACGCGCGGGGGAGCCGCGCCGGTGGGAGTGTTCTACGACGACGCCATCTACGTCGACCTCGCGCGCTCGATCGCCGGCGGGCACGGGTACCGGCATCTCGCCCTCCCCGGCGCGCCGGTGGGGGTCCACTATCCGCCGCTCTACCCGATGTGGCTCGCCGCGTGGTCCGTGCTCCTGCCGCCCGTGCGCGGGTGGAGCGCGGTGGCGTGGCTGAAGCTCGGCAACGCGCTCCTCGCCGCCGCATCCGTGATCGTCTGGGCGCGGTGGGGGGCGCGCCGCCTCGGCGTGCGCGTCGAGGTCGCCGCCATCTGCGCGGCCGCGAGCGTGCTCCTCGTGCCGGCGCGCGCGGTCACCAGCACGCTGTACTCCGAGC
The DNA here is from genome assembly GCA_035760785.1 of Gemmatimonadaceae bacterium. Classification (GTDB taxonomy): domain Bacteria; phylum Gemmatimonadota; class Gemmatimonadetes; order Gemmatimonadales; family Gemmatimonadaceae; genus JADGGM01. The sequence goes on along the minus strand of DASTSH010000139.1, from coordinate 15,757 downwards.
CGCTCGCCTGGCTCCTCCTCGGCGGCGCGCTGCTCGCTGTGGATGGCGCGCTCGCGCCCGCCGCGGAGGACCCGCGCCCGGACGGCGATGAATCGGCGGCGTCCCCGGCGGGGCACCGTCGCGCGGTGACCGCCTGTGCGCTCGCCGGCCTCCTCCCAATGGTCCGCGTGATCCTCCTCCCTTTCGCGCTCGCGACCGCGTGGGCGGCCGCGCGCCACACGAGGTTCGGCGCCGGGCGTCGCGCGGCGCTCGTCGTGCTCGCGCTCGCCCCCACGGCCGGGTGGATGCTCTGGACCGCGCGACACGGGAGCGGCATCCCCGACGCATGGCGGAGCAACTACGGGACGTACACCGGGATGTGGCTCGCCAGCCTGCACGGGATCGGCGACCTCGTCCGGCTCGCGGCGGGACAGGCATCCGCGATCTGGCGGACCGCGCGCGTGATGTGGAGCGCGCCGGGCGCGGTCGTGGCACTCGTCGCGTGCGCGGCGGGGCTCTTCGTCGCGCTTCGCGGCAGCCGCATCGCGGTGCTCGGCACGCTCGGCTACCTGGCGATCGTGCTCGCGTGGCCGGTGACGCCGTCGCGCTTTCTCTGGGGGGTGCTCCCCCTCATCACGCTGCTCGGCGCCGCCGGGGTGGCGTGGGCGTGGCGTGCCGCGCCGCGGCGCGCCGTGGCATGGGGGGCGGTCGCGCTGTCGCTCCTCCCCGTGGGCGCGTGCACGCGCATCACGGTGCATGGCTACCGGAACGACGGGTGGCTCGTCCCGCAGTGGAAAGTGGCGAAGCGGTACGCGCCGCTCGTGCGCTGGGCGCGCACGCTCCCGCCGAACGCGGTCGTGGTCACCGAGGACGACCCGCTGCTCGCCGCCGCCACCGGGCGGCACACCGCGCCGCTGATCCCGCCGGAGCTCGTCGCCCTCGTGGACTCCTCACGCGCGCGGTCGGATCGGGATCGGGTGGCACGGAGCGCGTGCGCGGCCGGCGCCGGATGGATCGCCGTCCCCGACGCGGGCGACATCGCCTGGCGAGCGGTGCGCGCGCTCGTGGAGGCGCCGCCCGCCGGGCTCCGGTTCGGCTCTCCCGTGCAGGTCGGCCCGATCGGGGCCGCCATCCCCTTCGCGTGCGCCGGCGGGGAACGGGCGGCGGAGCGGGCGCCGGAGCCGGCACCGGAGCCGCTCGAGACGCCGTCGGCGCCCGAGGCGGCACCGGTACTCGATGGCGCGGACGCGGCCGCCGCCGCGCCCGCTTCGCGCGCCCCACACCGCTCCCCGCGCGAGGCATCGCGGAGTTAACTTTCCGGCATGCCACAGCCCATCTATCTCGATCACGCGGCCACCACGCCCGTGCGGCCGGAGGTGTTGCAGGCGATGGAGCCGTTCTACGGCTCCCGCTTCGGGAATCCCTCCAGCACGCACCGGTGGGGACGCGAGGCGCGCGCGGCGCTCGACGAGGCGCGCGAACGCGTGGCCCGATGTCTCGGCGCCTCCCCGGACGAGATCTGTTTCACCTCCGGCGGCACCGAGGGGGACAACTTCGCCATCCTCGGCACCTTCCACGCCCTGCGCGATCGCGGGCGGCGCGCCGTGGTCACCACGCCGATCGAGCACAAGGCCATCCTGGCCGCCGTGCATCACGCGGCGCACGAGGGTGCGGAGGAGCGCATCCTCGCCGTGGACCGGGACGGCCTCGTCGACCGCGCCTCGTTCGATGCGCTGGTCCGCGACGACGTCGCCGTGTGCTCGGTGATGTGGGTGAACAACGAGATCGGCGTGATGCAGCCGGTGCCGGAGCTCGCCGCCACGGCGAAGGGGCGCGGCGTGGTGTTCCACACGGATGCCGTGCAGGCGTTCGGCAAGGTGGCGATCGACGCCGGCTCGACGCCGTTCGACATCCTCACCCTCTCCGGGCACAAGATCGGCGCGCCGAAGGGGATTGGCGCGATGTATGTGCGGCGCGGCACGCCGTGCGAGCCGCTCCTGCACGGCGGCTCGCAGAACCGCGGCCTGCGCCCCGGCACCGAGAACGTGGCCGCCGCCGTGGGGCTCGCGCGCGCGGCGGAGCTGGCGGTGGAGGAGCGCGAGACCGAGATGCGCCGGCTGGGTGAGCTGCGCGACCGGCTCGAGGCGGCGCTGCTGGAGCGCATCCCCGATGCCGTGGTGCACGCGCGCGGCGCGCCGCGGGCGCCGCACGTGCTGAACATCTCCGTCCCCGGCACCGACAGCGAGTCGCTGCTCATGGCGCTCGACCTCGCCGGCGTGGCGTGCTCCTCCGGCTCCGCGTGCCAGAGCGGGAACGTGGACCCCTCGCACGTGCTCACGGCGATCGGCGTCCCGCACCAGCTCGCGGTGGCCGCCGTGCGCATGAGCCTCGGCTCGCTCACCACCCCCGAGAGCGTGGAGCGCGTGGCGGAGCTCTTCCCCGCCCTGATCACGAAGGCGCGCCGGCTCGCGGCCGCGGCGAGCTGAGTCCCGTGCGGCGCCGGGTGCTCGTCGCCATGTCCGGCGGCGTCGACTCCTCCGTCGCCGCGGCCACGCTCGTGGAGCGCGGCTACGACGTGATCGGCGCCACGATGAAGCTGTTCTGCTACGGCGACGAGGTGCCCGACCGTCCGTGCTGCTCGCTCGACTCGATCGATGACGCGCGACGCGTCTGCGAGCGCATCGGCGTGCCACACTACGTGCTCAACCTGGAGAGTGCGTTCGGGCGCGATGTGATCGACGACTTCGTGCACGAGTACGCCGCCGGGCGCACGCCGATCCCCTGCGTGCGCTGCAACACCTTCACGAAGTTCCGCGACCTGCTGCGCAAGGCGGACGCGCTCGAGTGCGAGTTCATCGCCACCGGGCATTACGCGCGCGTGGTGAACGGCGAGCTGCACCGCGGCAGCGACCCCGCCAAAGACCAGAGCTACTTCCTGTGGGGGATCGGCCGCGAGGTGGTGCGGCGGATGCTCCTCCCGGTGGGAGAGCTCACCAAGCCCGAGACGCGACGGCTGGCACGCGCGATGGGTCTCCCCGCGGTGGCGGAGAAGCCCGAGAGCCAGGACATCTGCTTCGTGCCCGACGGCGACCACACGAAGGTGCTCGCGCGCCATCTCGGCGCCGATGCGCCCGCCCTCTCGCGCGGCTCGTTCGTGACGAGCGATGGACGGGTGGTGGGGGAGCACCACGGCTACGCGCGCTTCACCGTCGGCCAGCGTCGCGGCCTCCCCGGCGGCCACGCCGAGCCGATGTACGTCGTGGAGATCCGTCCCGCCACGCGCGAGGTGGTGATCGGCCCGCGGCACGAGCTGCTCGGAAGCGGCGTGGTCGCTCGCGGCATGAACTGGCTGGTGGACGATCCGCCCGCCGTCGGCGACGCCGTGCAGGTCCAGGTGCGCCACCACGCCCCCCCCGCCGCCGCCGAGATCGTCCGCCTCGACGACGACACCATCGAGCTAGCGCTCGACGAGCCGGTGAGCGCGATCACTCCCGGGCAGTCGCTGGTGCTCTACGACGGCGACAGGGTGCTCGGAGGTGGGTTGATCGAGGTGTCCAGACGGGAGCTGAGAGTCGTAGGTGGTAGGACATAGTGGCTGGACCACCATGGAACGCGTGTGGCGTGTAGACGGCGGTGGTAGGGGAGAGGAGATGGGTAGAGCGCGTGTAGGGCGGGATGTAGAGAGAGTCCGCCTACAGCCGAGCCTACACGCGCCGTACCCCCCTCCTCATCCCGTCAGTCTCCCACACGCCACACGCGTTTCACGGTGGTCTAGCGACTAGATCCTAGAACCCACTCCTCCCCGATCACTCCATACATCTCCACATCCTCGAACCTCCCCCACTTCTCTATGTGCCCGCGCAGGCAGCCCTCGCGCGTCATGCCGATCTTCTGGAGCACGCGCCCCGATGCGGGGTTGCGCGCGAAGTGGCAGGCCCACACGCGGTGCAGCGCCAGCGCGTCGAACGCATGGCCCAGCACGGCGCGCGCCGCCTCGGTGCAGTAGCCGCGCCCCCAGTACGGGGTCCCCAGCCAGTAGCCGAGCTCCGCGCGCGCGTGCGCGGGCTGCACCGTCAGGCCGATCGCCCCCACCAGCGCGCCGCCGTCTCGCTCCGTGATCGCGAACGTCACCCCCTCCCCCGCCGCGAACTGCGCCTCGTGCATGCCGATCCACTCCTCCGCCATCCCCGCCTCGTACGGGTGTGGGATGGTGAGCGTGGTGTCCGCCACCTCTCGCGCGCCCGCCAGCCGCTGCACCGCGGGCGCGTCCGCGAGGGTGAACGGACGGAGCACGAGACGTGACGTGTCGAGGGTGGGACGCGTGGGCATGTGGGCTCTCCGTGAGAGTGGACGATTTCCTGACGAATGGAGGCGCCGCTCGGACTTTCTCGGCGCGCGCGCTTCCGCTATTCTCCGCCCGCACCCTCCAACTTCGCACCTCGCCCCACCCCGATGCCAATCCCGCTCGCCGTCGCCTTCGCCCAGCTCACGATCGCTTCCGCCGCCTCCTTCGTGGGCCGCACGAAGCAGCTCGAGGTCTCCGTCCCGCGCGTGGACACGACCATCGTCGTCGACGGGAACCTCGATGAGCCGGTGTGGCGACGCGCGTCCGTGCTCACAGGGTTCTCCGAGTACCGCCCCGCGGATGGCCGCCCCGCCGCCGATTCCACCGCGGTGCTCGTGTGGTACGCGCCCGACGCCATCTACTTCGGGATCCGCGCCTACGAGCCGCACGGTCCCGTGGTGCGCGCCACGCTCGCCGACCGCGACAACATCGATGCCGACGACCGCGTCCAGATCCTCCTGGACACCTTCGATGACCACCGGCGGGCGCTCATGTTCGCCGTGAACCCCCTGGGAGTGCAGGAGGATGGCGTCTGGAGCGACGGGTTCTCCTCCGCCGCCGGCGGCTCCAACTCCGGCGGCCGCTTCGATGCCACGGTGGACCTGAACCCCGACTTCGTGTACCAGTCGCGCGGGCACGTGACGCCGTGGGGGTACGAGGTCGAGATGCGCGTGCCGTTCAAGAGCCTCCGCTACCAGAGCGAGGACCCCCAGCGCTGGGGGATCCAGATCGTCCGCGACGTGCAGCACTCGGGCTACGAGGACACCTGGACGCCCGCCGTGCGCGCGAACGCGAGCTTCCTCATCCAGTCGGGCACCCTGGTGGGGCTCACCGGCCTGCATCGCGGGCTCGTCATGGACTTCACGCCGGAGTTCACCAGCAAGGTGAACGGCGCGCGCGACGCCAACGGCTACTCGTACGACGGCGAGGCGGACGTCGGGGGCACGCTCCGGTGGGGAGTGACGCCGAACCTCAGCGCCGTGGCCACCGCGCACCCCGACTTCTCGCAGGTGGAAGCGGATGTCGGGCAGGTGACCGCCAACCAGCGGTTCGCGCTGTTCTACCCGGAGAAGCGCCCCTTCTTCCTCGAGGGGCTGGAGCAGTACGACACACCCAACCAGCTCATCTACACGCGCCGCATCGTGCAGCCCGTGGCAGGCGCGAAGCTCACCGGCAAGATCGGCCACACGAGCATCGCCTACCTCGGCGCGGTGGACACCAGGGATGAGGCCACCGGCGACCACCCGGTGTTCAACGTCCTCCGCCTGCGGCGCGACCTGGGCCCCAGCTCGGCGCTCGGCGTGGTGTACACCGACCGCATGGAGGGGAGCGCGTACAACCGCGTCGCGGGAACGGACGCGCACATCGTGTGGAAGAAGATCTGGTTCTCGCAGGCGCAGGTGGTGGGATCGTGGACGGGGGGCGATGGCGGCGCGCGCGCCGGCGCGCTGTGGGACGTGGTCTTCGCCGACCGCACCGGGCGCGCCTACGGCAATCACTTCGAGCTGACGGGGATCACCCCGAACTTCGAGGCGGCGAGCGGTTTCGTGAACCGCACCGGGATCGTGAACGGCGCCATCCGCAACCGGCTCACCTGGTACGGCGCGCCGGGCGCGTTCGTGGAGCAGGTGAGCACGTTCCTCAGCATCACGCCGCTCTGGACGTACGATGACTTCATGAATGGGCGCGGCACCACGGAAGGAAGCTACGAGGACCAATGGAGCGCCACGCTCCGCGGCGGGTGGAGCGTGAGCGCCACCGCCCGTACCTCGATGCAGCGCTTCGAGGACACCACCTTCGCCGGCTACCTGGTGGCGGGTGCCGCGGACACGGTGCCGTTCGTGATGCCGCACGGCCTGTACAACCTGTGGAGCGGCAATGTCGGCATCGACACGCCGAACCGCACGGTGACGGCGAGCCTCAACCTCGGCTTCGGCGCCTCGCCGATCTTCGCCGAAGCGGCCGAAGGGCGTTACGTCTCGCTGGATGCGGAGGTAGTGTGGCGCCCCACCTCCGCACTTCGGTTGGACGGCCTCTGGACGCACGAGACGCTCGATCGCGCGCGCGACGGCAGCCGCTTCGCCACCGCCGACATCCCCCGCGTCAAGGCGGAGTATCAGCTCTCGCGCTCCATCTTCGTGCGCTACGTGGGGCAGTACTTCTCGCAGGACCAATCGGCGCTCGAGGACCCGCGCACCGGCGCCCCGATCCTGCTCGCCGACGGCACCCCCGCGGCCGCATCGGTGCAGCACGACTTCCGCTCCGACGTGCTCTTCTCCTACCGCCCCACGCCGGGCACGGTGTTCCTCCTCGGCTATGGCGCCACGCTCTCCGAGCCGGAGGCGTTCCGCTTCAGCGATCTCCAGCGGAAGGAGGATGGGGTGTTCTTGAAGGTGAGCTATCTGTTCAGGATGTGAGTAGGACCTGGTTGCTAGAAAACCATGGAACGCGTGTGGCGTGTAGGGGACTGACGGAAAGAGGAGGGAGGTAGAGCGAGAGTAGGTTCGGATGTAGGGAGAGTTCACCTATAGCCGAGCCTACACGCGCCGTACCTCCCTCCTCTTCCCGTCAGTTCCCCACACGCCACACACGTTCCATGGTGGTCCAGCGACTAAGTCCTAGACCCCCTAATATTTCATACCTCCGGCCGACGCAAACTGCTTCATCATCTCCTCCTGCTCCGGCGTCAGCTTCTCCGGCACGGTGATCGACACCTCGATCAACATGTCGCCACGCTGGCCGTCGTGCTCCACCCCCTGGCCGCGGATGCGGAAGCGCTTCCCCGAAGGGGTCCCGGGCGGAATGCGCACGGTCACCTTCTTCCCGTCCAGCGTGCGCACGCTCACGCGCGAGCCGAGGGTGGCCTGCGCGATGTTCAGCGGGATGTTGGCGACCACGTCGTACCCCTCGCGCCGGAAGAATCGGTCGGGCTCCACCTGGAACGTGATGATGAGATCCCCTGGCGGCCCGCCGTTCACTCCCTTCCCGCCCTGACCCGTCAGGCGCACCCGGGTGCCGGTGTCCGTACCCGGAGGCACGGTCACGTTCACCGTCCGCCTGACGCGCGTCTCACCGGTGCCGTGGCAGGTCGGGCACTGCTCCGTCGGCACCTGGCCGCGCCCCAGACACATCGGACAGGGGCGATTGACCGCGAAGCTCCCCTGCCCGAAGGAGATCATCCCGCGTCCGCCGCACTCCGGGCACGTCTTGAACGACGCCCCGGGCGCGGCGCCGGAGCCGTGACAGGTAGGGCACTCCTCGTTCACCTCGAGCGTGATCGGGACCTTCCCGCCGAGCGCCGCCGTCCGGAATGGGATGCTGACCTGCGCTTCCACGCTCTGGCCGCGCTCCGTCCCGCGCGCACGCGTCCCCGCCCCCGGCGCCCCACCCGCGCGCCCTCCTCCGCCGAACATCGACGCGAACAGATCGCCGAGCCCACCGAGGCCACCGATGTCGAACTCCTCGAAGTGGACTCCCCCCGGCCCCGCACCGGGGCCGCGCGCGCCAGCGCCGGGACGCGCACCGCCCCCGCGCGCGCCGCCGCCGAAGCCGGTGAACGCGCCGAGCTGGCGCATCTCGTCGTACTGCTTCCGCTTGTCCGCGTCCCCGAGCACGTTGTACGCCTCGGAGATCTCCTTGAAGCGCTCCGCGGCCTTCGCGTCCCCCTGATTCGCGTCAGGGTGGTATTTCTTGGCCAGCTTGCGGTACTGCTTCTTGATCTCGTCCTGGGACGCCGAGGCGGACACGCCGAGAACGGCGTAGTAGTCCTTGCTCTGGGCCATGGGCGGTTACGCGCTCGTCACTGCATCCACTGCTTCACGACCACTCGCGCCGGCCGAAGCAGTTGACCCTGAAACAGGTAGCCCGGCTGGTAGACGCGCGCCACCAGATGGTCGTCCTCGGGCGACAACGCGGGCTCGGTGGCCACCGCCTCGTGAAGCTGCGGATTGAACGGCTGGTCCACCGGATCGATCACCTCGAGTCCGGCGTCGGACAGCGCCTTCAGCAGCTTCCGCTGCACCGCCTCCACTCCCTCGATGATCGTCCGCGGATCGGCGATCGCGTCCGCGTTCACCGATGCCACGCGGCCGAGGTCGTCGAGCGAGTCGAGGAAGCGGCGCATGAGGTCGCCCTGCGCGCGCGTGCCCGCCTCCTGGCGCTCGCGCGCCGTCCGCTTGCGGAAGTTGTCGAACTCGGCGGCGAGACGGAGATACTTGTCACGCTGCTCTTGGAGCTGCTCCTGGAGCTGCTCCTCCGACTCGCGCCCCGAAGGCTGCGGCTCGGCCTGCGCGGCCTCGGTTCCCACACCGTCCGCCTGCGCATCACTTCCCCCACCCTGGCGCGAGTTCGACGGGCCATCGGGGGGCAGATCGAGATCATCTCGCACGATTGAGAATCCTTGTCGCTGATGTATGGACGCACCGCCGTGCTCCCAGCGGACGCACGACGGCGCTCGGCTCCGTTAAATCTTTCCAGGGTGTACGAGTCGTGCAACCGGCATGCCCCATGACACTGCCGAAGCGGCAGAAGACCGGCGGAGCGCTACACGCCCTGCAATGCGCGGCGCACGAGATCGAGCGCGCCCTGCGTGGCGCGGCGGCGGATCTCCTCGCGATCGCCAGGGAGCACGCGGCGGACGGCGCGCGTCTCGCCGAGCGCGTGCGCCGCCAGCCATACCGTCCCGACCGGCTTCTCCGGGGTGCCGCCGCCCGGGCCGGCCACGCCGGTGATCGCCATCGAGACCGTGGCACCCGTGGCATCGCACGCGCCGCGCGCCATGGCGACCGCCACCGCTTCGCTCACCGCGCCGTGCTCTCGCAGGAGCGCCGCCGGCACGCCCAGCAGCCGCTCCTTCACGGCGTTGTCGTACGCGACGACGCCGCCCAGGTACACGTCGCTCGCGCCGGAGATCGCGGTGAGGCGCCCGCCGAGCAACCCGCCGGTGCAGCTCTCCGCGGTGGCCAGCCGCGCGGCGCGCTCGCGACACAGCTGGAGCACCACCGCCGCCAGATCCGCGGCGCCCTCTCCGTACACCCATCGCGCGGCGCGCTCCCGGAGCTTCGCCGCCGCGGCGTCGAGCGCGCGCTCGGCCGCCGCGCGATCCGCGCCGCGCACCGTGAGCCGTAGATCCACCCCTTCCCAGCCGGGGAGGAAGGCGAGGGGGAGTCCGTCCACGCCGCCGGCGAGCTCCCCGAGTCGCTCCGCGAGCGCCGACTCGCCGATCCCCGTGGTGCGCACCGTCCGCGAGAGCACCACCGCGCCCGAGGATCCCCCGGCGCCCGCGCGCTCGCGCAGGAGCGGGAGGAGGACGTCCGCCAGCATCCCGCGCATCTCCCGGGGGACGCCGGGGAGCATGGCCACGAACCGTCCGGCATCGTCCTCGAGCCAGAGCCCCGGCGCGGTGCCGTGCCGGTTCTCGAGGAGGCGCGCCCCCTCGGGCACCATCGCCTGCGTCACGTTCGCCGGAGGCATCGCCGCGTAGCCCATCGCGCGGAACTGCGCCTCGATCGTGGCCACGATGGCGTCATCGCGGTGCAGCGCGCGACCGAAGAGCGCGGCGATGGCCGGGCGCGTGCGGTCGTCCGCCGTGGGACCGAGGCCGCCGGTGGTGATCACCGCTCCCGTGCGATCGAGCGCCTCCCGCACCGCGCTCGCGATCTCCTGCGCGTCATCGGCCACCGTCGCGCGGCGCGACACCACGATCCCCACCTCGGCCAGCGCGCGCGCGAGGTGCGCGGCGTTGGTGTCCACCGTGTAGCCGAGGAGAAGCTCATCGCCGATGGTGAGTAGCTCGACGCGCAACATTGCGGGGTGCGGGACGCGGGGTGCGGGACGCGAGATGCGATCCGGGGTCAGCCGGCTGCCGCCGATCTCACAGCGCGATCGCTCATGGGTTCCGGGGGGGATCCGCCGGAGGCCGCACGCGCCCCGCGTCCCGCGCCCCGCGTCCCGCGAAGACCGCGCCGTACCGGGCGAAGTACAGCAGGAGCGAGTAGATCGTCAGCGCCACCGCGATCCACATCGACGCCACGCCCACGATGCCGTTGAACTGTGCGAAGGCGCGCCACCAGGGGCCGACCCACAGGTAGTGGAACTGCGCGTCCCGCGCCGCGAACCAGAAGTACGATGCGCCGACCCACACCGACTGGAAGCCCATCTTCCACTTCGCCGGGCCGATGGCGGCGATGATCACACCGCGACGCGCGGCGGCCTGCCGGAAGATCGTCATCACCAGCTCGCGCCCCAGTACCACCAGCACCACCCACAGCGGAACCGCCGCGCGCCCCCACGGCGTGACGAAGCTCATGGAGAGCGGCGTCCCCACTCCCGCCATGAGCAGGTAGATGGGGACGAGCGTGCCGAGCAGGAGGAGCTTGTCGGCGAGCGGATCGAGGAGCTTGCCGAGGTCGGTGACCAGCCCGCGCGTGCGCGCGAGCACGCCGTCGTAGTAGTCGCTGATTGCCGCGACCAGATACAACAGGAAACCCGCGAGCTTCAGCTCCCAGCTCGACGCGAACGGGAGCAGCGCGATCAGCGGAGTGGCGGCAATGCGCCCGACGGTCAGCGCGTTGGGGAGGTTCACCGCACCGCCACCGACCTATGCCAGCGTCTTCAGTACGAGCTTGCTGACTGCCTTCAGCGTATCGAACACTCCGTCCCCCGTCACGGCCACCGCCTCGAAATATGGCGCATGCTCCACCCATTCGCCCGTGGAGATCTGCTCCACGAGATTCTCCCCCGCGTGGTACGGATCGGGGGTGATCCGCTGCTTCGACGGCTCGCGCACCTCCCACCCCGGGTTCAGCGCCGCTTGGAGCTCCACCACCGGCGCGGCGTTCGAGAGGTCGCGCTTGTTGTACTGGATCACGAACGGCATGGTGGTGAGATCGTACCCGTACTCCTGCATGTTGTCGTACAGGTTCTGCATCGCTTCCTGGTTCGCCTCCATGCGCTCGATCTGCGAGTCGGCGACGAACACGATCCCGTCCACGCCCTTGAGGATCAGCTTGCGGCTCGCGTTGTAATACACCTGCCCCGGCACCGTGTACAGGTGGAAGCGCGTCTTGAAGCCGCGGATGGTACCGAGATCCACGGGGAGGAAGTCGAAGAAGAGCGTGCGCTCCGTCTCCGTGGCGAGCGAGATGAGCTTCCCGCGCGTGTCGGGCTGCACGCGGCCGTACACGTGCTCGAGGTTCGTGGTCTTCCCGCCCAGCCCCGGGCCGTAGTACACGATCTTGCAGTTGATCTCGCGCGACGCGTAGTTGATCATCGACATGGCCGCCCCCCGGTCACTGGAACAGCCGATCGATCTCGTCCTCGGCCCCCGCGAGAATGTTGGGGGGGCCTTCCTGCGCGCGGTCGCGCTGGAACAGCTCGGTGAACAACCGGGTCAGCTCCTCCACCGTGGGCTTCACCTTGAGGCGGACGAGTCCGAGCGTGGTGCGCGTGTCGAACAGGATCACGAGGATCACCCGCCGCGCGATGTCCACGAGGTACATGGACTCCTGCTCCCCCTGGTGGAAGAGGGAGCTGAACTCCGTCTCGCCGATCAGGCGCGCGAGCTGGTCGTTGGCGCTGAAGTCGGCGGCGGTGAGGGTCGCGAACGCGGTGGGATCGAACTGCGGCGGCTCCCCCACGGTCGCGACGAGCTGCCCGGCGCGGTCCACGAGGAGCGCCGAGCGCGAGTTGCTGTCATGGAGAAACTGCTGGAGCGCCTTGAGAATCGCTCCGTAATCGTCCTCGGTGAACGACCAACTGGCTGCACCAACGGGCATGTGTCCGACCTGCCTATTCGAGAGACTGTTCCATCCGGCGCAGGATCGTCTGGCCGCGACGGCGAAGACCGGGGTGATTCTCCCACGCGACGTAATCGCGCAGCAGGCGCACGCTCCGCGGGCTCCGCTGCCCGCGGAGATAGCCGAGGGCCGCCATCCGGCGCCACGGCTGGGCGCTGAACAGGTCACGCCGGGATCGCTGCGTCTGCTGACTCCAGACGACTAACCCCAGCACGAGGCCACCAGCGAAGCCGGCGGCGGCCGCCATGGTCCGGGAACGTCGCATCACATCTCCCGTCGGGCACTGATCGCCTGGGCGATCGTCACCCCGTCCGCGTACTCGAGATCACCGCCCACCGGGATCCCGCGCGCGATGCGCGAGACCACACCCACGTGCGACGCCACCTGGCGCTGCACGTAGAGGGCGGTCGCTTCCCCTTCGAGGCTCGGGTTGGTGGCGATGATCACCTCGCGCACCGCCCCGGCCGACACGCGATCCACGAGCGGCTGGATCGCCAGGTCCTCCGGTCCCACGCCATCCAGGGGGGAGAGGCGCCCACCGAGCACGTGATACACGCCGTGGAACTCCCCCGCCCGCTCGATGGCCCCGATGTCCGAGGCCTCTTCCACCACGCACAGCACCGCGCGATCGCGCCGCGCATCGCCACAGATGGCGCACGGATCTCCCTCGGTGAGATTGCCGCACACCGAACAGCGCCGCACCCGCTCCACCAGCCCCTCCAGCGCGCCGGCGAGGCGGCGGCTCTGATCCGGCGGCTGCTTGAGCAGGTGATACGTGAGGCGGAGGGCGGTCTTGCGGCCGATCCCCGGAAGCTTCGACAGCTCCGCGGCGAGGTCGTCGATCGCGGACATCTCAGAACGGCAGCTTGAACGGCAGCGAGAGTCCCCCCGTGACCTTCTGCATCTCCTCCTGCGCCAGCTCCGCCGCCTTCTTCTGCGCTTCGGTGATGGCGGCGAGCACCAGATCCTCGAGCATCTCCACATCGGCGGGGTTCACCACCGTGGGGTCGATGCGCACCTGGCGGACCTGCCCCTTCCCGTCCGCGGTCACGGTCACCATCCCGCCGCCGCTGGACGCGGAGACGGTCCTGCTCTCGAGCTCCTGCTGCATCTGCTGCAAGCGCCCCTGCACCTGCTGCGCCTGTTGCAGCATCTTCATGAAGTCGGCCATGGTACGTCGCTGTGGAGCCGGTGAAACTACGCCGCGCGCGGCGGCTCTGGCAAGCGCGCGGTCAGTCGATGAGCTCCAGGTCGAGCGCATCGATCGCGAGATCGAGCGCGGGATCGCGCTTGCGCAGCATCGCGAGTCGCTCGCTCCGGATGCTTTCCTCGGTGAGGCGGCGCGGCGCGGCGGCGTCGGTGCCCGCGCCATCGGCCACGCGCACCTGGAGGCGCGTGGCGCCGGTGAAGAACGTCCCGACGGCGGAGAGCACATCCGAGGCCGCATCGGCGATCGGCTGCTGGTACACCGCATCGCTCCCTTCGAGCTCGAGCGTGATCTCGCCGCGCCCCGACACCGCGCCGGGGATCGCGTGCTGGAGCGCCGCCGCGAGCACCATGCGGCCATCGGCGCGCACGCGCGCGATCACGTCGTCCCACCGCTCCACCAGCCGGTTGATCGCGAGGCGCTCCTGCGCGCCGCCCGCGCCCCCGGCGCCGTTTCCCCGCCCGTTCCTCGCGGGCGCGGCATCCGCCGGAACGTCGGCGCGCCGCGCGGAGGGGCGTGGATCGATGCGGGGCTCCGGCGTGGCGACGGCGCTCGTGCGGCGCGCCGGCTCCGGCGCGAGAGAGCCCATCGGCTCCGGGGGCGCGGCATCGCCGGCGGATGCGGCGTCGCGCCGCACCGGCGGCGCGCCCGCATCCGGCGCCGGCGCCGGGCGCACCGTGGGCGCGGGAGCGCTCGGCCCCGGGCGCGACGGCCCTCCCGCGCCGCGCGCGCGTACGCCGCGATCGTCATCGCCCTCGCCGCCATCGCCGCGCGATGGCCCCAGCTCGCGAAGCACCTCCTCGAGCGACACGGTGCGATCCATCAGCGCGAAGCGCACGAGCAGCGTCTCGATGAGGATCTGCTGCTGGCCGCTCTTGCGGAAGCGCGGCTCGAGCTCGGTCACCGCGTTGAGCATGCGCAGCAGGTCGCCCGGGGTGAACCGGCCGGCGCGCCGCGCGAGCTCCTCCCGCGAGCGCTCGGAGAGCTCCGCCGCCTCCCCGCCGAGCGCGATCGCGAGCTCCGCGCGCAGCATGTCCGCGAGACCGCCCAGGAAGCCGCCCAGGTCCGCGCCGGCATCCACCAGCCGTCCGATCGCGAGGAAGAGCTCCCCCGCGCGCCGCTCGGCCACGAGGTCGAGGATCGCCAGGTACTCGTCCTCCGCCACCAGCCCGAGCGCCTCGCGCACGCGCGCCGCGGTGAGCTTCCCCTCGCCGAGGGAGAGCGCCTGGTCGGTGAGACTCAGCGCGTCGCGCATCGAGCCGTCGGCGGCGCGCGCGAGCATCGCCAGCGCATCCGGCTCCGCCTCCACCTGCTCCGTGGCCAGCACCGCCGCGAGGCGCGCGCGCACGTCGGCCGGGCCGATGCGCTTGAAGTCGAAGCGCTGGAGGCGGCTCAGCACCGGCGCCGCGGCCTGCGCGATCTTCTGCGGCTCCGTGGTGGCGAACACGAACACCACGCGTGGCGGCGGCTCCTCGAGGATCTTGAGGAGCGCGTTCCACGCCTCGCGCGTGAGCATGTGCGCCTCGTCCACGATGTACACCTTGTACCGCCCCTCGCTCGACGGGGCGTACATCGCGCGCTCGCGCAGCTCGCGCGCGTCATCGACGCCGCGGTTCGACGCGGCATCGATCTCGACGACGTCGAGCGAGGCGGAGCCGCTCCAGATGCGCTGGCACGACGCGCACTGTCCGCACGGCTCGCCCGCGTCGCGGGCGAGCCCCGAGTCGTCGTCAGCGCGAGCGCTGGTGGCGCTCGCGCCTGTTCCAGTCGCATCCGCGCCGTTCGTCTGTGAGACCCGCCGCTCGCAGTTCAGCGCCATGGCGAGCACGCGCGCGAGCGTCGTCTTCCCCACCCCGCGCGGCCCGCACAGCAGGTAGCCGTGCGCCACCCGTCCGCGCGCGATCGCTCCCTTCATCGTCGCCGACACGTGCGACTGCACCGCGACGTCGGCGAAGGTGCGGGGGCGATACTTCCGGGCGAGGGAGATGTACATCGATCCGTGAGTCAGTGAGTCGGAGATCGCGTGGCGACGGGTGTACGGCGCGCGGTACGATACGACCAGAGCCCGACGGCGTCGCCCGTCAGGCTCTGGTATCGCACGCAGCGGGCTTGATTGTATCGCGCGGGGCCGCCGCCGTTGCCGGCGCTCGGCCTCCCGCGCGATGCCCCAGGTCTGACGGAGCAACGCTGGACACCACGTACCGCTGCTACCTTTCGGTCCTGACGGGGTTAGCGGGCTCACGCCCTCCGGGACCTGGGACGGATTGAATATAGTCCATCGTGCGGGGTGGTTCCAGTGTTGGGGGCTGGGGGCCGGGGGGATCTAGGACCTGGTTGCTAGACCACCATGAAACGCGTGTCGCGTGTGGGGAACTGAAGGGACGAGGAGATGGGTAGAGCGCGTGTAGGCTCGGCTGTAGATAGACTCTC
>DASTSH010000138.1:0-4450 GCA_035760785.1 Gemmatimonadaceae bacterium | reverse complement strand
TCGATCACGTCCGGGTAGAGCGTGCCCTGCACCAGGAAGCGCACATCGCCTCCGACGGCGGCAGCGGCGTCCTCGAACACGTCGATGAACGTGTGCCCGATGCGGCGCCGCTTCTCCTCCGGGTCCTCGATGCCGGCGAGCTGGTCGAGGAATCGCTGCTCCGCGTCGACGGTCACGAGGTCGATGCCGAGGTTCGCGCGGAAGGTGCGCTCCACCTGCTCGCGCTCGTGCGCGCGCAGCAGGCCGTGATCCACGAAGATGCAGGTGAGCTGATCGCCGATGGCGCGGTGCACGAGCACCGCCGCGACCGACGAGTCCACGCCGCCGGAAAGGCCGCAGATGACGCGCGCGCTCCCCACGCGCTCGCGGATGCGCGCGACCTCCTCCTCGATGAAGGCGCCGGCGGTCCAGGTGGGCTCGGCGCCGCACACCTCGAACAGGAAGTTCGAGATCATCTCGCCGCCGCGCGGCGTGTGGTGCACCTCGGGGTGGAACTGCATGCCGAAGATGGGGCGCTCCCGATGGCGGAACGCGGCGACGGGCGAGTTCTCGCTGTGCGCCAGCACCTCGAACCCCGGCGGTGCCTCGCGCACCTGGTCGCCGTGGCTCATCCACACGGGCGTTCGATCCCCCGGCGCGAAGCCGCCGAACAGCCCCTTCGCGCAGTCCACCACCAGGTCGGCGCGCCCGTACTCGCGGCGCTCGGCCGGCGCGATCGCGCCGCCGAGGAGATGCGCGATGAGGTTCATGCCGTAACAGACGCCGAGCGTCGGCGCCACGTCGAAGATCTCGCGCGGCGCGGTGGGCGCCCCCTCGTCGTACACCGAGCTGGGCCCGCCGCTGAGGATGATCCCCGTCGGCTGCCAGGCACGGATCCACGCGATGTCGCGCGTGGGCGGGTGGATCTCGGAGTAGACGCGGGCCTCGCGCACGCGGCGCGCGATGAGCTGCGTGAACTGCGAGCCGTAGTCGAGGATCAGGATGCGACTGGACATACCGTGCGGGGTTGCGGGCGGAGGCGCGCGATCACGTGCGCCACTCCGTGCCGTCGAGGGTGATGAACTCCACTTGCTTGGTGTCGAGATCGAGGACGGCGGCGCTCGGCGTGCCGAAGAGCCACCCGCACGCCTCGCCAGGGTTGAGCAGGAGCGACTCTCCCCACGTCTCGAGCTTGCGCTCGTGCGAGAAGCCGTGGATCACCACGGCATGACCGGCCACCGAGCGCTCTCCCACGTCGGCGATGTCGTGGATGAGCAGGATGCGCGTGCCGTTCACGTCCACGCTGTGCGGTCCCTCGTACAGCTCCGTCCCCAGGCCCTTCGCGGCCTCGGCGCGCAGCCCTTCGCGATCGCCATCGTTGCGTCCGAACACCCCGGCCAGGGCGAGATTCGCGGCGATGAGCGGCCGCAGCGCCCAGGGGGCGCAGTAATCTCCCGCGTGCAGCACAATGCCCACTCCGGCCTCCCGGAACCGTCGCGCGAACTCGGCGATCGCGGGGAGGCGATCGTGTGTGTCCGCGAGCACGCCCACGCGCATCAGCCCATCCTCCAGTGAAGGTGGCTCGGCTCGTGCCGCACCAGGTCCTCGTAGCACTCGCGCTCCGACACCACGGCGAAGCGGTCGCCGTCGACCAGCACCTCGGCCGCGCGCGGCCGTGAGTTGTACGTGGACGCCATGGAGAAGCCGTAGGCGCCCGCCGAGTGCACGACCACGAGATCGCCCGGGCGCACGTCGTCGATCTCCCGCGCCAGCGCGAAGAAGTCGCCGCTCTCGCACACCGGCCCCACCACGTCGGCGACCATGCGTCCGTCGTGCGGGCGCACGGCCTCGATGCGATGATAGGCGTTGTAGTGCGATGGGCGCAGCAGGTCGTTCATGCCCGCGTCCACGATCACGTATTCGCGGTCGCCGCTGCGCTTGGTGTACAGCACCCGCGTGAGCAGCACGCCCGCGTTGCCGACGAGGAAGCGCCCCGGCTCCACGATCAGCTCGAGCCCCGACGCGGCGATGGAGGGGAGCACCGCGTCGGCGAACGCGTCCACATCCATCGGCAGCTCGGTGTCGTAGGTCACCGCGAGGCCGCCGCCGATGTCCAGGTAGCGGATGTCGCGCGCGCCCTCGCGCCGCAGCTCGTCATGCAGCTCCAGCACCCGCAACAGCCCGAGGCGGTAGGGATCGATGGCCGCGATCTGCGACCCGATGTGCATGTCGAGCCCCGCGAGGCGCACGTGGGGGAGCGCGAGCACGAGCCTCGCGACGTCCAGTGCCTCCTCCATCGGGATCCCGAACTTGTGCCCGCGCTCGCCGGTGCGCGTGTAGTGGTGCGGCGTGTCCACGGTGACCTCGGGGTTCACGCGCAGCGCCACCGGCGCCACCACGCCCGACTCCGCGGCCACGCGGTCGAGCAGCCGCAGCTCCCCTTCCGACTCCACGTTCACGAGCAGGATGCCGGCCTCGAGCGCCTCGCGCAGCTCGCGCGCCGTCTTCCCGACCCCGCTGAACACGATGTCCGCGCCGGAGAATCCCGCGCGACGGGCCCGGTACAGCTCGCCGCCGGAGACGATGTCCACGCCGGCCCCCAGCGAGTGCAGCAGCGCGAGGAGCGCGCCGTTCGAGTTCGCCTTGGCGCTGTAATGCAGCCGGTGCGGCACCGGCGCCAGCGCGCGATCGAGGCGCGCGTACTGCTCGCGGACGAACGTGGCGCTGTACACGTACGTGGGCGTGTCCGCGGCGGCGGCGATGGTCTCGAGCGGCACCTGCTCACAGGCGAGCGCCCCATCGTGGCGCGGGAAGGCCGCGGTCAGTACGCTTTCGCCCACAATGCCTCGCTCTGGGAGGGTCGGCCGCACTTGAGGCACGTCGTCGCGGGCTCCGCCGACCGGAACTCGTCGTCGGGGAGCACCCGGATCGTGGCCTTCGTCTCCTCCTTGATCGCCGCCTCGCACGCAGGGTCGCCGCACCAGCCGGCGTACACGAAGGCGCCGTCGCCGTTCATGATCTCGCGGAAACGGTCGTAACTGATCCCGCCACGCACGCTGTTCGCCTCGCGGCGCTCGCGCGCCGCGTCGAGCATCGCGTCCTGGATCGTCTCCAGCATCACCTCCACCTCCTCGCCCAACGCATCCAGCGACACGCTCTTCTTCTCCCCCGTGTCGCGCCGCACGAGCACCGCCTGATTCTTCTCCAGGTCGCGCGGCCCGAGCTCCATGCGCACGGGCACGCCGCGCATCTCCCACTCGTAGTACTTGGCCCCCGGCTTCAGATTCTCGCGCGCATCCAGGTGCACGCGCAGCCGGTTCGGCTCGCGCCGCTCCCAGTCGCCGAGCACGCGGCAGATCCGGTCCGCCGCCTCCAGCACGCGCGCGCGCTCATCGTCGGTGCGCCAGATGGGGACCACCACCACCTCGGTGGGCGCGAGGAGCGGCGGGATCCGCAGCCCCTTGTCATCGCCGTGCGTCATCACAAGGCCGCCGATGAGCCGCGTCGACACCCCCCAGCTCGTGTTCCAGGCGAACTCCATCCCCCCGGACTCCGTCTGGAACTTCAGGTCGAACGCGCGCGCGAAGTTCTGCCCGAGGTTGTGCGAGGTCCCCGCCTGCAGCGCCTTGTTGTCCTGCATCATGGCCTCGCACGCATACGTGCGCAGCGCACCGGCGAACTTCTCCGAGTCGGTCTTCTGGCCGGTGATCACCGGCATCGCCATCCACCCTTCCATGAAGTCGCGGTAGACGCCGAGCATCCGCCGCGCCTCCTCCTCCGCATCGTCGTGGGTGGCGTGCGCGGTGTGCCCCTCCTGCCAGAGGAACTCGAGCGTGCGCAGGAAGAGGCGGGTACGCATCTCCCATCGCACCACGTTCGCCCACTGATTGACGAGGAGCGGCAGGTCGCGGTAGCTCTGCACCCACTTCGCGAACATCGCGTAGATGATGGTCTCCGACGTCGGGCGGATGATGAGCGGCTCCTCGAGCTCCTTCCCGCCGCCGTGCGTGACCACCGCGGTCTCCGGCGCGAACCCTTCCACGTGCTCCGCCTCGCGCCGCATGAAGCTCTCGGGGATGAGGAGCGGGAAGTACGCGTTGCGGTGGCCGGTGGCCTTGAACATCTCGTCGAGCGCGCGCTGCATGCGCTCCCAGATGCCGTAGCCATCGGGGCGGATGACCATGCACCCGCGCACGGGGGAGTAGTCCGCCAGCTCCGCGCGGAGGACCACCTCGTTGTACCAGGCGCTGAAGTCCTGCGCGCGCGGCGTGAGCTTCTTCTCGTCGGCCATGGGTGTGTCGGTGCGTGTCGGTACGAACGTCAGGAGCGGGGCGCGCGGGACGCGGCGCGCCTCACGGATGGTCCAGCCAGGAGTCGAGCTGCACGCGCTGTTCCTCGCCATCGACCATGCGGCGGACCACCGCTTCGCCACGCTCGAGGTCGGCGGCGGAGAGGATCACCGCCTCGCGCG
>DASTSH010000137.1:0-4086 GCA_035760785.1 Gemmatimonadaceae bacterium | reverse complement strand
CGGGCGTCCGGCTCCGGGGACCCGCCGGCACATGGTTCACTGACGCGCCCGCGCCGCGGAGTCGGCACGCGCGGCACGCGGCGATGGCCGGTGACGCGGCGCCACCGCTCCCGTCACGGAATGAATGACGCGCATGAGCCTCCGATACGGTTGGAGGGTGCCGTTCGTCGTCACGAGCGGCGAACTTGGTCAATACGCCACCGGGCGCCGTGCCCGGCGCCGATCCCGCACGACTCTCGATCCCTCCGACGCGCGCCGTGAAATCCACCGACGAGTTCCAGTACCTCACCGTCCTCGTTTCGATCATCCTCGGGCTCGGGCTGACGCAGCTCCTCACCGCCGTCGGGCGCCTGGTCCAGGCGCGCGCGCTGGTGCGCGTGCGCCTGTACTGGCCGGTGCCGCTGTGGACCGTGCTGCTGCTGCTCATGCACGTGCAGGCGTGGTGGGCGATGTTCGACCTGCGAGACCACCGAGGGTGGACGTACCTCGAGTTCCTCGTCGTGCTGCTGACGCCGACCTGCCTCTATCTGATGGCGGCGCTGGCGCTCCCCGACGTGGCGGAGACCATCGCGCGAAGCGACCTGTCCGGCGCCGCCGCATCCGGCGGAGAGCCCGCGTCGGCCGCCCGAGGGGAGCGCGCGACGGCGGGCGAGCGCGTGCTCGACTTCCGCGCCCACTACTACGCGCAGACACGCTGGTTCTTCGGGGCCGCCGCGGGGCTGCTCGTGTCGAGTCTGTTGCGGCCGCTGGTGATCGACGGCCGGCTCCCGCTCGACCTCGATCGCGGGTTCCAGGTGGTGTTCCTGGCCCTGCTCCTCGGCGCCGCGGTCACCCGCCGGAAGTGGTACCACGAGACGATCGCCGCGGTCGGCGCGGCGCTGTTCCTCACCTACGTCGTCCTGCTGTTCACCCACTTGCGCTGAACGCGGCGTGACGGACGCCCGCCTATCTCACCGGAAGCATCGCCCGAAGGACGCCGGCGAGCGCGAGACAGGGGTGTGATGCGTCGACTGGTACGCCGTCCTCGACGTCCCAGATCACGGAGAGTACCGCTTGGGAGAACGCCCAGCCCACCACGCGCGTGCGATCCACGCCCAACGAGGCGACGAACCGGCGGACGCGCCGCTCGATGACCGCCGGATCGGTGAACAATGCCGGGGCCTCCCTCGGATTCCGGAGCGCGGCGCCCAACTCGTACTCGGCCTCGCCGACCACCCCCTTCGGATCGATCGCGACCCACCCCCGGCGCTGATCGAACAGGACGTTCGAGTGCTGAAGGTCGCCGTGCAGCAGGCGCCGGCTCGTCTGCGAGCGCGCGAGCTCCGCGTAGGTCCGTCGCGCGGTCTCGACGAGCGGCCGCGGAATCCGCCGGTCGCCAGTCGCGAGATAGCGGTCGAACCCGCGCCCCCAGTCCTCCACGGTCGAAGCGCGCCTCGGCGCCTCGCCAGGGGACATCGCCTGAACGACCCCGGCCAGAATCTCCGTCGCCGCATCGTCGTCGCCACGCTGCACCATCTCGACGAGCGAGCATCCCGGGGTGAGCCGCTCGAGGAGCAGCGCACCCTCCGCGCGCTCCAGAACGCGGACGACCCCACGGTCGCCGAACGCGCGCAGAACGTCGCCGCTGTGCCACTCGTCGCCCATTCGCTTGCAGACCTTCAGGACGACCGCGGCCGCGCCACGGCGTCCGTACGCGATGAGCGCACCCGGGGTCTCGGCGGCGCTGTCGATGCTCACGCCCCAGCGACTCGCGTACCACCGGCGCCTGTCGAGTGGAGTCAGAGTGCCCTCGGGGGTGGAGTGGCGTATCTTCCTGGCGAGAGCCGCCGGCGGCCGCGCCTGGATGCCGGCTTCCCGAAGATCACACGGAGAACGCGATGCCAGCCACGCAGGGAAACCTTCGCAAGGTCCGCTTGAACGGTCAGGCGGACACGAGCGCTTCCACCTTCGAGCTGCCGCACGGGCTGACGCATTACCCGGCGCACTCCGCGGTCGGCAACAACAACAATAACAACAACAATAACGGCGCCAGTGCCGAGTTGAAGAAGCTGCACCGGCAGAGCTACAACCGCGGCCAGTTGGAGATGATGAGCAAGGCGGTGCAGTACTACGAATCCAACTTCGAGCTCCAGGAGCTGTTGGGGAACGGCGGGTACATCGACGACGAGTTCGCGGTCGTGGGACCCGAGTTCCTCTTCCACGGCACCCCGGTGGATTGGGACACGATCTACGCGAGCGGCGGGATCCGCGCGAACGGGACCAATCCCAACGTGAACGCGCACGTGCTCTCGAGCAGCGCGTCCGGCAGCGGCTACGTCTCCGGCACGCGCGTGCTCAGCGTCGCGAAGTCGTTCGCCAAGAGCGATGACGGCTGGGTGTACCTCATCTATGCCCCGCAGGGGATCGCCGTGTTCAGCACGTCGCCGCACACGCAGGCGGAGGTGGCGGCGCTCAGCATGGTGCCGCTGACGGACATCTTCATGTTCAAGCAGCTGAGCGACCCGAATCTCATCTACATCAACCTGGGCTTCCGCTCCGCCCTGAAGAACCAGCAGAACCTGGATCGCTGCCTCCGTCTGCTCGGCGGCGGGACGTATCCGCAGGGGCTCTTCTGGGCGAACGTGCCGTAGCGGCCGCATGGATGCGTACATCACCATCCCCTCCGCCGGCGCGGTGCGGGTGTTCTCGCTCCAGTCGCGCACGATCACCAGCACGCTCACGGTGGGCGGGCAGCCGTGACGCGTCGCGTTCAGCCCGCGCGGCCACGTGGGCGCGATCACGAACGCCGCCGGGTACATCACCTTCGTGCGGTAGCGCGCGGCCCGGCCGTCCAGGGCGGCATCGCGCGAGCGGGGCTCCGGCCGATGGCCGGGGCCCCGCTCGTCGTTCGCCCTCGTCGCGGCGGCGAGCGGCCCGTATCTTGTCGCACTCGTGCCGTCCTCGCCCGGTTCGAATTTCCGGCCGCTCGCCACCCGACCTCTCTCCATCACGACATGCCCGCTCCCCGCCGCTCGCGCGCGAGCCACCTCGCGCTCACGCTCGCCGCCGCCCTCGCCGTCATCCCCGCCGCGCTCCCCGCCCAGCGCCGCGCCGCGAAGCTCACGCTCACCATCGACGATCACGATCAGTCTCCCACGCGACTCGGCTTCTCCACCAAGCGCCTGGCGCGCATCGACAGCGCCTTCCGCCGCGCGGTGGACAGCGGGGAGATCGCCGGCGCCGTGGTGCTCGTGGCGCGCGACGGACAGACGGTGTACGACCGCGCCTTCGGTTGGGCGGACCGCGAAGCGAAGCGTCCGATGGCCACCGACGGCATCTTCCGCATCGCGTCGCAGACGAAGGCGCTGACCAGCGTGGCGATCATGTCGCTCGCGGAGGAGGGGAAGATCGGGTTGAACGATCCCGTGGCGCGCTGGATCCCGGCATTCGCGCACACCACGGTGGCGGTGCGCACGGACACGGGGCGCGCCATCGTCCCGGCGCGCCGAGCGATCACCATCCGCGACCTGCTCACGCACACCGCCGGAATCTCGTACGGCACCGACAGCCTGGTCGCGCCGCTCTACGCCGCGAAGGGGCTCGGCCCGGCCGCGGGCTACGGGTGGTACTTCGCCGACAAGAACGAGCCGATCTGCACGACGATCGAGCGCCTCGCCACGCTCCCCTTCGTGGCGCAGCCGGGGGAGCGCTTCGTGTACGGCTACAACACGGACATCCTCGGCTGCGTGGTGGAGCGCGTGTCGGGGATGCCGCTGGATGAGTTCATCCGCTCGCGGATCACCGCGCCCCTCGGGATGCGGGACACGTACTTCTATCTCCCGCCGGCGAAGCGCGGCCGACTCGCGACCGTGTACCTCGAGAAGCCGGACGGTACCCTCGAGCGCGCGCCGGAGGGAGGGCGCGGGCAGGGGAGCTACGTGGACGGCCCGCGCCGCAGCTTCTCCGGGGGAGCGGGGATGCTCTCCACCGCGCGCGACTACGCGCGCTTCCTCCAGATGCTGCTGAACGGGGGGACGCTCGACGGCGTGCGGATCCTCGCGCCGAAGACGGTGGCGCTCATGACCACCGACCAGGACGGGGAGCTCT
>DASTSH010000136.1:0-7205 GCA_035760785.1 Gemmatimonadaceae bacterium | reverse complement strand
CGGGTGACATGGAACGCGACGAGGGCTGCGGCATCGGCCGCAGCCCTCGTCGCAATTCATTGCCCCAGTCGCGTCCCGCGCCCCGCGTCCCGCGCCCCGCGCCCCGCGCCCCGCGCTTTCCTGGCACAAAACCTGACAGATGCTCCACCCGACTCTGCCGGCGCGCGTGCCGGACGCCTCGTGGCCGCTCGCCGGCGGATGGGAGGCGCCGGGAGGCGCGCGCCCTCACTGGACCCGCACTCGGAGCTCCGCATGTCGCATGGATCCGCCCCCGTCGCCGTGCTGCGCATCGTCGCCGCCACAGCGGTCACGCTCGCGCTCGCTGCCTGCGGGAGCGACAACAACAGCACGAACCCGATGTCCCTCGGCTCGGTGCAGGTGAGCGCAGCCTCCTCCGGCAGCGATGTCGACGCGAACGGTTACCTGATCGCGATCGACGGCGGCACCCCGGACACGGTGGGGCCCAACGAGACGATCACCATCCAGAACGTCCCGCCGGGCTCGCACACGCTCACCGTCTCCGGCGTCACCACGAACTGCACCATCGCCGATGGCGCCTCGCGCAGCATCGACGTCACCCCCGGCGCCACCGCCCAGGTGGCGCTCCAGGTGAGCTGCGCGCTCCGCCGCATCGCTTTCGAGAGCTTCCGCGATGGCGACTACGAGGTGTACACGATGAATGATGACGGTAGCGATGTGCGCCGCCTCACCACCACCGGAGCGTTCGACGGCTTCCCCGTGTACTCCCCCGACGGCACCAGGATCGCCTTCACCTCCGGACGCACGGGCGACTTCGAGGTGTACGTGATGAACGTCGACGGCACCGGGGCGACGCGCCTCACCACGAGCCCCGGCGAGGATGGCGTGCCCGCGTGGTCGCCGGACGGCTCCAGGATCGCCTTCGTCTCCCGGCGCAGCGGCGGGGACAGCCTCGAGGTGTACGTGATGAACGCCGACGGCTCGGGGCAGACGCGGCTCACCAGCGCCTCCGCCGATGAGAACGCTCCGGCGTGGACTCCCGATGGATCGAAGATCGTGTTCACGTCGAGCCGCGACGCCACGCACCAGATCTACATCATGAACGCCGACGGCAGCGACCAGCGCCGCGTCGCGCAGAGCGGCGGCAACGATGTGCTCGCGAAGGTCTCCCCCGATGGCCAGCGGATCGTCTTCCAGTCGGACCGCGATGGGAACAACGAGATCTACGTGATGAACATCGACGGCTCCGGCGTCACGCGCCTCACCAACGCCCCCGGGTTCGACGGCGCGCCCGCGTGGTCCCCCGACGGGTCGAAGATCGCGTTCCACTCCGACCGGAGCGGCGTCTATCAGCTCTACACGATGAACCCCGATGGCTCGGGGCTGCAGCGCGTGGAGCAGGGATCGGCTGACGACGGCTATCCCGCCTGGCAGCCCTGAGCGGGGACGATACCCCGCGATGCGAGTGCGGCGCGCCACGGTGGATCGTGGCGCGCCGCGCTCTCGTTCATCCGTCTCTCCGTCGTCCCCTCAGGGGCGCCGTCCTCCATGCCCTCCACCCGACGCGCCGCGCGGCATCTCGATCCGCCGCGGCGCCGGCTCTGCGCGTCGCGGCTCCGCGCGCTGCGGCGGCGGCTCGCGGCGCGGCTCCGCGCGCGGCTCCCCGCGCGGCTCGGAGCGCGGCTGCGCGCGAGGGGGCTCGTACCTCGGCTCTGAGCGCGGCTGCGCGCGCGGCGGCTCGTACCGCGGCTGCGGCTCCGCCCGGCGTGCATCGTCGCGGGGCTCGGCGCGCTGCTCCACGCGGGTGGGCGGCTCGCGACGCGGCGCGTCCGCGCTCCCCGCAGGGCCGTAGTAGCGCGGCGTCGCGGTGCCCGGCTCCGTGCGGCGGGCGCCATCGTCCGGTCGCGCGCCGCGCGGCGCACCGTCCACCGAGCGGATTCCCCCACGCCGTTCACCGGGGAGCGCGTCGATGCGGCGCGGCCCATCGGTGGACGTCGGCGACGATGCCGCATCGCGCGGCGAGAACACGACCGCGCCGTGATGCTCGCCGCGCGCCACCACGTCGGTGGCCTGCGCGCGCCGCCCCACCGACGTCGCGCGCATCGGCAGCGAGTTCCGCGGCAGCACGGCCGGCGGCTCAAGCGTCACACGACGCGCGCCATCGCGGCGTCCGCCGTCACTCGCACGGCGGAACACGGACGCGGCGTACAGCGGCGACGTCGGCCGAGCTTCCTCGCCCCCGGCGAACGCGATGCGCGAGCGATACTCGATACCCACTCCGCCCCCTCGGCGCTCCGGCTCCTTGAACCGATACGGCGGCCGCGACCACCCGTAGCCGTGCGCGAAGCCGCCCCCCATGAACGGACCGGGACGGATGATCCCCACGCGATGATGGTGGTAGCCGCACGAGTAGTAGCACCCGCGCACGAAGAACGGGTCGTAGAACGCGTACACCGGACGCGCGAGCCCGAAGGTGAACGAGATCGTGAGGCCGGGCTGGAAGAAGTAGCGCGGGCGATGCCGGTAGTAAGGATAGTACGCCACCGGCGCGCCGCACCACGCGTCGTACACGCCGTACCAGCACCCGTCGTAGAGTGGCGGCGGGTAGTACGCCGCCACGTCGTAGTACACGGGCGTGGCGGCGTACGCCACCTCGCGCGCCACGTCGTAGCTCACGATGTCGTAGTCGAAGTGCGCGGTGCTCATGCGCATCACGAGATTCGTGAGCCCTCCCTCGGGATCGTTCGGGAGCGCGGAATCGCCGAGCACGCGATAGTCCCAGTGATCGCCGCGGACGAAGTCGTCGAAGCGGTAGGGCTCGCGCGACCACGCGGCGTACACCGTCCCGCTCCCGCTCGAGGCATCCACCGTGAACGCCTTGCGATCGCCGCGGCTGCGGATCTCGTACTCCTGGCCGCCGCGCACGAAGTCATCATCGCCGGGATCGAGCGGGAAGAGCACCCGCACGGTACCATCGGGGAGAAGGTGGAGCACGAGGAGGTAGCCATCGTCCCGCGCGCGGACGGTCACGCGCGCCTGATCGCCACGGTCGTAGCTGCGGTGATCGAGCGACACGCGCACGGGCGGCTCGTCGCTCGGGCCCTGATGGGGGGCGGTGGCGGGGGCTCCCGCCCCGGCGGCGACCGGGATGAACAGGGAAAGCAGTGCGGCGGAGAGCATCGTTCCTCCGGGATTCACGAGTCCGACCGCCCGTGGGTCGCGACGGCCGTCCGTCTCGGGGCGCCTCGTCGCGCCCCCGCCTTCCGCACGATGGCGAGGAGCGTGCCCGCGTGCAAGTGATTGCCGGACAACGCATTCTCGCCTGGCCACGCCACGTGTTGTCCGGCGCGCGGGACGCGCGCTGTCGCGCCGCGGGGACAGTCGAGCCCGATCCAGGGAGGCCTATCGCACGGGGGGGGCGCGTCCCATTCGCCCGCAAGTCCCACAAAAATCTTCTTGCGCCGGAGCCGGGTTGGGGCTAATGATCTGCCCGTTCCACGGCTTCGGCCGACGGAGCCGACCGCCCCACCTCCTTCCGGGGCGAGCGTCCGTCCCCCACCCACTCACAACGCGGGCGAGGAGATCTCATGTCCCTGGTAGAGCGTGCCAAGAACATCCTTCTGCAGCCGAAGCAGGAATGGCAGGTCATCGATGGAGAGCCGACCACGGTCGGCGATCTCTACAAGAGCTACATCATCCCCCTCTCCGCCGTTCCGCCGATCGCGGCGCTCATCGGCTGGTCGGTGTTCGGCTTCAAGATCCCGTTCGTCGGCACCATCCGCATCCCGATCGGCACGCTCATCGGGCGGTGCGTGCTCCAGTACGTGCTCGGGCTCGTGATGGTGTACGTGCTGGCGCTCATCATCGACGCGCTGGCGCCGAGCTTCGGCGGCAGCAAGAACCAGGTGCAGGCGCTCAAGGTGGCCGCGTACTCGAGCACCGCGTCGTGGGTGGTCGGCATCTTCAGCCTGATCCCCGCGCTCTCCTGGCTCGGCATCCTGGGACTGTACAGCCTGTACCTGATGTACCTCGGCCTCCCCGTGCTCATGAAGTCGCCCACGGAGAAGGCGCTCGGCTACACGGTCGTGGTGGTGATCGCGGCGATCGTGCTCTGGATCGTGGTGGGCGTGATCGTCGGCTCGGTGTTCAGCTTCGGCGCGATGGGGATGGGGCGGATGCCCTGACGCACCGCCGGGCGACACACGAAGCGCGCGCCGCGGACTCGTTCCGCGGCGCGCGCTTCGCTTCCGGCACTACACTCTCTCAGAATCCGATCTTCAACCCGGCGGTGAGGGCCCAGTTCTGCGTCGTGCGTCCCTGCACGTCCAGCGACGTCGCTTCCTTGAAGTCGAACTTGCCGATGTAGTCCTTGGCCATCAGCCGCAGCCCGATCGTCGGCGACATCCGCACGTCGAGCCCCGCCCCCGCGTTCCACGCGAAGTTGGTGGCCTTGGTGTTCAGGACGCTGGCCGCGCTCACGTCGTAGCGCATCGCGCCCGCACCCACCTGCACGAACGGCTTCACGACCGTGCGCCCCATCGACTGCACGGGGATGTCGAACTGGAGGTCGCCATCGTAGAGCCACACCTTCGTGCTCCCCACGCCCACGCCGCCGAGGAAGGGGAGCCCCACCTGCAGGTCGCTGCTCGAGTACGCCACGTTCCCGAGGATCGCGACGTTCGGCGCCAGGTACATCGCGGCCTGCGCGCCGTACACCGGGCCGTTCTTCGTGGACAGCGTGGTGCCCACCGGCCCCTTCAGGAAATCTCCGTACACCATGTAGCCCGCGTACGGCGTGAGTGTGAACAGCGGCTGTCGCTCGTTTACGGGGCTGAGCCCCTGCGCATGCGCCGGCGCGGCGGCCACGAGAGCGGCGAGTGCGGCGGCGGCTGTGATCGTCTTGAGCATCGGTCCTCCGAAGACCAGTGATGTCGTCCGCCACTGGAAAGGCAGGGGGAGTGCCACCGCGCCACACCGGCGTCGGCCAATGCAAGCGCCTCGGCGACAAGGAGTTGCACCGAAGCGTCCGCTTGAGCTGACGCGGCCGGTGTCCACGGGCACGGTCGCCGATGTCCTCCGCACGGGCCGATCGCCACCGCCCGTCCCCGTCGAGCGCGCGCGTGCATCGCGCCGACGAGTGGCGCGACGTGCCTCCTGGCCCGCCGCGTGCCATGCCTCGTGTCGTGCCGGAGGAATCGCGCCTCGCCATCTACGCCTCCATCGCGGCGAATCTCGTCATCGCGGCCACCAAGTTCGTCGCCGCGGCGGTGAGCGGGAGCTCGGCGCTGCTCGCCGAGGGACTGCACTCCACCGTGGACTCGTGCGACGGGCTGCTCCTCCTCCTCGGCCATCATCGGAGCCGCCGCCCGCCCGACGAGCAGCACCCCTTCGGCTACGGCAAGGAGCTGTACTTCTGGACGCTCATCGTCGCCGTCGTCTTCTTCGCGGTCGGCGGTGGCGTGTCGGTGTACGAGGGGATCCTCCGCCTCGCGCACCCCGAGCCGCTCGGCGATCCCACGTGGAGCTACATCGTGCTGGCCGTGGCCGCCGTGTTCGACGGCACTTCGTTCACCATCGCGTACCGCCAGTTCCGTCCGCAGGCGAAGGGGGTGGGGATCGTCGCCGCGATGCGCGCGAGCAAGGACCCGAGCGTGTTCACCGTGCTCGTGGAGGACACGGCCGATCTCACCGGGATCGTGCTCGCCTTCCTCGGCATCTTTCTCGGACATCGGCTCGACAATCCGTACCTCGATGGCGTGGCCACCATCGGCATCGGGCTCGTGCTCGCGGCGGTGGCGGTGTTCCTCATCGGACAGAGCAAGGGGTTGCTCATCGGCGAGGGCGCGCGCGAGGAGGCGTTGATCGGCGTGCGCCGGATCGCGGCGGGCGATCCCGCCGTCGTGGCGGTGCGCCGTCCGCTCACGATGTACTTCGGCCCGAACGACGTGCTGCTCGCGATGGGGATCACGTTCGATCCCTCGCTCTCCGCCGCCGAGGTCGCCGACACGATCGAGCGGCTCGAGCGGCGCGTGCGCGCCGCGTACCCGAAGGTGAAGCACATGTACGTGGAGGCGGAGAGTCTCGCGGGGCGGCACGATGGCGGCGCCGCGCGCGCGTCGCGCGCTGACGGTCGTCGCAACGATGCCGCGGCGTCATCATCATCTCCGTCCGTCCGCCCGGAGGGCGAGTCGCGCCCGGGATGAGCCGGCGCGCCCAGTGGACGCGGCGGTGGCATCGAGCTCGTCGGCACTCTCCTTGCGGCGCCGCGTTCGGGCCTGCCTGTGCGACGCGCACGCTGGCGAGGCCCATGCACGAGCGCTCGAGCCGATGGCCGGCGCTCCGCGCGTTGCACGGGCCCTTCGACGAGGAGGCCCGATGAGGACGCTACTCGCTCCAGGCTCGCGCCCCGCATCACTGCTCGCCACGGCCGCCACGCTCGCCGCGCTCGCCGCATGCGGCGGGGACAACAACAATCCCACCGGCTCCGAGCACACCGTCGCCGAGTACATCACCCAGGCGCGAACGGCGGACGGTTCGGTGACCGCGACGTATCACGAGGGCAATCCACCCGCCGGGAGCGGGGGCACGGCGGTGGATGCCCACATCGTCGGCGCGACGATCGTCGGCGGCAGCTCGCAGCTCGACGTCAGCAGCACGTCGGGATTCTCCACCGTGATCGTGGCGGTGGACGGCGTGCCCGGCTACTACGAGCTCGATGGTGTGACGGCCTCCGCGTCGCACCGCTCGCCGGCGGTGAGCGCGCAGGGCGGCACCACCAGCGCGACGATCATCCTCACGATCGCTCAGACGCCGCCGAGCAACACGTTCAACATCCGCACTGCCGCCGGCGCGAACGCGAGCTCCGTCGGACCGTACGCCACCACCGGCGTGAGTCTCGTGACGGTGGGCACGGGAGACGTGCAGGTGAGCATCTCGTGGGATGCGGCGACGGACGTGGACCTGCACGTGGTGGAGCCGTCCGGCGAGGAGATCTACTACGGCCACCCGCAGTCGGCCACGGGCGGACAGCTCGACCTCGACTCCAACGCGGGGTGCCAGATCGACAACAAGGACAACGAGAACATCACCTGGCCCACGGGGCAGGCGCCGCACGGCACGTACATCGTGCGCGTGGACTATTACGACGCGTGCAACGTCGCGCAGACGCACTACGTGGTGACGGTGCAGACGAAGGGGAGCGAGGCGAAGACGTTCAGCGGAACGCT
>DASTSH010000135.1:0-8821 GCA_035760785.1 Gemmatimonadaceae bacterium | reverse complement strand
CCCCGAAGGGGCGGACGGTCAGGGCTTCGTCGCTTCGCGTACGTCGTGACGGCGGTCGCGGACATCGCCGCGCAGATCGCGCGCGTCCCGGCGACGGTCGCGCTCATCGGCGCGCAGGTCGCGGCGGTCGCCGCGGATGTCGCGCGCGTCGTGGCGCAGGTCCCGGCGGTCCTGGTGCAGCGCGGTCCGGTTCCCCTCGGCGCGGTCCTGCCGGATGTCGCGGCGGTCGGAACGGACGTCGCCCGCATCGTGGCGCACGTCGCGCCGGTCGCTCCGGATGTCGTGCGTGTCGTGCCGCATGTCGCGCCGGTCGCTCCGGATGTCGCGCGTGTCGTGGCGGATCTCTCGCCGCTCGCGGGGCGTCACCGCCGATCCCCCCTGCTGCGCCGCCGCTCCCGCCGTGAAGCCGAAGACCATCGCGGCGCCGAGCGCCGCCATCCGCATGCGAAGCATAGATCCTCCTGGATCCGGAACCGTGTTCGTCGCGCGTCGTGCGCGAGCTCGGTCAGGTGGACGGTCTGGACGGCGGAATCGTTAAGGGCCGGGCTCGCCCTCTAGCGTTTGTCATGAAAAGTGCTATCGTTAGCCGCCGCCGGTCGAGTGATGGTTACGCAGTCAGTACGGCATTGCCCGTCAACGACTTACCGTAATTTCGCGAGGGCGCTGTGACCGTTCCGCTCACACCAGGCCTCCCCGCTCCCTTCACGCCACCGGTCCACGAATCCTTCCAGTTCCCCGTCAGTTGGCTGCTCGATAACGCGGCAGCACCGATACAATTTCGCGCCAGTACGGAGGTCGCCCGCCTGCCGCTCCGCGACCCGCGGCAGTTCGGCATCCTCCCCTACGGTCATCGGCCGGCGCTCACCATCGCGTTCCAGCAGAGACCGGATGGCATCTGGAACGGATCGATGCTGAGCGTGCCATCGCCCCGGGCCGAGCACTTCCAGGGGATCGGCACCATCACTGCCGTGCGCCGGCTGCTCGAGTACGGCTGGGAGCGCGAGTCGCCGCCGCTCGTGCAGGCGCGGCGGACGCTCTTCCGTCTCCTCGCCGAGGACACCGACGCCGCGTATCTGTTCGAGCTGGCGCCGCGTGGGAAGCCGGAGCCGGAAGTGGTGCTGCACGGACGGGCGCTCCTGCGCGAGGCGGCCGCGGCGGTGCTCGCGCAGGCCGGCTACGAGTCCGACCCGCGGCTGCGCGGCGCGGCGCTGCGTCTGGTGGAGCGGGTGGATGGATTCCTGCGCTCGCCGCTCGCGGCCAAGCCATTCGTGCGCGTCGGCAACCAGCACGTGCTGGCGCCAGGTGCATCGCCGCCGTCGATCTTCTACCTGGCCATGCTCGCGCACATGCCGCACTTCCGTAGCGAGCACTACGACGTGATGGAGCGTCTGTACGCGTATCTCGTGCAGCCCATGCCACGGCAGGAGGCCGTCACGCTGGTGGGGAAGAAGGTGGTCGCCGAGCCGCAGCTCGTGCTCGGCGATCCGCTGCCCCATCGGAACGCCGCCGATGCCGATCTCCCGGCCGCGCTCTACTGGCTCGAGCTGATGGCGCGGTTGGGCATGCTTCGCCGCAACGAGGGGTGGGCGAAGCTGTTCGAGCGCTATCTCGATGACCGCGACGCGTCCGGGGTGTGGCGGGCGCCGAAGCGGAACGTGGGGACGCGGACGTCGAACCCGTTCGTCTGGCCCGCCTTCCCGCTCGAGCCGCACGCCACGAGCGATGCCCTCTCGGCGGACGTGACCTTCCGGCTCGGCCTCATCGCCCGCCTCATGGGGCGGACGATCGAGCCGACCTGACGCGCTCCGGCGGACGTGGTCCGCCGGTAGCCGCAATGCGCTGGATGGGACGCCGCCTCGACTCCTCGAAGATCTTTCCCGCCGGACACGCCGGGCTTGCCGCGCGATTCGTCATGCTGCGAGACGGGATCACCGTGCGCGTGATCGAGACCGTGGGGGCGGACCCCGCCGCGCCGCCGGTGCTCCTGCTCTCGGGATGGGGGACGTCCGCCTATCTCTGGCGCCGGAACCTGCTCCCGCTCGCCGCCGCGCGCCTCCGCCCGATCGCCGTGGAGCTCAAGGGGCAGGGGCTCAGCGACATCCCCACCGATCCCCGGGAGTACACACTCGAGTCGCTCTCCCGGCACGTGCTCGACGTGCTCGACGCGCTCCATGTCGAGCGCGCGATGCTCGCGGGGCTCTCGCTCGGTGGAGGGATCGCGGCGCGGGTGGCGCTGCTCGCGCCCGAGCGGGTGGAGCGGCTGGCACTCCTCTCCTCGGTCGGGCTCGGGCGTGTGCACCTGGTGCACCTCGCCGGGCTCCTACCCGAGATGCTCGTCGCTCCTCTGACGCCGCACCTGGCGCGGCGGTCGCTGTTCGAGCTGGCGCTGCGGTGGGCGTACGGAACGCTCGGCCATCCCACCGCCGCGGACGTGGACCAGTACTTCGTGCACAGCGAGGATCCAGCGTTCGCCCGCTCGCTCTGGTCGCTGGTTCGTCGCGTGGACTGGCGCATGCTCCGCGCGGACGAGCTGCGCCGCCTGGAGATGCCGGTGCTCGCGATCTTCGGGACGCGGGACCGGATCGTGTCGCCGCACCACGTGGGGGAGCTCGTGCGGCAGCTGCCGCGCGGGGAGCTGGTGCTGATCGAGGGGGCGGGGCATGCCTGCGCCGAGGAGGCGCCGGAGGCGGTGAACCGGGCGCTGGTGGACTTCCTGGTCGCATAGCGCACGACGCCACAAGCAGTTACATTGAAGGGTCAGGCGAAGAGACCGTAACTGCGTT
This sequence comes from Gemmatimonadaceae bacterium, assembly GCA_035760785.1. Classification (GTDB taxonomy): domain Bacteria; phylum Gemmatimonadota; class Gemmatimonadetes; order Gemmatimonadales; family Gemmatimonadaceae; genus JADGGM01. The sequence goes on along the minus strand of DASTSH010000135.1, from coordinate 6,038 downwards.
CCACGCGCTCGCGCAGTCCGCCCCCCGCCGGGGCGGGGAAACTAGAGCGCATTCCAAGGTCGCTACACGCGATTCGCTTCGCTTCTCCCCACCGTGGAGAGGCGGAGCCGTGTGACAGGCGCGGCACGAGGGTGCCCCGCCCGGAGAGCAACGTGCGCCGGTCCCGGCCGCCCATCGTGGGCGCGACGCCGGGCGAGCGGCCCCGGCGCCAGAGAGCAGAGCATGTCCACAGACACCACGGAGACAGAGACCACGTTCGAGGAGCTGGCGCTCGCGCCGGAGCTCCTCGATGCCGTGCGCGATGCCGGGTACGCGCACCCCACGCCGATCCAGGCGCAGGCCATCCCGCTCGTGTTGAAGGGGCGGGACGTGATCGGACTCGCGCAGACGGGGACCGGCAAGACGGCCGCGTTCACCCTCCCGATCATCCACCGGCTGCTCGGCGGCCCGCGGCGGCTGCGCGCACTGGTGCTGACGCCCACGCGCGAGCTCGCGGCGCAGGTGAAGGAGAACTTCTCCCGCTACGCCTCGCACACCGACCTCGATGTCGTGGACGTGTACGGCGGCGTGGCGCTCGGCCCGCAGGAGCAGGCGCTCCGTGGTGGCGTGGACGTGGTGATCGCGACGCCGGGACGCCTCATCGACCACTTCGAGCGGCAGAACCTGGTGTTCGACGATCTCGAGGTGCTCGTGCTCGACGAGGCGGACCGCATGCTCGACATGGGCTTCGCGCCGCAGATCAACCGCATCGTGAGCGAGATCCCGAAGTACCGGCAGACCCTGCTCTTCAGCGCGACGATGCCCGCGGAGGTGGAGGCGCTGGCGCGCAAGTACCTGCGCAAGCCAGTGGTGGTGCAGGTGGGCCGGCGCACCGAGGCGGCGAGCACGGTCACGCACGCGGTGTATCCCGTGCCGCGCGATCGCAAGAGCGCGCTGCTGATCGAGCTGCTCCGGCGCGACGGGATGGATTCCGTGCTCGTGTTCACGCGCACGAAGCACGGTGCGGACCGCGTGGTGCGGCACCTGGAGCGCGAGGGGATCGAGGCGCTCGCGATGCACGCGGACAAGTCGCAGGCGCAGCGCACGGAAGCGCTCGAGAAGTTCAAGAGCGGATCGATCCGCGTGCTGGTGGCCACCGACATCGCGCAGCGCGGTCTCGACATCGCCGGGATCTCGCACGTGATCAACTATGACGTGCCGGCGCAGCCGGAGGACTACGTGCACCGCATCGGGCGCACGGGGCGCGCGCTGGCGACGGGCGACGCGTTCACCTTCATGGCGCCCGACGAGATCGCGATGGTGCGGCTCATCGAGCGGGTGCTCGGCCAGCCGATCGCGCGAATCTCGGTGCCGGGGTACGATTTCGGCACCGTCGCCGCCGACTGAGGACGGTCCGCGCCGGCGCGGACGGCCGGCGCGGCGGATCGCGCGCCCGCTCACCGCGCGCGCACGCGCCCGAGGCGCGAGATCCAGAGCGTGTCCGCCACGCGCCCGCGGCGGACGATGAGCGTGGCGTTGGAGGCGCCGAGGCCGCGACCGCCCGGGCCGTAGCGAATGGTGTCGCGCGTGGCCAGCAGCCGCACGCGCTCCGCCCCGCCGGCGATGGCGCGCGCGAGCAGCGTGTCCGTGCCCGAGACCATCACCGCCCGGGCGCGCGTGGTGTCGAGCAGGAGCGACGCGGGGGCCGATCGGAGCAGCGCGGCGCGCCGCGTGGCCGAGAGCATGGTGGCGAGCTCCGCGGACGCACCGCGTACCACCGCGTGGTCGGTGAGCGCGCCGAATCGTGGCGCGGCGATGCCGAGCAGCGTGCCGATGAGCACGAGCGCGATGAGCAGTTCGGTGATCGAGTGGCCGGCGTGCATGGGTTCCCCCGGGTGAGAGTGCGCGGTATATACCACGCTGCCCGGCCGGCCGCGGGACCGTATCGCCGCCCGTCGTGCCACACCATTCACCCCATCGCCGCGATGTCACGCCGCCTCCCCGCATCCCTGCTGCTCATCGCCGCCGCGTGCTCGCGCCCAACCACCCCACCGCCGGCGCCGGCTCCCGCACCGGCGGCGCCCGAGTCCGCGCGCGTCGCGCGCCCGGACACGATGGTCTCCTACCGCGTGCCGTCGTTCCGCCCGCTCCCGCTCGTGCGGTGGGGGGCGCCGCCCGCGGGGGAGCCGCACGCACCGCGCGCGCGCACGTACGACCTGCAGCACCAGGTGGTGCGCGTCCGCTTCGACTGGGCGCGCCACGCGGTGGTGGGCTCCACCACGCTCACGCTCGCGGCGCTCGACAGCGCGATCGGCGACGTGCGCCTCGATGCGGTGGCCATGACCATCCGCGCCGTGCGCGATGCGCGCGGGCGCGCGCTCCGCTACGACTACGATGGGCACACGCTCGATGTGCGGCTCCCGCGCCGGCTCGCGCCGCACGCGCGCACCAGCATCGCCATCGACTACGAGACGGTGAAGCCGAAGAAGGGGGCGTACTTCATCGACCGGCGCCACGTGGTGTGGACGCAGGGGGAGATGATCGACACGCGCTGGTGGATTCCCACGTACGACGAGCCGAACGACAAGACCACCTGGGAGATGTACATCCGAACGGCGAGGACCGAGCGCGCGCTGAGCAACGGGCGCCTCGCCGGCTCGCGCCCGGTGGACGGCGGCATCGAGTGGCACTGGGTGCTCGACAGGCCGGCGTCCACCTACCTCATGACCGCGGTCACCGGCGACTACGCGGTGCTCGAGGACCGCTGGCGCGATGTGCCGATCGGCTACTGGACGTACCCCGACTCCGTGCAGGCCGCGTGGCGCGGCTTCGGCTCCACGCCGCGCGCCGTGCGGCTCTTCAGCGCGAGGACCGGCGTGGACTACCCGTGGGTGAAGTACGACCAGGTGGTGGCCCCCGATTACATCTTCGGCGGGATGGAGAACGTCACCGCCACCACGCAGGCGGACGACGACATCCTGCATCCGGCGTGGGCCGAGCCGCAGGCGAACGCCGAGGGGCTCGTGGCGCACGAGCTCGGGCACCAGTGGTACGGCGACCTGCTCACCACCGCGGACTGGGCGAACGCGTGGCTGAACGAGGGGTTCGCCACGTTCATGGAGCAGACGTACCAGGAGGCGGTGCACGGCGCCGCCGAGGGCGCGTACGACCGGCTCGAAGCGCAGGAGGAGACCATCGCCGCCGACGAGCGCGCGCGGCGTCCGCTCGTGTGGAGCCGCTGGGCGGTGGACCCGCTCGAGCTCTTCCTGAGCGGCCACATCTACCCGCGCGGCGCCTCGGTGCTGCAGATGCTCCGGCACCAGCTCGGCGACTCGCTCTTCTGGGCGGCGATGCACCACTACACCACGGCGCACGCGTACGGCAACGTGGTGAGCGATGATCTCCGCGCCGCCTTCGAGCAGGCCACGGGACGCGACTTCTCGCGCTTCTTCGCGCAGTGGGTGTACGGCGCCGGCGTGCCGCAGTTCCAGGTGTCGTACGCGTACGACTCCACCACGCGCGCCCTCACGCTCACCGCGCGGCAGGTGCAGCCGCGGGACTCGCTCACCGGGCTGTTCGACGCCGACGTGGACGTGCAGGTGCTCACCGACGCCGGCGCGGTGAACGGCGTGGTGCCGGTGCACGGCGAGATGAGCTCGGCGACCTTCCGGCTGCCGGCCGCGCCGCGGTCCATCCGGTGGAACGAGGGTGGGTGGCTGCTCGAGGTGCACGACTTCCCGCGGCCGACGGTGATGCTCGCCTGGCAGCTCGCGCACGACGCGGACCCCATCGGACGGATCGAGGCGGTGGATCTGCTGCGGGAGCGGCCGGCGGAGGAGAGGGCGGCGGACGCGGTGGCGGCTGCCGCGCGAGGGGACCGCTTCTGGGGCGTGCGCCAGCGCGCGACGGAGGCGCTCGCGGCATTCCCCGAGAGCGCGGCGGTGCCGGCGCTGCTCGCCGCGTCCGCGGACGTGGACGCGCGCGTGCGGGAGAGCGCGGCGGCCGCGCTCGCCTCCTTCGGCGGGGCGCGGGTGAGGGAGCGGCTGCGCGCGCTCGCCGCGACCGACTCCTCGCTGTACGTGCGTGGCCAGGCACTGCGCTCCTACGCCAGCGTCGGGGGAGACGATGCGCTCGAGCTCATCCGCCAGGCGCTCGGCCGCGACTCGTGGCTCGACATCGAGCGGACCCAGGCCGTGATGGCGCTGCGCTTCGTGAGCGTCGACCGGGCGTGGCCGATGGTGCTGCCGTACCTGTCGTTCTCGGTGGACCGCCACACCCGGCAGGCGGCGATCGGCACGCTGGTGGCGCTCTCGAAGGGGCGCGAGGCGGAGGCCGCGGCGGCGATCGCGCCCGTGCTGAGCGCACCCGACTTCTACTCGCGCGCCACCGCGGCGGCGGCGCTCGGCCGGCTGGGACAGCCGTCCAGCGTCGAGCCGCTCGAGGCGCGGCGGCGCGTGGAGGCGGAGAGCCGCGTGATCAACGCGATCGATGCCGCGGTGGCATCCATCCGCGGGCATTGACTATCCTTCCCCGGGCCCCGGCGCCACGCAGCGCCGCGGCGCCGGGGGCCGACCGATCACTCGAGGGAGACCATGAAGATCTCGATCGAATACTGCACCCTCTGAAACTACGAGCCCCGGGCCGCCAGTCTGGCGGCGGAGCTCAGGAATCGGTTCCCCGGCGTCGAGCTGACGATGATCCCGTCGCGCGGCGGCCGCTTCGAGGTCACCCTCGACGGCACGCCGATCTTCGAGAAATCGAAGCTCGGCCGCCACGCGAAGGCGGGGGAGATCGTCGGATTGATCGAGGCGCGGCGGAACGGGTGAGGCATCGATGGATTCGTACACGGCACGACGACACGCGACAGAGGTGACGAAGTAGGATGAGGATCGCTCTTTCGACGGGTGGCGGGGATGCGCCCGGGCTCAACGCGGTCATCCGCGCCGCGGTGCTCTCGGCGCTCAATCGCGGGTGGGAGGTGCTGGGCATCAAGCGCGGGTACGCGGGGCTGATGGGCGAGGACGAGGTCGTCCCGCTCACCCGGGAGTCCGTGCGCGGGATCGCCCATCTCGGCGGCACGATCCTGCGCACGACCAACCGCGGCAACCCGTTCCACTATCCGATCCGGCGCCCCGATGGGACGATCGAGGAGATCGATCGCTCGGACGAGCTGATCGCGCGCGCGAAGGAGCTGGGGATCGACGCGATCATCACGATCGGCGGCGACGGCTCGCTCCGCATCGCGCAGCGGTTGCACGAGAAGGGGGTGCCGATCGTCGCCGTGCCGAAGACGATCGACAACGACGTGAGCGGCACGATCACCACGTTCGGCTTCGACACGGCGGTGAACACGGCGATCGAGGCGATCGACAAGCTGCACACCACGGCCGAGAGCCACGACCGGGTGATCGTGATGGAGGTGATGGGGCGGCACGCCGGCTTCATCGCGCTGTACAGCGGGGTGGCGGGGACGGCGGACGTGATCCTGATCCCCGAGATCCCGTACGAGATCGAGCGCGTGTGCGACAAGATCCGCGCGCGCGACCGGTCGGGGCGGCACTTCTCGATCGTCGTGGCCGCCGAGGGGGCGTTCCCGGTGGGTGGCGAGGAGTCGATCCTCGGCGAGTCGCTCCCGGGGCAGGAGCGGCGGGTGGGTGGCGTGGCGGACAAGCTGGCGCGCGAGATCCAGGAGCGCACGGGGAAGGAGTGCCGCTCGCTGGTGCTCGGGCACCTGCAACGTGGAGGGATGCCGACCGGCTACGACCGACTCCTCGCCACACGCTTCGGCGGGGCGGCGGTGCGCGCGGTGGCGGACGGCAAGTTCGGCCAGATGATGGCGCTCCAGTCGCCGCACATCGTGTGCATCCCGATCGAGGCGGCGCTCGCCGTCCCGAAGCGCGTGGACCCGGAGCACGACATTGTCAGGACGGCGAGGGCGACGGGGATCTCGTTCGGGGATTGTGGCGGGGGGCTGGGGGCTGGGGGTGTGTAGGACCTAGTCGCTAGACCACCATGGAACGCGTGTGGCGTGTGGGAGACTGACGGGATGAGGAGGGAGG
>DASTSH010000134.1:0-25390 GCA_035760785.1 Gemmatimonadaceae bacterium | reverse complement strand
GCTCGCAGCGTGTAAGCGCGACGCCGCCAGAGCCACACCCCCGCGGCACGCCCGTCCACGGAGCCCACCACGGCCACGGCCGCCGCCAGGCCACGGAGCCCACCACGGCCGCCGCCTCGCCAGGCCACGGAGCCCGCCACGGCCCACGCCCGGCCGGTGCGAGGAGCCGCCGGGATCCGCCGCGCTACGGCGACGGCGTGCCCTCCGCCACCGCGCGGCCGATCACGATGCGCCCGTGCGGACGCGCCAGGCCGAGCACCGTGCCCGAGTCGGGAGCGGCGACCTCCGTCCACGCGGACACGATCGTGCCGCCGAGCGCGTCGATGCCCGTGTAGTCGCCGAGGAACTCGCCGCGCGGCGCGAACGGCCGCGCGCTCCACGGTCGCTCGGTGAATGTGCGCCCGCCGTCGCCGGAGGTCGCGAGCACGTACTCGAGGTGCGTCTCGTCCGCGCCGCGGTAGTAGCCCAGCGCCACCAGCCCCGTGAGCGGGTCCACCGTCAGCCAGGCGAAGAAGCGGGGGCGCGCGTCCCCCTCCCGCGCACCCACGGGCGCCGGCGCGCTCCACGTGCGCCCGCCATCATCGGAATAGGAAAGGAACGGCTCCGGCGGACCGCGCCGCACGTCCACCCACGCCACGTACAACCGCCCCGAGCGCGGGTCGATCTCCAGCGACGGATAGCCGTTCGCGCGCTCCACCCCGGGAACGCCGAACACGATGTCCGGAGTGCGAGCGATGCGCACGTCCGCGCCGAAAGTGCGCCCGCCGTCGGTGGAGCGGTCGATCAGCACGCCGGTGGAGTCGCTCCACACCACGTACACGGTGCCGTCGGGGGCGACCTCGACGTCGGTCCCCTCGTCCGCGCCCACGCTGTCCTTGGGGCTCCCCGCGCGGTCGCTGATCTCGATGGGCGCGGAGAAGGTACGCGCGCCGTCGGTGGAGCGCGCGAAGAGGATCACCGACTCCCGCCGCCGGAACTCGGTCCACGCGGCGTACACGGCGCCGCGCCGCGCGCGATCGCTGGACCGGTCCACCCCGAACGCGGGCTTGTCCTCGAAGGGGATGCCGGGACGCTCGGGCTGCTCGATCACGGCGGTGGGAGTCGCGCGCCAGCTCCGCCCTCCGTCGTCGGACCGGTTGATGAAGATCCCGTTCCGGTGCGCGGCCCGCCCGAGGGTGTCGTAGTCCTCGGGGCGGTCGAAGGCGATGTACATCGCGTACGCGTGCCCGTCCGCGTCCACGGCCACCACGGGATCGCCGGAAAGCTGCCAGCGCGCCACCTCGGGGAGGAAGCGCGAGCTCCACGTGAGCCCCCCATCCTCGGACCACCCCACGGTGGCCGGGATCTGCCACGCCGCCACCACCCGGCTCGGCCGCGCGGGATCGATGGCGATGGTGGTCTCGTTGCGGTAGCCGGGGCGCGTGATGGGCTCGGCGCCGAGCGTCCACGACGTGGGGGCCGGCGCCGCTGCCGCCCCTCGCGCGCCCGCCGGCGCGCGCGCGCACCCGGCGAGGAGCGCGAGGGAGATGACGAGAAGGGGTCGCATGAGGCTCGGGGTGGAGGCTCGCCAAAGATCCGTCCGCTAAATTCGCTCTTGACAGCAGGTGAACCCGGTCTTAACCTCGGCGCAAGTCATAATACGACTTTATGACTTTATCTCACTGGCTCTGCAGTAGCGTCGATGAGCCGGCGGGGACGCCTCAACCAAGCGGAAGGTGACCATGGCCAACGCGTTCGAGCCGGTCCTCAGACAGAGCCTGTCGGATGATCTCGCCCAGCGGGTGGATCAGCTCATCCGCAACGAGCGCTACCAGCCGGGCGACAGGCTGCCGGCCATCAACGAGATGGCCCGCCGCTTCGGCGTCGGCCACCCCACCCTCCGCGAGGCGCTCCGCAAACTCGAGACCCTCGGCATCGTCGAGATCCGCCACGGATCCGGCGTCTACGTGGGGAAGGGGATCAACGCCCTCCTCGTCTCCAATCCCATCATCGGCGCCTCGGTCTCGAAGAAGCTCCTCGTCGATCTCATCGAGGCGCGCATGGCGATCGAGGTCCAGTCCGCGGCGCTCGCCGCCCTGAACGCCACCCCCGAGCACCTCGATGGGATGCGCCAGACGCTCACCACCGCGAGTGAGAACCTGGGCGACAACACGGTGCTCAACTCCGCGAACATGACCTTCCACCGCCTCATCGCGCTCGCCTCCGGCAACGCGGTGATGGCGCAGCTGCTCGAGGTGCTCTCCAACCTCTTCCAGCGCGAGCAGCGAGTGATCCTCGACATCTACGGCTCCCGCGAGAAGGACCACGCCGAGCACCTCGAGATCCTGGACGCGCTCCGGCGGAAGGACGCGACGCTCGCCGCAGACCGCATGCGCGCGCACCTGGAAGGGGTTCGGCTGGTGCTGCTGCGGTGGGACCCGAACGAGACCCCGGTGCTCTGACCGTGACGCGCGCGGATCGAGCCCCGGCCAACCCACGGGGAAGACGTGAAGTGACAGTGAAGGTTCCCCGCCGGTCGCCGCTCGCCGCGCAGTCGCTCGCCGCGCTCCTCGCGCTCGGCTGCGCCGCATCGCGACCGGCACCAGACTCGCGGGCCACTCCCGCGCCCCCGGCCTCCACCGCCGGCGCCGCCGCGATCGAGATCCACGACAACCACGAGCTGCCGTACGCGGGGCCGGTGGAGTTCTCCACCGAGCTCCCCGACGGCGCGTACCACGGCACCGACGCAGCCGGCATCGTCGCCGGCGGCCACGCGCGCGTGGTGGTCTCGCTCCCCGCCGGCGGACAGGTGGCGCTGCGCCGCGACGGCGCCGCGCACGGCGATCCCTTCGCCGCCGGCCCGCTCTCCCTCGTCAGGCACGGCGGCGCCATCGACCTCGCGTGGAAGGGCGCATCGCTCGGCACCCTCGAGCTCGGGCTGGTGGTGATCCCCGGCACGAGCGCGGGCCCGGAGAGCGTGGCGTCCGCGTTCCGTCCGCTCGACGTCCGGTGGACGCCGGCGGCCGACGGCACCGTGCACGGCGATGCGACGAGCGACGGCTTCCGCGTGGCGCTCACCCTCGCCCCCTACGGCGGCGGCTGGGTCGACGTGCGCGCGCGCGTGGAGCGCGTGGCCGCCGACTCCGCGCCCGCGTACGTGGCGCTCGTGCGGCGGCTCACGCTCCCCGGCGGGATCGCCGACGCGCGCCTCCGCTTCAACGGCCGGGTGCTGGACGGCGCCGACTCCCCCGACACGTGGGCGAAGGACTTCGCGTACACGCGCGGCGTGGACTGGGCGAGCTGGCGGAGCGGCGGCGTGCGCATGGTGGCCACGAGCGGCTTCACCCCCGCGCCCACCGTGCGGCGCGACAGCGCGTGGCAGGTGGGGAGCCACCTCTACGTGTGGGAGCGCGCGCGGCGCGACGGCGACCGCATGTGGCTCATCTCCGAGGTGGCGGGGCCGAACCGGCACCAGAAGACGAAGGGGTACATGCCCGTGACGCCGTACGCGCCGATCGCGCGCGGCGACTCGGTGAATCTCTCCTGGCGCCTCGCCCTCGCCGACGCGCCCGCGCGCGGATGGGAGAACGCGCAGCTCCTCGGCTTCGCCGGCTACCGGATGGCGCGGCGCGACGGCGCGGGCACGGTGGTGGACATCGGCGTCCCGGCGGTGGAGTTCGGGGTGAGCTATTTCCCGTACTCCACCTTCACCGAGAACTTCGACTTCTACCGCACGCCGGGGCTCGACCGCGAGACCTTCTGGGCCTTCTCCCCCGTGCTGTGGAAGCACTGGCGAGAGCTCGCGCCGAGGATGCGCACCGACCTGCACATCATCCGCGCGATGGGGTTCGACTGGGTGCGGCTGCACCACCTCGAGCTGCTCCAGGGGATGCCGCGCGCCGACGCGCTCGCGTTCCTCGATTTCTACGTGGGGGAAGCGCGCTCTCTCGGGTTGAAGATCCTGCTCGACACCGAGGGGCCGCCGGAGTGGGTGTCGACGATCCTCGGGCGCTACCCCGACGTGGTGCGGCGCTACGAGATCGAGAACGAGATCCTGATCCCCGGCATCCACCCGGGGGAGCCGGAGCGGTGGACGTCGCTGTACCGCACGGCGCACCGCGCCGACCCGAACGTGCAGGCGTACCTCACGTCGGCGGGGAACGACGGGATGTTCGAGCGGCTGCGCGCGCTCGGCGTGCCCTTCGACCGCGTGGGGGTGCACGTGTACAAGCACGGCCCCGAGTGGATGGAGGCGCTCTCGTCGCACGCGCTGGCCGACGCGGGGTACGCGGCGAGCCTCGGCAAGGGGGTGACGCTCGGGGAGTTCAACTGGAAGGAGCTGACGCGGCTCTCTCCCCCCGCGCGGCGGGTGATGGTGGACTCCGTGTACGACGCGATGCTCGCGCCGCGCGCGATCCCCGAGTTCTTCCTCTTCCAGTTCCAGGAGACGATGGGGGTGAACCCCTCCATCGGCCGGAGCGGCGTGCGGCACTACGAGCCGCTCATGCTCGACCGGCGCCCGAAGCCCGAGGCGCTGGAGTTCATGGCCGAGATCCGTCGCTACGCGCGGGCGGACGCGCCGGTGCGCGTGCTCCCCGTGACGATCGACGAGGCGACGCTCGATGCCGACAGCGCGGTCGCGGGCTTCCGCATCGTGAACCGCACCGGCGCGCGGCAGGAGCTGTCGCTGCGGGCGGAGGCGTACGGCGGGGTGGAGTCGCGCCTCGCGACGCCGGCCCGCGTGACCGTGGCGCCGGGGGACACCGTGCGCGGGCGGCTCGTGCTTCGACTCCCCGCGGGGGCCGCGCCGGGGACGTATCACCACTTCCTCGCCGTGTCGTATGGCGGCGGCACCGCGTGGGGGTGGGGGATCGTGTCGCACCCCGGCGCGCCCACCTTCGACCCCGCGCCGGTGCTCGCCGGCCGGGTGAGCTATCCGCAGGGAGACTCCACCCCCGCGCGCCTCGACTGGACGCGCCCCCTCGCCGTGGCGTTCGGCGCCGACGCGCCGAAGCTCGAGATGGAGATGGCGTACATGCTGGCGAACACCCTCCAGGCGGCGACGGGGAAGCCGGTGTGGCTGTCGAGCACCGCGGACCTTCCCGACTCGCTCGCGCGGCGCGGCGCGCTGGTGCTCGTGGGGACGAGCGCATCGAACCCCATGATCGGGCCGGCAATGGCGAGCGCGGGGGCGGGGGCGGGGGCGGGATCGGGAGGGACCGCGCCGGCCGCGGGAACGGGGCTGGTGCTGCTGCGCGACGATGCGCGGGGCGCGCAACGATTGGTCATCACCGGCGCCGATACGAAGGGAGTGGAAGCGGCGGCGATGGATGTGCTGCTGCGCTACTGGCGGCAGGCGAAGGACGCGACGATCCGCATCACGGGTCTGGAGCGGGGCGCGGCGCTCGGCAACCGTGCCGACGTCACGAATCCGGATCCACCATGACCGACGGAACTCCCCGCGCGCGCTCGCGCGGTCCGTTCCTTCATTTCACCTCTCAACACCAGCTCTCTCAATCATGAGTGGATCCACTTCCGGACGTCTTCGACTGCTCATCGCGTGCGTGGCCGCCATGGCCGGCGCGAGCGGCACGTTGGGGGCGCAGCAGACGACCGTGCACGGCAAGGTGGTGAGCGACGCGGGCGCGCCCGTCGCCAGCGCGCTGGTGAGCGTGCGCGGCGGGAAGGGCGGGCTCCCCACCGATTCCGCCGGCGACTTCACCATCACCGTCCCCGACGCGAACGCCACGCTGGTGGTCTCGCGCATCGGCTTCGAGCAGCGCGAGGTACCGCTGAACGGGCAGACGAGCATCGTCGTGCGCCTCAAGCCCACGGCGGTGACGCTGGATGCCACGGTCGTCGTCGGCTACGGCACGCAGAAGCGCAGCGACGTCACCGGCTCGGTGGCGTCGGTGAACCCCGAGCAGCTCCGCGACAAGCCGAACAGCAACTTCGCGCAGTCGCTCGAAGGGGCAGTGCCGGGGGTGAACGTGACGACGAGCTCGTCGAGCGCCGAGGGGAACGACCTGAACATCGTGATCCGCGGGAAGAACTCGATCAAGGCGAGCAACAAGCCGCTGATCGTGGTGGACGGGATCCCGTACGACGGGAGCATCTCCGAGATCAATCAGAGCGACATCGAGTCGATCCAGGTGCTCAAGGACGCCTCGGCGGCGGCGATCTACGGATCGCGCGGTTCGAACGGCGTGATCCTGATCACCACCAAGATGGGGGCCTCGGGGAAGCCGCGGATCTCGTACGATGCGTACGCCGGCGTGCAGAAGATCTCGCACATGCCGCACCTCATGACCGGCCCCGAGTTCGCGCAGTTCAAGTGCGATCGACTGAACGGCGGCGTGGACTGCGCGAGCGCGCTCACGCAGTCGGAGCTCGACGTGCTGAACGCGGGGACGTGGACCGACTGGGTGGGGCTCGCCACGCGCACCGGCAACCAGCAGCAGCACAACCTGTCCATTTCCGGCGGAACCGACGGGACCAAGTACTACATCGCCGGCTCGCTGCTCGACGTGAACGGGATCGCGAAGGGCGATGAGTTCAAGCGCTACTCCATGCGCGTGAACCTGCGCCAGAAGTACAAGGAGTGGCTGGAGCTCGGGACGAACACCCAGCTCTCGCAGGCCGATCGCGGGGGGATGCCGGCGAGCTTCAGCGACGCGTTCTACATGAACCCGCTCACCAACCCGTACAACCCCGACGGCACGCTCGCCGTGCGCCCGTGGCCCGAGGATCCGGTGTGGGCCAACCCGCTCGAGGGGCTGGTGGTGACGGACGCCGACAAGAGCCGGCGCGTGTTCACCAGCAACTACATCCAGGCGAAGCTTCCGTACATCGACGGGCTGTCGTACCGGCTGAACGCGGGTATCGACTACTCCAACCGCGATCAGGGGCGCTACTTCGGGCGCAACACCGACGAGGGGCTCACGGCGAACGGCTCGGCGTACACGGACAACACCAACCGGCTCGCCTGGACGCTCGAGAACATCCTCCGCTACACGCACAATTTCGGGAAGCACGGGATCGACATCACCACCCTCTACAGCGCCCAGCGCGATCACGAGGAGGCGGTGGCGCTGCACGGCGAGGGCTTCCCGAACGACGTGCTGACGTACCACCAGATGCGCGTGGCGAACCTGCTCGAGCCGGCCGACTCGGTGACCGAGACGTCGATGATCTCGATGATGGGGCGCCTGAACTACAACTACGATGACCGCTACCTGCTGACCCTGACCGCCCGGCGCGACGGCTCGTCGGTGTTCGGCGCCGATCACAAGTACGGCACCTTCCCCTCCGTCGCGGTCGCGTGGAACGCCTCGAACGAGTCGTTCTGGCCGGGAGGGAAGAAGTTCAACACCCTCAAGCTGCGCGCCTCGTACGGCAGGAACGGCAATCAGGCGATCAGGCCGTACCAGACGCTGAGCCAGCTGGACGAGGAGTCGTACATCAACTCGCTGGGCACGCTCCCTGGCTACATCCCCGCCACGCTGGGCACCCCGGGGCTCAAGTGGGAGACGACCACGCAGCTCAACGTGGGCGCCGACTTCGGCCTGCTGAACAACCGGCTGCAGGGGAGCGCCGACTTCTACCTGGCGAACACGAAGGACCTGCTGCTCGACCGCGCGATCTCGCCGGTGCAGGGGATCCCGAGCATCACCCAGAACATCGGGAAGACGCGGAACAAGGGCTTCGAGCTGCAGCTCACGTCGCTCAACATCGACCACCAGGACTTCTCCTGGAGCACCACCCTCAACTTCGCGCTGAACCGCAACAAGATCGTCGACCTGTACGGCAACGGGCAGAACGACATCATCAACCAGTGGTTCATCGGCCACCCGATCGACGTGGGCTACGGCTACAAGTTCGACGGGATCTGGCAGGAGGGGGACGACATCGCGAACTCCGCGCAGCCCACCGCGAAGCCCGGGGACGTGCGCATCGTCGACGTGAACAAGGATGGGAAGATCGACGAGCAGGACCGCACCTTCCTCGGCGATCTCGAGCCGGACTACACGGCGGGGCTCCAGAACACGCTGCGCTACAAGCGGTTCACCCTGTCGGCGTTCCTGAACACGGTCCAGGGGATCACGCGCGCGAACGAGCTGCTCTCCACGAACCAGGTCTTCACCGAGGTCCGGCGCAACACGATCCTGGCGACGTACTGGACCCCGGACAACCCGATCAACACGTATCCGCGCAACGATGAGGACGCGAACACGCTCTCCGTCCCGTTCTACCAGGACGCGAGCTACATCCGCCTTCAGGACGTGACGCTCTCGTACCAGGTGCCGGAGTCGTTCGCCGCGCGGATGGGGATGCAGAGCCTGCGCGTGTACTTCTCCGGGCGGAACCTGTGGACGCACACGAAGTGGACGGGGCTCGACCCCGAGCTCGATTCGCAGCGCGCCCGTCCGTTGGCGAAGATCTTCACGGGAGGGATCAATGTCGAGTTCTGACCGCCGCTCCCCCCGTTTCCGGATGCTCACCATGCACGGAGATCGAGACGCTTCCATGACCCGGCGCCCCATCGCGCGCGTCGCGACCATCGCCATCGCCGCCGCGGCGGCGATCGGGCTCGCCGCCTGCTCGCAGGATTTCCTCACCGAGTCCCCCCCGCACATCATCACCGCGGAGAACCTGTACACCGACTCCACGGGGTTCGAGGCGGCGCTGAACGCGCTCTACGCCCAGGTGCGCGAGGAGCGCTACGGGATCAACGACTCGAAGAACGACCTCCGCATGACCGCCATGGTGGAGGGGACGGACAACGCGTGGGGGAACTACGTGGCCCCGACGCAGCGCATCTTCGACGAGTGGGGGGACGACCGCAACAACTCGCAGAACGGCGTCTACCTCGACCTGTGGAGCTGGCTGTACACCACGATCAACGGCGCGAACGCGATCATCGGGCGCGCCGACAATCCGAACATCAAGTGGTCGGAGCCGACCAGGAACCGGATCGTGGCCGAGGCGCGGCTCATCCGCGCGTGGTGCTACCGGCACCTCACCTACCTGTGGGGGCCGGTGCCGCTCAACCTCGTGGAGTCGACCGGCGACAACATCCGCACCGACTGGTCGCGCGCGCCGCTCGATTCGGTGTTCGCCCAGATGAAGGAGGACCTGAAGTTCGCCGAGGCGAACCTCCCCGAGACGTCGAACGATCCGGGGAAACTGGTGAAGGCGGTGGCGCAGCACTACCTGGCGGAGCTGTACCTGCGCACGAACCAGCCCGACTCGGCGGAGATCGAGGCGAGCGCGGTGATCAACAGCGGGCTGTACTCGCTCATCACCAACCGCTACGGCGTGAACGCCACGCAGCCCGGCGTCCCATTCATGGACCAGTTCATGGACGGGAACGTGAACCGCGACCAGGGGAACACCGAGGTGCTCTGGGCGTGGCAGTACCAGGAGGCCACCACGGGTGGCGGCGCGAGCATCATGCGCCGCGACTGGGTGAACCGGTACTACAACATCAAGGGCGTGGCGGTGGCGCGGGAGAACGGCGGGCGCGGGATCGGGCGCCTGGCGCCCACGGCGTGGGCGATCAACCTGTACGAGCCCGGCGATGACCGCGGCTCGATCTACGCGATCCGCAAGTTCTACCTCTACAACGACTCGGCGAACCTCCCCGCGGGGAAGCAGCTCGGCGACACGGTGTTCCTGAGTTGGACCACCGAGAAGAAGAGCAGCTCCAAGTGGCCGAGCACGCGCAAGTGGGACTGGGTGTCGTCGATCGATCCCACCGGCGACGAGACGTTCGGCGATCAGCCGTACCTGCGGCTCGCGGAGACGTACCTGCTCCTGGCCGAGGCGCAGTTCGACGAGGGGAAGCTCGCCGAGGCGGCGAACACGCTGAACGTGCTCCGCGCGCGGGCGCACGCCTCGCCGATCACGGCGAGCGACGTGACGATCGACTTCATCCTCGATGAGCGCTCGCGCGAGCTGCTCTGCGAGGGGGAGCGCCGCTACGCGCTGCTGCGCACGCACAAGTGGCTGGAGCGCACCCGGCTCTACAACCCGATCGCCGGGCCGAACATCACGGAGAAGGACACGCTCTACCCCATCCCCCAGAAGGTGATCGACGCCAACCTGGGTGCCCCGATGCCGCAGAACCCCGGGTACTGATGGCCGTGGTCGTGGATCGCCGGGGCGGCGCGCCGCGCCGCTCCGGCGGCCGCGCGGCCAGAGTGGGATCGGCCGCGCTGTTCTCATCGCTCGCGCTCGCGGCGCCATGTCGGGCCGCGACACACGGATCGCCAGTGGAGGTGACGCTGGCGTCGGGGGGGCGCACGTCATACGCGATCGCGCTCCCCGCGTCCGCCTCCGAGCCGGAGGCGTTCGCCGCCTCCGAGCTGGCGGCGTACCTGCGTCGCATCACCGGCGCCACCTTTGCGGTGGTGCGCGGCGCGGCCGGCCCGCGGGCGATCGTGCTGCGCACCGGCAGCAGCGCCGCGACGGCGGGGCTCGCGGGGGATGCGTACGCGATCGCCGTCCGCGGCGAGCGGATCTACCTCACCGGCGGGAGCCCGCGCGCGGTGCTCTACGCCGCGTACGACCTGCTCGAGCGCCTCGGCTGCCGGTGGCTCGCCCCGTCGTTCGACTACTACGATGGCGCGTCGGAGATCGTCCCCCGCGCGCCGACGCTCGTCTACCGCGCGACGGGCGACGTGATCGAGCGTCCCACGTTCGCGATCCGGAAGCTGGACATGGCCGGCGCGCGCTCGCACACGGTGGAGACGGTGCGGCAGATCGTGGAGTGGATGCCGAAGCTCCGCTTCAACACGCTCATGGTGTCCATGAAGTCCGGGCCGCGCGGGAGCGTGACGTGGGACGACTGGCGCGGCCCGATCGTGCCCGAGCTGAAGAAGCGCGGACTCACGCTGGAAGTAGGCGGGCACGGCTACCAGAACTTCCTCGCCGCGAACATGCGGGAGAACGGGGAGACGCTGTTCCAGCGCCACCCCGACTGGTTCGGGCGCGACTCGTCGTGCGCGCCCAGCCGTTCCCCGACGCTGGTGTTCGACACCGGGAACCCCGATGCGGTGGCGTACCTGGTGGGGAACGTGGTGAAGTACGTGACGGCGCACCCGGAGATCGACGTCTTCGACTTCTGGCCCCCCGACGGCGCGCGTTGGGCCGAATGCCGGACGCTCGCCGCCGAGGGGTCGGTGGAGGACCGGCACGCGCGGCTGGTGCGGCAGCTCCACGATGCGCTGAAGCGCGCGCGCCCCGACCTGCGGCTGGAGGTGATCGCCTACGCGCACGCGAAGCTCCCGCCGGCGCACGAGGCGCTCCCCGCGGACGTGCTGGTGGACTTCTGCCCGATCGGGCAGGACTTCGACGTGCCGATCTACGATCCCTCGGCGGAGAACAACGCCATCTACGTGGACGCGATCCGCCGGTGGCGCCGTGCCTTCCCGGGGGAGATCGGGCTGTACTCGTACTACCGCAAGTACGCCTGGCGCTCCCTCCCGAACGTGCTGCCGCACTACATGCAGCACGACCTGGAGTGGTACGCCTCGATCCCGCTCCAGGGGATCTCGAGCTACGCGGAGCCGGGGGACTGGTCCACGTACGAGCTGAACCACTACGCCCTGGGGCGGCTCGCCTGGAACCCGCGCGCGGACGTCGACTCCCTCGTGGACGACTTCGTGCACGCGCGCTACGGCGCGGCGAGCGAGGCGGCCGGCGCGGCGCTGCGATCGCTCGAGAACGTGTTCCGCGTGCGGGGGAGCATCCCGTACTCCGGCGCCGACTCGGCGGCGGCGATCGCGAGGGCGCACGCGGAGATCGTGGCTCGGCGCGCGGCGGTGCTGCGGGTGCGCAAGCACGCCCACGGACCGCTCGCCGCGAGCCTCGACCGCCTCGCGCTCATGCTCGATTTCGCCGCGCGCGACCTGGACATCGTGCGGACGCGCGCCGAGGCGCACACCGCTGGCAGCGCCTCGCCGGAGCTCCGCGCGAAGGTGCAGTCGCTCGTCTCCTTCCTCACCGCGAACAGGGCGCGCGGGGTGTTCGTCGTGTACGGCGGCGACGACTTCGCGCGCTACCTGAAGCACTACACCCGAGATTGGCAGGCCGTCGGCCCCGCCGCCGGACCGGGGGAAGGGGAGTAGGCCGCAGATGTCACCACGCACTCCACGCTTCATGCCGCGCACCACGAGACCGTCGACGCTTCCGCTCCTTGTCGCGCTCCTTCTCGCCGCCCCGCTCCGCGCGCAGGCGCCGGCGGACGCGTCGCACGAGGGCGCATCCCCCGCCGGCTCCCCGCGCACGCGCTGGGCGATCGATGATGATTGGCGGTACCACGCCGGCGGCCTGAACTTCGCCTGGTCCCCCTCGCTCTCCGATGCGGGGTGGGAGCGCGTGACGATCCCGCACACCTGGAACGCCCACGACCCGTTCGATGACACGCCGAGCTACCGGCGCGGCACGGGGTGGTACCGGCGGGTGCTGCGCCTCGATGATGCGCTGAAGGGAAAGCGCCTCTTCCTGTACTTCGAGGGGGCGAACCAGGTGGCGGACGTGTACGTGAACGGCGCGTTCGTGGGGCGGCACACCGGCGGGTACACCGCGTTCGCCTTCGACATCACGCGCCAGGCGCGCTTCGACGGGAAGGGGAACGAGAACCTCATCGCCGTGCGCGTGGACAACGGGCAGGATCCGTACATCCCACCGCTCTCCGTGGGGTACGCGCTGTACGGCGGGCTGTACCGCGACGTGTGGCTCGTGGCCACCGACCCCGTGCGCATCGCGGTCGCCGACCACGCGTCGAGCGGCGTGGTGGTGACCACCCCCACCGTGTCGCGCGACAGCGCGGCGGTGAACGTGCGCGGCACGATCGTGAACGGCGCGCCGGAGGGGAAGACGCTGCGCGTGGTGAGCGCGATCCTCGACCGGAGCGGCGCGCGCGTGGCGGATGCCTCGTCCACGGTCAGCGTCGGCGCGGGGGACAGCGCCGCGTTCGCGCAGCGCGCCCCGACGATCGCGCGCCCGCACCTCTGGTCCCCCGACGATCCGTACCTCTACACCGTGCGCACGGAGGTGTACGAGGGAAGCACGCTGCGCGACCGCGTGGAGAACCCGCTCGGCTTCCGCTGGTTCCACTTCGACCCGGCGCGCGGCTTCTTCCTGAACGGCGCGCGGCTACAGCTCCGCGGCACCACGCGCCACCAGGACTTCGAGGGGCTCGGCTCCGCGCTCTCGAACGCGCGGCACGTGCGCGACATGGAGCTCATCAAGGCGATGGGCGCCAACTTCGTGCGGCTCGCGCACTACCCGCAGGACCCGGCGGTGCTCGACGCCGCCGACCGCTTGGGACTCCTCGTCTGGGAGGAGATCCCCATCGTCAACTACATCACGCCGTCGCCGGAGTTCACGCACAACGCGCGGACGATGATGCGCGACATGATCCGGCAGCACCGGAACCACCCATCGGTGATCGCGTGGGGGCTCATGAACGAGGTGTTCCTCTGGAGCCCCGAGGGGGCGCGCATCCGCGTGCAGAGCGACACCACGTACATGCGCGAGGTGCGGGAGCTGGCGCAGGGGCTCGACAGCCTGGCGCACGCCGAGGATCCCACGCGCCCCACGGCGATGGCCATCCACGGGAGCGGCGACTACGACCGCGCCGGCGTGGCGGCGATCCCCGACGTGCTCGGCGTGAACGTGTACGACGGCTGGTACTCCGGCACCTTCGACGGGTTCGGGAAGACGCTCGACCGCCGGCACGCGCGCGCGCCGGAGCAGCCGCTGTTCGTGAGCGAGTACGGCGCGGGGGTGGACACGCGCGTGAACTCGCTGCACCCCGAGCGCTTCGACTTCAGCGGCGAGTGGCAGCGGATGTTCCACGAGGCCTACCTGCGCCAGATCGCGGCGCGCCCCTGGCTCGCCGGCGCGGCGATCTGGAACGAGTTCGACTTCTCGCAGCCGGAGACCGGCGGATCGATCCCCTACGTGAACCAGAAGGGGATGCTCACCTGGGACCGCCGGCCGAAGGACGTCTACTTCCTGTACAAGGCGAACTGGAACCCGGAGCCGATGGTCCACATCGCGAGCCACGACTGGACGCGGCGCGCGGGGACGGATTCCACCGCGCCGTGGAACGCGGGGGCGAGGGTGGTGCGGCAGCCGGTGGACGTGTACTCGAACCTGCGGCGCGTGGAGCTCTTCCTCGATGGGCGCTCGCTCGGCGCGAAGACGCCGGACGATGTGCGCAAGGCCACCTGGGAGGTGCCGTTCCACGATGGCGACAACGTGGTGGAGGCGCGCGGGGAGCGGAACGGGCGCCGGTACGACGACCGCGTGGTGATCCACTTCGCGTACCACCCGCCGAAGCTCGCCGATCCGTCGGTACCGTTCCGCGAGCTGGCGGTGAACGTGGGGTCGCGCGCGCAGTTCGCCGATGACGACGGGACCGTGTGGGTGGGGGACCGGCCGTACGCGCCGGGGAGCTACGGATACATCGGCGGCGACGCGAAGATGCTGAACAAGGACCTGCCAATCACCGGCACGCGTCAGGCGCCGCTCTACTTCACATATCGCGAGGGGATCGAGGGCTATCGGATGGATGTCCCGGATGGGGAGTACGAGGTGGAACTGCTGCTCGCCGAGCCGGATGCGGGCGTGTCCGCTGGGGCGCGAGTGTTCCAGGTGGAGATCGACGGACGCGTGGAGGGGGGGCGCGTGGACCTCGCCGCCGATGGTGGCGCGGCGCACGCGGCACCGGTGACGTACACGGTGCGCGCCGAGGGGGGGCACGGGATCGAGGTGCGCTTCCGCGCGATGGCGGGGAAGCCGGTGCTCGAGGGTATTCGCGTGAGGAGGCGGTGATGGGCGGCCGTCCGAATCTGAGCCGCGCCGCGCGCGCGGCGCTCGCGGGCGCACTCGCGTGCGGGCTGCCGGCGGCGGCGCTCGCGCAGGGGAGCGGCGAGGGGAGCGCGCCGATGCGCCTCCTCGCCTTCGCCGACGGCGAGAGCGTGCGCATCCAGCTCGATGTGCCGAACGCGTCGTCGCTGGGCGCGGGGCCGGTGCGCGCCACCATCCGCTCCGTGTCCGGCGGCAAGCCGCTCTGGTCGGGGACGCTCGGCGCGCTCGACATCGGCGCGGACGGCGCGGGGCATCTGGTGAAGCGGGTCGCGCACCTGCATCCGCGCCTGTGGAGCCCGGAGGCGCCGCACCTGTACCGTCTCGTGGTGCAGGCGGGGAGCGCGCGCGACAGCGTCCGCTTCGGCTTCCGCTCCATGGTGGCGCGCGACGGCCGGCTCTACCTGAACGGCCGCCCGATCTTCCTGCGCGGGAACGCGATCAATCCCCCCGACCGCAACCTCCCCGACTCGCTGAACGAGAACCGCCGGTTCGCCGAGGACTACGTGCGCTACCTCAAGCGCATCGGGGTGAACATCGTCCGCCTCACCCGCACGTCGCAGGTGTGGCTGGACGTGTGCGACGAGCTGGGGATGATGGTGTTCCAGGGGAACTACGGCACCCCCGAAGGCGGATCGCACACCGCCCCGCCGGACCGCCCCTTCGAGCAATCGCTGCGCTGGTACGAGGATGAGGTGCTGGGGCCGCTCGTGAACCACCCCAGCGTCACCGTGTACGTGCTCTCGAACGAGCAGGCCTCCGACGAGATCCCGTACCTGAGCGATGGCGCGGACTCCATCCGCGCCTTCCTCACCCGGTCGTACGATGCGCTCCGGAAGTGGGACGACACGCGCGTGTACATCGGGAACGCCGGCTACGGCTTCGGGCGCTCGGGAGACATCTGCGACATCCACCGCTACTGGGGGTGGTACTACAACTCGTTCCTCAGCTTCTACACGCTGCGCGACCCGCACGTGTGCTGGCGGAGCGGGCACCCGCAGCCGGTGACGCTCACGGAGAACACGGGGAACTACACCGGCCCCGACGGCCGCTTCAACCTCGTGCCGCGCACCAAGCAGCCGCCGTCGCAGCTCCACTGGACGGGGCACGCGCCCGACGCCGAGCAGCCGGCGCGCGCGCTCGCCTACCAGGCGTTCGTGGCGAAGCAGGCGATCGAGATCACGCGCCGGACGCGCGACCGCGATCCGTACCTCTCGGGGCTGCTGCCGTTCACGATCCTGTTCCGCAACTGGTGGGGGATCTCGCGCTTCGCCGACATGGCGCCCAAGCCGGTGGCGGCGCAGTACGCGCTCTCGTACCAGCCGGTGCTCCTGAGCTGGGAGAGCTGGACGCCGCAGGTGTACGCGGGCGCCACGATCCACCCGGTGGCGCACGTGGTGAACGACGCCACGGATGGCCGGGCGCTGCACCGGATCACGCTGCGCTGGACGCTGCGCGCGACGAGCGGCGCCGCGCGCGCGTCGGGGCGCGTGCGCCTTCCCGACGTGGCGTACTACGCCGCGGCGGACACGACGCTCGCGATCGCCCTCCCCGCGTCGCTCTCCACCGGCGACTACGTGCTCTCCGGCGTGGTGCTCCGCGGCGCGGACACGCTCTCGCGCAACGAGACGCCGCTGTTCGTGGCGCGGCGCGACTACGCGGGGGCGGTGAACGCGCCGGCGCGGCGCGTGAAGGTGTTCGACGCCGTGGGGGGGACCGCGCAGGCGCTGCACGCGCTCGGCGTCCCCTTCGAGCGCGTGACACGCTTCGACGGGCTCGACGCCGCGCACGACCTGCTGGTGATCGGCGAAGGGGCGTGGGACGAGACGCTCGGCGAGGCGCGGGCGCCGCTGCGCGCGTTCGTGTCGGCGGGCGGACGGGTGCTCTGCCTGGCGCAGGACGCGGGGCGCTTCGATCCGTCGTGGCTCCCCGCGGGCGTGCGGCTGCAGACCACGCCGCTCGACCACTCGCTCGTGTACCCCGGCGGACGCCCGAACCGCGATGGGATGGCGGTGAACCCAGAGCGCCCCGATCATCCGGTGTTCGACGGGCTGAGTCGCGACCGGCTCTTCCTCTGGTCCGACTACACCGCGTGGAACGAGAGCCGCCCGGGATTTCCCGCCGTGTATCCCGTGACCAGCGGCTTCGTGCTCACCGACCGCTCCGCCGCCGCGCTCGGACGCGTGGCGATCCTCGCCGACTACGGGCACGCGCTGGAGGGGGTGGCGCTCGCCGAGCTGTTCGACGGTACGGGCTCGGTGGTGCTGTCCGGCTTCGACCTCGTGCGGCGCGTGGGGATCGACCCGGCGGCGGACCGGCTGCTCGCGAACCTGGTGCGCTACGAGACGTCGAGCGCGCCGCATCACGCGGCGCCGATGGTGGGGGACACCGTGACGTGGGGAGACTACGCCTCCGAGCGCGGCGCCGTGACGGGGATCTACGACGGGATGCTGCTGAACACCATCCCCCTGGTGCCTGACGGGTTGAAGGCCAAGTATCCAGTGCGCGTGGATGCGCAGGGCTTCCACCTCGCCGGCGGTGGCGGCGGGTGGAATTCCAAGCCGTCCATCGAGTACTTCGCGCACGGGCGGCGCCCGTTCGGGCCGTACGAGTTCAGCATCGGCGGCACCGTGCACGTTCCGAAGGGAGCGGCGCAGAGCGGGGAGGGGACGGTGTGGGTGCGCACGCCGGCGGGGAAGACGACCGCGGTGACGGTGGCGGAGAACCCCGCGGACGAGCCGCTGGAGCTGACGGTGGTGGTGGATGGCGAGGCGCAGAGCGCGCGCATCCCGGCGCACGGCACCGGCGAGGTGCGCTCGGCGCTCGGCGCGGAGCGCGCGGACGGCGCCCACGGGATCACCTTCCGCGGCGACCGCCGGTTGGTGGTGACGAGGACGAGCTTTCAATGATCGCGCGCGTCGCGATCTCTCACTTCATTGGACGATGAGCAGCGGCATCTTCGAGCGTGAAATGACGACCAGTGCATTCGATCTGACCGGCCGGATCGCCGTGGTGACCGGCGGCTACGGCGTGCTGGGAGGGAGCATGGCGGACGGCCTGGCCGCCGCCGGCGCCAAGGTGGCGGTGCTGGGCCGCCGGAAGGATGCGGCCGAGGAGCGCGCGCACGAGTACGCGCGCCGCGGGGTGGACTCGATCCCCCTCGTGGCGGACGTGCTCGACGAGGCGCAGCTCCGCGATGCCCGCGACCAGTTGCTGGAGACGTGGGGGCGGATCGACATCCTCATCAACGCCGCCGGCGGAAACGTGAACCGGTCGCGCAACGACGACCGCCCCATCTTCGACGTGCCGTTCGATGCGCACGACGAGGTGCTGTCGCTCAACCTGCAGGGGACGCTCCGTCCCAGCCTGGTGTTCGGCGAGGCGATGGCGATCCAGCGGCGCGGCAGCATCGTGAACATCTCCTCGATGGCCGCCGACCGCGCGCTCAGCGGCGTGCTCGGCTACTCCGCCGCCAAGGCGGCCGTGGACAACCTCACCAAGTGGCTCGCGGTGGAGCTGGCGCGCCGCTACGGCGACGGCGTCCGCGTGAACGCCATCGCGCCCGGCTTCTTCGTGGCCACCCAGAACCGCGGCGTGCTGCTCCAGGCCGACGGCGACTACACCCCCCGCGCGCGCCGCATCATCGACCACACCCCCATGGGGCGGTTCGGCACGCCGGAGGAGCTGAACGGCGTGGTGCAGTGGCTGTGCAGCGACGCCGCCTCCTTCGTCACCGGCGCCATCATCCCCATCGACGGCGGCTTCAGCGCCTACAGCGGCGTCTGACGCGCCGCCCGGACCTCTCTCGACACCACACGATCATTCGCACATGAAGCTCGGACTTGGGTTGTATCGCGGCCTGCTCACCGAGGACAATTTCCGGTTCGCCCAACAGGCGGGCGTCACGCACCTGGTGGTGCATCTCGTCAACTATTTCGCCGGCGCGAATCCCACGCTGGACAGCGGCTCGGTGGACATGGGGTGGGGGGTGACCCCGAACCGCGGGCAGTTGTGGAGCTACGATGACCTGATGGGGATCAAGCGGAGCATCGAGTCGCACGGCCTGGTGTGGGAGGCGATCGAGAACTTCGATCCCGCGCACTGGCACGACGTGCTCCTCGACGGCCCGAAGAAGCGCGAGCAGCTCGAGGACCTGAAGCGCACCATCCAGATGATCGGCAAGGCGGGGATCCCGATCATGGGGTACAACTTCAGCATCGCCGGCGTATGGGGGTGGACGAAGGGGCCGTTCGGGCGCGGCGGCGCCATGAGCGTGCGCTACGACGAGTCGGCGATCGATCCGCAGACGCCGATGCCGAACGGCATGGTGTGGAACATGGTGTACGACCCCGACGCGCCGGAGGGGACGGTGCCGCCGGTGTCGTCGGACGAGCTGTGGCAGCGGCTCGAGCACTTCCTGAAGGAGATCCTGCCGGTGGCGGAGGAGAGCGGGGTGAAGCTCGCGCTGCACCCGGACGATCCGCCGGCGGAGGCGCTCCGCGGCGCGGCGCGCCTGGTGAACCAGCCGCACAAGTACCAGCGGCTCATCGATCTCGTCCCCAGCCCGGCGAACACGCTCGAGTTCTGCCTCGGCTCCTTGCAGGAGATGCGCGAGGGGAACGTGTACGAGGCCATCGAGCACTACGGCCGGCAGGGGAAGATCGCCTACATCCACTTCCGCAACGTGCGCGGGAAGGTGCCGCTCTACCAGGAGGTGTTCGTGGACGAGGGGGACCTGGACATGCTGCGCGTGGTGCGCACGCTGAAGAGCGTGGGCTACGACGGCGTGCTCATCCCCGACCACACGCCGGAGATGAGCTGCGACGCGCCATGGCACGCGGGGATGGCGTACGCGCTCGGCTACATGAAGGCCGCGATCCAGGCCGCGGGCTGATGTCGGACGAGCTGACGATTCACCCCGACCGCTACTTCGACCCCGACCCGGCGATCCGGCGGGTGGCGCGCGCGCTCCACGAGGAGACGCGCGCGCTGCCGCTGGTCTGTCCGCACGGGCACGTGGAGGCGAAGCTGCTCGCGGAGAACGCGCCGTTTCCCGAGCCGGCGTCGCTGATCATCGTGCCCGACCACTACATCGTGCGCATGCTGTACTCGCGCGGCGTGCCGATGGAGGCGCTCGGGATCCCGACACGCGACGGCACGCCGGTGGAGCGGGACCCGCGCAAGATCTGGCGCACCTTCGCCGAGCACTGGCACCTGTTCCTCGGCACGCCGAGCGGCGCGTGGCTCGGGCACGAGCTGCACGAGGTGTTCGGGATTCGCCGTGTCCCGTCCCGGGACACGGCGGATGCGACCTATGATGAGATCGCCGAGCGCCTGGCCTCGCCGGAGTACCGTCCGCGCGCGCTCTTCGAGCGGTTCGGCATCGAGGTGCTCACCACCACCGATGCCGCCGCCGACTCGCTCGAGCATCATCGCGCCATCCGCGCCTCCGGGTGGACGGGGCGCGTGATCCCGTGCTTTCGCCCCGATGCGCTCTTCCAGATCGCGCGGCCAGGGTGGCGCGCGGAGCTCGACGCGCTGGGGCGCGCGGACGGCGCCCCGGTGCGCGACTACACGGGCTTCGTGCGCGCGCTCGAGCGGCGCCGCGCGTTCTTCCGGTCGCACGGTGCCACCTCCACCGACCACGGCGTGGAGGAGCCGTTCACGCACCGTCTGGACGAGAACGAAGCCGCGTCGCTGTTCGCGGCGGCGCTCGCCGGACGGGCGACTCCGGTGCAGCAGCAGCGCTTCGAGGCGCACATGCTGGTGGAGATGGCGCGCATGTCCGTGGAGGACGGGATGGTGATGCAGCTCCACGCCGGCGCGCTGCGCGACCACAACCGCGCCGTGTACGAGCGCTTCGGCCCGAACACCGGCGGCGACATCCCGGTGGCCACCGAGTGGACGCGCAACCTGCGTGAGCTGCTCAACGCCTACGGCAACGACCCGCGGCTCACGCTCATCGCCTTCACCCTCGACGAGTCCACGTACTCGCGCGAGCTGGCGCCGCTCGCCGGGCACTACCCCGCGCTCCGCCTGGGGCCGCCGTGGTGGTTCCACGACTCCATCGAGGGGATGACGCGCTTCCGCCGGCGCACCACGGAGACGGCGGGGATCTGGAACACCGTCGGCTTCAACGACGACACGCGCGCGTTCTGCTCCATTCCCGCGCGGCACGACCTGGCGCGGCGCATGGACGCGAACTTCCTCGCCGGGCTCGTGGCGCGCCACATCGTGAGCGAGGACGATGCGCGGCGGATGGCGCGCGCGCTCGCCTACGAGCTGGCGCGGGATGCGTACAAGCTGGCCGGAGGCGCGGCGGGGGCCGCCTAGCGGCACTCGTCGCGATCGCGCATGCGAATGACCTTTCGCTGGTACGGGGCGGCGGATCCCATCCCGCTGTCGCGCATCCGCCAGATCCCCGGCGTGACGGGGATCGTGACCGCGCTGCACGACGTGCCGCCGGGGCGGGCGTGGCCGGTGGACGCGCTCGCGCGGCTGTGCGAGGAGGTGGATCGCGCTGGGCTGACGCTCGCGGTGGTGGAGAGCATCCCCGTCCACGAGGACATCAAGCTGGGGCGCCCCGCGCGCGACCGGCTCATCGATCGGTGGGCCGCGAGCGTGGCCGCCGTCGGCGCGGTGGGCGTGCCGGTGGTCTGCTACAACTTCATGCCCATCTTCGACTGGACGCGCACCTCGCTCGCCACACGGCTGGAGGATGGATCCACGGCCCTCGCGTACGACCACGACGCGCTGGCGGCGATCGATCTCTCCCAGGGCACCGCCGGGCTTCCGGGCTGGGGGGCGGCGTACGACGCCAACGAGCTGGGGCGATTGCTGGAGGCCTACCGGGGGATCGACGGCGAGCGGCTGTGGGAGCACCTCGCGTACTTCCTCGAGCGCGTGGTGCCGGTGGCGACGGACGCGGGGGTGAAGCTCGCGCTGCACCCCGACGATCCGCCGTGGCCGATCTTCGGGCTCCCGCGAATCCTCGGCGACGGCGCCGCGCTCGAGCGGCTGGTGTCGCTGGTGGACAGCCCGGCGAACGGCGTGACGTTCTGCACCGGATCGCTCGGCGCCTCGCCGGCGAACGATCTCCCGGAGATCGCGCGGCGGCTCGGCGAGCGCGGACGCCTTCACTTCGCGCACTGCCGCAACGTGCGCGTCACCGGCGAGCGGCGCTTCCACGAGACCGCGCATCCCTCGGGGTGCGGGAGCGTGGACATGTTCGCCGTGCTTCGCGCGCTGCACGACGCGGGGTTCGATGGGCCCATGCGTCCGGACCACGGCCGGATGATCTGGGACGAGGAGGGGCGGCCGGGGTACGGGCTGCACGATCGCGCGCTCGGCGCCACGTACCTGCTGGGGATGTGGGAGGCGATCGCGCGAAGCGCGCCCGCGACCGGGCGCGCCGCACACGAACACACTCGGACATGAACGACATACTCACACGACTGAAAGATTGGCGCGTGCTCCCCGTGATCGTGCTCGACGACGCGCGGCACGCGGTGCCGCTGGCGCGGGCGCTCCGCGACGGCGGGCTCCCCTGCGCCGAGGTCACCTTCCGTACGGCGTGCGCCGAGGACGCCATCCGGGCGATCGCGAGCGAGGTCCCGGACGTGGCCGTCGGCGCGGGGACGGTGCTCACCACGCGGCAGGCGGAGCGCGCGCGCGAGGCCGGCGCGAGGTTCATCGTGGCGCCGGGTTACAATCCCACCGTGGTGGACTACTGCATCGAGTGCGGGCTGCCGGTGATCCCCGGCGTGTGCACGCCGTCGGAGATCGAGCACGCGATGGAGCGAGGGATCGAGGTGATGAAGTTCTTCCCGGCAGAGGCGATGGGGGGCGTGCGCTTCCTGAAGGCCATCGCCGCGCCGTACGCCATGGCGCGCTTCGTCCCCACCGGCGGGATCACGCCGGCGAACCTGCCGGAGTATCTGGCGATCCCGCAGGTGGTAGCGTGCGGCGGATCGTGGCTCGCGCCGCGCGACTGGATCGCGGCGGAGCGGTTCGACCGCATCCGAGAGGAAACCGAGACGGCGGTGCGAGCCGCCGGGACGCATACAGGAGGGAAGTGAGATGGCGAAGGTCGTGACCTTCGGCGAGATCATGCTGCGGCTGAAGCCCCCCGAGAGAGAACGACTGTTCCAGTCGCCGGTGCTCGAGGCGACGTTCGGCGGCGCGGAGGCGAACGTGGCCGTGTCGCTCGCCAACTACGGGATGCAGGCGACGTTCGTGACGGCACTCCCGGCGAACGCGGTGGGGGATGCCGCCGTGGCGGAGCTGCGCCGTTTCGGTGTGGACACGAGCCGGATCCGGCGGCAGGGGGAGCGCGTGGGGATCTACTACCTCGAGACCGGCGCGAACCAGCGCCCGTCGAAGGTGGTGTACGACCGCGCGGGATCGTCCATCGCCACCGCGCGTCCCGGGGACTTCGACTGGGACGCGATTCTCGATGGCGCCGACTGGTTCCACGTGAGCGGCGTGACGCCGGCCATCAGCGCCACGGCGGCGGAGCTGTGCCTGGAGGGGGTGCGCCGCGCGCGGGAGAAGGGGGTGACGGTCTCCTGCGACTACAACTACCGCAAGAACCTGTGGAAGTGGGGGAAGCGCGCGCCGGAGGTGATGCGCGAGCTGGTGTCGCACGTGCAGGTGGGGATCGCGAACGAGGAGGACTGCCAGCAGGCGCTCGGCATCGACATCGCCGTCGACGTGCACGCCGGCGCGCTGGAGCGGGAGCGATACGCGGCGATCGCCGAGCGCGTGATGCGCGAGTTCCCCAACCTGAAGAAGCAGGTGATCACGCTGCGCGAGAGCCGGAGCGCGGATCACAACGGCTGGTCGGCGGTGATGCACGATGGAAAGGGGATGCTCGCCAGCCGCCAGTACGAGATCACGCACATCGTGGACCGCGTGGGCGGCGGCGACTCGTTCGCCGGGGGGCTGATCTACGGCCTGCTCGCGTACGGGGATGACGCGCGCGCCCTGGAGTTCGCGACCGCCGCGTCGTGCCTGAAGCACTCCATCTCGGGGGACTTCAACCGCGTGAGCGTGGCGGAGGTGGAAGCGCTCGTGAAGGGAGACGCCAGCGGCCGCGTGCAGCGGTGATCTCCGTCCGGGATCCAGCAGTCATCAGGAGAGAGACATGACCGATCGGAAGCTCGCGTCGTCGGAGCCGGCGGAGGCCGGCGCGACGGCCACGATCCCCCCGCCGCGGGACCGCTCGCTCGCGTCGGAGCGCGCGCGCACGAGCTACCGCTGGACGATCTGCGCGCTGCTCTTCGCGGCCACGACGATCAACTACATCGACCGTCAGGTGATCGGCATCCTCGCGCCCACGCTGCAGCGGGAGCTGGGGTGGACGGAGGTGCAGTACGCGCAGATCGTGTCGTGGTTCAGCCTCGCGTACGGCGTGGGCTTCCTCTTGGTGGGGCGGCTGCTCGATCGGATCGGCGTGCGCCG
Source organism: Gemmatimonadaceae bacterium (assembly GCA_035760785.1). Lineage (GTDB taxonomy): Bacteria > Gemmatimonadota > Gemmatimonadetes > Gemmatimonadales > Gemmatimonadaceae > JADGGM01. The sequence goes on along the minus strand of DASTSH010000134.1, from coordinate 1,069 downwards.
CGGGCTCGCCTATTCCATCGTGGCGTGGAGCATCGCGGCCATCGGCCACGCGTTCGCGCGCGGCGCCGCCACCTTCTCCGCCGCGCGGGCGCTCCTCGGCCTCGGCGAGTCGGGGAACTTTCCCGGTTCGATCAAGGCGGTGGCGGAATGGTTCCCGAAGAAGGAGCGCGCGCTCGCCACCGGGATCTTCAACGCCGGGAGCAACATGGGGGCGGTGCTCGCGCCGCTGCTGGTGCCGTGGATCACGATCCACTGGGGGTGGCAGTGGGCGTTCATCGCCACCGGCGCGCTGGGCTTCATCTGGCTCGTGCTCTGGCTCGCGGTCTACCGCGACCCGGCGCAGAGCCCTCACGTGTCGCACGCGGAGCTGGAGCACATCCGCAGCGACCCCGCGGAGTCGGCGGAGATGATCCCGTGGCGCCGGCTGCTCGGCTACCGGCAGACGTGGGCGTTCGTGATCGGGAAGGCGATGACCGACCCGGTGTGGCTGTTCTATCTGTTCTGGCTGCCGAAGTTCCTCGATGCCAACTGGGGGGTCAAGCTCAGCAACCTCGCGCTTCCGCTGATCGCCATCTACGTGCTGGCGGACGTGGGATCGATCACCGGCGGGTGGTTCTCGAGCGCGCTCATCTCGCGCGGGTTCACGGTGAACCGCGGACGGAAGACGGCGATGCTCGTGGCCGCGCTGCTGATCGTGCCCACGATGCTCGCGCCGCGCATGGGGAGCCTGTGGGGGGCGGTGGCGGTCGTGAGCGTGGCGGCGGCGGCGCACCAGTGGTGGTCGTGCAACCTGTTCACGATGGTGAGCGACATGTTCCCGCGCCGCGCGGTGGCGTCGGTGGTCGGGATCGGCGGCTTCATCGGCGCGATCAGCTCGGTGCTCTTCCAGCGGGCCACCGGCCACATCCTGCAGGCGACGGGGAGCAACTACGGGATCATCTTCGCGTTCTGCGGAGTGGCGTACGTGCTGGCGCTCGGGATCATGCATCTGCTGGCGCCGAGGATGAGGGTGGCGGAGGTGTAGGGGCGCGGGACTCGGGATTCGGGACTCGGGACTCGGGATTCGGGA
>DASTSH010000133.1:0-3149 GCA_035760785.1 Gemmatimonadaceae bacterium | reverse complement strand
CGGCGAGGGGACGGTCGTCACGCGGCAGCTCCCCGGGGAGGCCTCGCTGGCGGTGGAGCCGCTGCTCGACTGGCTCGAGTGCAACGCGGCGCCGGACGCCGGCGGCCGGATCTACACCTGGTTCAACTACGGCAGCTATCTCGCGTGGCGGCTCCCGGGCTACTCCGAGTCGATCGACGGGCGCACGATCTTTCCCGATTCCGTCGCGCGCGTGGAGGCGTACACCAGCGGTTGGCTCGCGCCGAAGACCTATCACACGTGGTCCTCGGCGGACGTGGCGATCGTGCCGCGCGGCTTCGGCGTCGCCGCGACGATCGATGCCTCTCCCGACTGGCACCTGGTGGCGTGGTCGTGGGCCGACCCGAAGCACGAGGAGCGCGTGGGGCTCTGGGTGCGCCGCGCGTGGTGGACGCGCATGGGCGAGACCCCGCTCCCAGCGCGGCCGCACCTCCAGCTCGCATCGCTGCACGGCGCCGGACCAGCGTGCGCGCGGCGCCCGCGCGCCGCGCTCGCGGCCACGGAGGGGCAGTGACCGCACCGGCCGGAGACGAGACGCGGGCGCGTCCGTCCCGCCCGCCGCTCGCCGCGCGACTGGCGCTGGCGCTCGCGGTGGGCGGCACGAGCGGATGGATCGCCCACACGGCGCTCCTGCACCGGGGGGTGCTCGCCGGCGACTTCACCTGGCCGTGGCGCGCGGCGCGCATCCTCCTCCAGGGGCACGATCCGTACGTGGTGATCCAGGCCACCGGCCGCTACCCCTTCGACAACGCGTTCCTCTATCCGCTGCCCGCCGCGCTGGTGACGCTCCCCTTCGCGCCGCTCCGCGCGGAGCTGGCCGGCGCGCTGTTCGTGGCGCTCGGCGCCGCCCTGCTCGCGTTCGTGATCACGCGCGACGACTGGCACCGGGTGCCCATGCTCGCGAGCGCGCCCTTCCTGAAGCTGCTGCTCGCGCCGCAGTGGTCCGCGCTGATGGTCGTGGCCGCGCTCGCGCCGGGATTCCAGTGGCTGGCGGTGGCGAAGCCCAACGTGGGGCTCGCCGCCTTCGCCTACCGTCCCACGCGCGCCGGCGTGCTCGGGGGCGCCGCCGTGCTCGCGGTGAGCCTGGCCGTGCTCCCCGCCTGGCCCGCCGAGTGGCTCCGCATCGCCGCGCACGTCCGGAACCACCCGGCGCCCGTGGCGATGCCGTTCGGCTTCCTCCTGCTGCTGGCGGCGCTGCGGTGGCGCACGCCCGAGGGGCGGCTGCTGCTCGCGATGGCCGTGCTGCCCCAGGAGCTGCTGGTCTACGACCAGCTCCTGCTCTGGCTCATCCCGCGCCGGTGGTGGTCGTCGCTGCTCATGGCCGTCGCGAGCTGGCCGGCGCTGGTGGCGTGGGTGTCGCCGGAGGCGTTCGGCCTCCCGCGCGCGGCCGCCTGGCCGCTCACCGAGCGCGTGGTGATGCTGTGCATCTATCTGCCCGCGCTCGCGATGGTGCTGCTGCGCCGGCGCCACCCTTCGCCCGGCGCCGATGTGGTCTCCGGTCAGCGCGCCACGCGCACCCAGTGGAGCATCTCGCGCACCGTCACGCGCTTGCCGTACATGAGAAGCCCCACGCGGTAGACGCGCGCCGCGAACCAGAGCGCGAGGTAGCACGCGGACGCCAGCATCACGATCGAGACCGCGATGTCGAGCGGCGGCAGGTTGATCACGCTCATCCGCAGGGGCACCACGATGGGCGCCGAGAAGGGGAGCCAGGCGAGCACGTACGCGAGCGTGCTCTCCGGCGCGGCGAGGATGGGGGCGAGGAAGATCACCGTGCCCACGAGCAGGAGCGTGATCGGCATCTGCGCCTGCTGCGCGTCGTGCTCGTTGCTCACCGTGGCACCCACCGCCGCGAAGAGCGCCGCGTAGAACAGGTAGCCGAGGCCGAAGAACACGAGCACCAGCGCGCCCATCCCGAGCGAGATGTCGGGGAAGGAGCCCGGCATCGCCGGGAGGCCGAAGCGCGCGAGGATGGGCGTGCGCACCTTCGCGAGCGCCACGCTGGTCGCGGTCCAGATCGCCATCTGCGTGAGCCCCACCGCGCCGATCCCCAGCACCTTTCCCGCGAGCAGGATGTCCGGGGACACGCTGGCCACCACCACCTCGGCCACCCGCGTCTGCTTCTCCTCGATCACGCCGCGCAGCACCGACTGCCCGTAGAGCAGGATCGAGACGTAGAGCAGCAGCGCGACGGTGAAGGCGAAGTAGATGCTGACGCGCGCCGAGCCGCCCTGCCCACGCTCGGTGATGCGCTCGGGGTCGAGCCGGAGGCGCATCGTGGCGATGGCGTTGCTCTCGAGGGAGTTGAGCCCGGCGCGCTCGAGTCGCAGCGCCACCACCGCGTCGCGGACGATGCGCTGCAGCCGGTCCATGTCCGGGCTCGACGTGGCGTTCGCGCCCACGTAGCGGACCGTCCGTCCGGCCAGCGTGGCCGAATCCAGCACCAGGTATCCGCGCGTGCGGTTGGCCACCGCCTCGCGCGTGGCGGTGCTCTCCGCGGCGGGGAGCCGGGCCGGCGCGACCGCGCGCACGATGGTGAGCGACGTGTCGCCGGTGAGGCCGCCGTTCAACTGCGCCGCCACGCGCGTGCCGAGCGTGGTGCCCGTGGCATCCAGGATGGCGATGCGCGCCAGGTCCGTGGAGGCCTGACTGTTGGCGGCGAGCCACGGCGGCACGAACAGGAGCGCCCCGAAGAGGAGCGGGCCGAACACCGTCGCCACCAGGAACCAGCGCGTGCGCACGCGTTCGAGATACTCGCGCGCCACCACCGCGCGAAGTCTACCCCATGCCATTCATCCCCTCCTCGACACCCGTGGCGCCGACCTTGTCCAGGAAGATCCGGTGCAGCGATGGCTGCACGAGCTCGAAGCGCCGCACCACCGCCCGCGATGCCACGAGCCGCCGGAGCAGCTCCTGCGCGTCGCCGCCGGGGGCCAGCTCCAGCTCCACCGTCCGGTTCACGTCGTCCACCCGCTCCACGAGCGTACGGTCGGCGAGCACCTCGGCCACGCATGGGTCGTGCGACGACTCCAGCTCCAGCGACACGTGCCGCCCGCCGTGCTCCGCCTTCACCGCCGCCACCGTGCCGTCGAGCACCTTCTCGCCGCGCGCGATGATGCACACCGCGTCGC
>DASTSH010000132.1:0-21830 GCA_035760785.1 Gemmatimonadaceae bacterium | reverse complement strand
GCGCGATGCCGATTCCGGCGGGGAGAACGCGCTGGCGCCCGGGGAGGCTCGCAGCGTGTAAGCGCGCACGCCGCCGAAGCGAATGGCCCCCGGCGCCACGGCCGAGGAGCCCGAGCGGAGCCAAGCCAACGCGCCCGAGCGCCGCCCGGCGGAGGAGCCCGGGCGCTCCAATCGGCGCGGGCCCCAACATCACGCGCTCAGCCTGCGTACCTTCGGGGGGTACCCGCCCGCATCACCACCGCAACCTCGGAGGAACCAGGTGAAGATCGCGCACGCAGTCCGCCGTTCGGGATGGGGCGCCGCGGCGCTGGCCGCGCTCACCGCGCTGTCCGCGCTCGCGGCCGCGCCGGTGAGCGCGCAGGCGCCGGCCGCCTACGACACATCACTCTTCGCCGCGCTCGAGTGGCGCGAGGTGGGGCCGTACCGCGGCGGACGCTCGGTGGCCGTGGCCGGCTCCGCCGCGCGGCCGCGCGAGTTCTGGCTGGGGACCACCGGCGGCGGCGTCTTCAAGACGACCGACGGCGGCATCGACTGGGAGCCGGTCACCGACAAGTACTTCGGCGGCACCATCGGCGCGATCGGCGTGAGCGAGTCGAACCCGGACATCGTGTACGTCGGCACCGGAGAGTACGACATCCGCGGCAACGTCTCGCACGGCGACGGCGTGTGGAAGACCACCGACGGCGGGAAGACGTGGACGCACGTAGGGCTCGAGAACACGCGCCAGATCGCGCGCGTGAAGGTGGACCCGAAGAACCCCGACGTGGTGTACGTGGGCGCGTTCGGGCACGTGTGGAAGGCGAACGCCGACCGCGGCGTGTACAAGACCACCGACGGCGGGAAGACCTGGAAGAAGATCCTGTTCGTCGACGACTCCACCGGCGTCACCGATCTCGTGCTCGACCCCAATGACCCGAACACCCTCTACGCCGCCTTCTGGACGGCGTGGCGGCGGCCGTGGACGCTCGTCTCCGGAGGCTCGGGGAGCGGGATCTACAAGAGCACCGACGGCGGCGAGCACTGGACGGAGCTGACGCACAACAAGGGGCTCCCCACGGGGATCATCGGCAACATCGGGATCACCGTGAGCCCGGCCAACTCCCAGCGCCTGTGGGCGCTCATCGAGGCCGATTCCGGTGGCGTCTTCCGCTCCGATGACGGCGGCAAGACGTGGACGCGCACGAACGACGAGCGGAAGCTGCGGCAGCGCGCCTGGTACTACACGCGCATCTTCGCCGACCCCAAGGACACGAGCACGGTGTACGCGCTGAACACCGGCTTCTATCGCTCCACCGATGCGGGGAAGACCTTCAAGGCGATCCCCGTGCTGCACGGCGACAACCACGACCTGTGGATCGCGCCGAACGACCCGCAGCGCATGATCGAGTCGAACGACGGCGGCGCGAGCGTGAGCTACGACGGCGGGAAGACGTGGAGCGAGGAGGACTACGCCACCGCGCAGTTCTACCACGTGACCACCACCACCGACTTCCCGTACCGGATCTGCGGCGCGCAGCAGGACAACACCACGCTCTGCGGCCCGAGCCGCTGGCCCGGCGGGATCTCCATGGCGCAGTGGCAGGAGGTGGGGGGCGGGGAGAGCGGCTACATCCAGGTGCGCCCCGACGACACGAACATCGTGTTCGCCGGGAGCTACGCGTACCTCTCGCGGAAGAACATGAAGAACGGGCAGGAGCGCGACATCATCCCCTGGCCCGACAACCCGATGGGGCACTCGGCGGAGGACCTGAAGTACCGCTTCCAGTGGACCTTCCCGCTCCTCATCTCGCCGCACGATCCGAACACGCTCTACCTCGGCTCCAATGTGCTGTTCCGCACGCGGAACGAGGGGCAGAGCTGGGACGTGATGAGCCCCGACCTCACGCGCCACGACCCGAAGACGCTCGGCCCCTCCGGCGGGCCGATCACGAAGGATCAGACGTCGGTGGAGTACTACGCGACCATCTTCGCCGTCGCCGAGTCGCCGGTGGCGAAGGGGACGATCTGGACCGGCTCCGACGATGGGCTGGTGTTCGTGACGCGCGATGATGGGAAGACGTGGACGAACGTGACGCCGAAGGGGCTGCCCGAGTGGGCGCGCATCTCGATCATCGACGCCTCGCACTTCGCCCCCGGCACGGCGTACCTGGCCGCCAACCGCTACCAGCTCGACGACCAGGAGCCGTACCTGTACAGGACCACCGACTACGGCAAGACGTGGACGCGCATCGACGCGGGGATCCCGCGCGAGGAGTTCACGCGCGTGATCCGCGAGGACCCCGTGCGCAAGGGGCTGCTCTTCGCGGGGACGGAGCGCGGCGTGTGGGTGAGCTTCGATGACGGCGCGCACTGGCAGTCGCTGCGGCGCGACCTGCCGCTGGTGCCGGTGCACGACCTGGCGGTGAAGGACGGAGACCTCATCGCCGCCACGCACGGACGGTCGTTCTGGATCCTCGATGACATCTCGCCGCTCGAGCAGCTCGGCGCGGCCGTGGCGCAGGCCCCCGCGCACCTGTTCAAGCCGCGCGATGCGTACCGCGCGAGCTGGGGGGGCGGCTTCGGCGGCGATCGCGGCGCGCACCCGGAGGGGAAGAACCCGGCGAGCGGCGCCGTGATCTACTACACGCTGGCCAAGCCGCACCAGGAGGTGACGCTCGAGTTCCTCGACGCGACGGGGAACGTGATCCGGAAGTTCTCGAGCCTCCTCGACAGCGCCGGGCGCGCGGACAGCATCCGCGCGGACAGCGTGAAGCGCGCGCGCACGGACAGCCTCACGAAGGCCGGACTGTCGGCGGACAGCATCAAGAAGCTCGAGAAGAGCGGGGAGGAGACCGCGCCCGAGGATCGGCGGCGCGTGCCGCGTCCCCCGCGCGTGCCGGACAAGGCGGGGCTCAACGCGTTCGTGTGGGACCTGCGCTACCCGGACGCGAGCACGTTCGAGAACATGATCCTCTGGGCGGGGATGACGCGCGGCCCGGTGGCGGTGCCCGGCACGTACCGGGTGCGCATGACCGTGGGCGGCACGTCGCAGACGCAGACGTTCGCGGTGAAGAAGGATCCGCGCGTCGAGGCGACGCAGCGCGATCTGGAGGAGCAGTTCGCGCTCCTCATCAAGGTGCGCGATGCGCTCTCGCGCGCGAACGACGCGGTGACGCACATCCGGCACGTGAAGGAGGAGCTCGCGGCGCGGAAGAAGCAGGCGCCCGCGAGCTACGCCGCCGAGGCGGACCGGCTGGCCGACCGGCTGAGCGCGATCGAGGCGGAGATCTACCAGGTGAAGAACCGCAGCGGGCAGGACCCGCTCAACTACCCCATCCGGCTGAACAACAAGATCGCGGCGCTGGCGGGGGCGGTGGCGAGCGCGGATGCGCGTCCCACCGCGCAGGACTACGCGGTGTTCCGCGACCTCGGCGCGCAGCTCGACACGCAGCTCGCCGCGCTGAAGCGCGCCCTGGACTCGGGGCTGCCGAAGGTGAACGCGATGCTGCAGGGCGCCGGGCTGAAGGAAGTGCGCTGACGCGGCACGTGGGACCGGATGCACGAACGGGGGCGTGGCGAGTGCCACGCCCCCGTTCGCGTTCACGCCGCGCGCATCACGGGCAGGGGTTCGGATCGTTCGCGTTCCGCGCCGGCTGCTGGTCCGGCGGCGGCACGTTCGGGTTCGTGTTCCGCTCCGCGGAGAGCGGGTAGAGCACGCGCCCGGGGATCCCGGTCGCCTTCGCCGGCGTCAGCTTCGGGAGGCAGGTGCGCTTGTAGTCGTTCCACACCTCGAGCCCGTTCTGGAAGAGAGCGATGTACTTCTCGGTGATCACATCGGTGAGCGAGATGCTCGTCTTGGTGGGCACCCCCTGCGACGTGCGCTCCGCGTTGAATGCGGCGAGCGCGACGCCGGTCTGCCCCTCGTGCAGCGCCGCTTCCGCGCGGATGAGCTGGTTCTCGGCGAACGTCAGCAGCGGCTGCCGGAACGACGGGTCGAGCCGCGCGTCGCTGAGCGTGGAGAAGTCCTCCGAGCCGCCGCCCGGTGCCGAGCCGAGGAAGTCGCCCGAGCCGTTCGGCGCGAAGTACGCCTGGAGGCGCGGGTCGCTGTTGGCCTTCAGCAGGTTCACCAGGAACGCGCCGGCGGCGATGTCCCCCGCGCGCTGGATGACCATGAACTGGAACCAGAGGTTGTTCTCGTTCGGGTTGTCGCTCTGGAACGAGAGCATGTCGTTGTCCGGCGTGGAGATTCCCGAATCGGTCTGCGCCAGCGCGAGGCCGTAGCTGGTGGGGTCCACCTCCGCGGTGTGCATGTAGTAGCGCGCCTTGAGCGTGTGCGCGGCCTCGAGCCACTTCGCGCGGTCGCCGCCGTACCACAGGTCGGAGGTGCCGGGACCGATGCACGTGGTGACCACCGCCGTGTCGCACTGGAGATAGCGGATCGCGGTGTCGAGCTTCGCCTGGATCGTCGCGTACACCTGCAACTGCGGATCGAGCGCTGGCGTCGCGAAGCTGTCGCTGACCGCCTGGGAGTACGGGATGTCGCCCCAGACGTCGGCGGCGGCGCCGACGGTCATCGCCTCGAGCGAGAGCCCAACGCCGGCGAAGATCGAGTCGCCGGCGGCGATGGCGTTCGAGTCCATCGACCGGATGTCGATCAACCCGCCGCCGGTGTAGATCTGCGTCCAGTCGGGGGAGAACGCATCCTCGTCGTAGTTGTACACGCCGTACGACGCGGCCTGGCGGGCGACGCCCTGCACCTGCTGCGTCCACATGCTGAACAGCCGTGCCAGGTCGCCCGTCTGAATGATCGTCTGTCCCACTTCCACGCCGACGAGCAGCTGGTTGCGCCCCGCCGCGTTCGGCGAGTTGGGATTGTTCGTGAGCTTCGAGCCCGTCAGCCAATCGCTACACCCGGCGAGGACCACCGCCGAGAGCAACCCGCCGAGGGCGAGCTTGGAGATTCGGATCATGGAGTCCTCTATGATCGCGGTGCGCGGGGCGCGGGGCGCGGGATGCGAGACGGCTCGTTGATGGCGAGACCATCCGCCCGAAGCCGTTCACGCATCCCGCGTCCCGCACCCCGCACCCCGCCCTCACCGGTTGAGATCGAACGTGAGCACGAACGATCGCGTCTGCGGGTTGTTGAAGTAGTCCACGTCCTGAATGGCGCCGAGGGCGCCGGACAGGTTGGTCTCCGGGTCGATGCCGCTGTACTTCGTCCAGGTGTGCAGGTTGCGGCCGGCGACGCGCACGCCGATGCTGCTCAGGCCGAGCGCGCGGCGCACCCACGGCTGGTCGAAGGTGTAGGCGACGGAGATCTCGCGGAGCTTCGTGTAGCCGCCGTCCTCCACGAACTGTGCGGCGACGGGGCCGAAGCCGCCTCCGATGTCCTGGAAGAAGCCCTGCGCGACCGTCACGCCCGTGGAGGTGTCGATGGCGGAGAAGTCGATCGGGGTGCCCGCGCCGGGGCCCGCGACCGGGCCGGGGAGCCAGTCCTTCCCGATCACCACCACCTTGTTCCGGATGTCCATGTCCTTGTGCGCGCCGAAGTTGTAGAGCGCGCCCCGGGTGCCGTTCCAGACCTGTCCGCCGTGCTTGATGTCGAGCAGGCCGGAGATCTGGAGCTTCCGGAACGTGAGCGAGGTGCGGATGCTCCCCGTCCACTTGGGGCTCCCCACGGCGATCACGCGCTGCGTCGGGTCGAGGATGGGGAATCCATCCGGGCCGATGTAGAGCGCGCCCTTCGGCGCGTTGCTGCCGCAGGCGGCGTCGATGTCCGTGCCGTCGATGTTCAGGCCGAGGCCGCAGCGCGCGTAGTCGTTGCCGCGCAGCACGCCCACCTCGGAGCCCTTCCACGCCGTGGCCACGGTGCCGGTGAAGCTGCTCTGCGCGGAGGTGAGCAGATCCACGAACTGCTGGCCGGCGAGGTCGATCACGCGGTTCTCGTTCTTCCCCCACTGGAGCCCGACTTCCCAGGTGAGGTTCTCACGCATGAGCGGGCGGACGTTGAGCTGCGCCTCGATGCCGCGATTGCGGATCGTCGCCGCGTTCTGCGCCTGGTTGATGAAGCCGGTGGAGTTGGGGAGCGCGGCGCGGAAGATCACGCCCACGGTCTTGTCGTGGTAGAGCGTGAGGCTCCCATCGGCGCGCGGGCCGAAGAGGCCGAAGTCGAGGCCGGCCTCGAACTCCTTCGTGCGCTCCGGGCCCAGGTTCGGCTGCTCCTTGGTGGGGCCGAGCACGAGCCCGCCGTTCCCGCCCTGGTTCGTGAGCAGGAAGTCTCCCCACCCGGCGTCGCTGATCGCCACGCCGCTCTGGTACACCTGGTTGGTGAGGTATGCCACCGGCTCGGTGCCCGTCTCGCCGTACGCGAAGCGCAACTTGCCGTAGCTGAAGATCTGATTCTCGTCGGAGCTCTGCTGGCGGAACGCCCACGCGGCGCTGGCCTTGGGGAACCAGTGCCGGCGCGAGCTCACGCCGAACGACGAGAAGCCGTCGTTGCGGAGCGCCGCGGTGAGGTAGAGCTGGTTGAACAGGTCCGCCGTCGCCTGCCCGAAGTACGACTCGGTGTGGATCACCGCCTGGCTGTCGTTCGGCGTGATCGTGGTCGTGTTCTTCAGGATGAGCGGGTTCGCGGCCACCAGCCCCACGCCGGTGACGGCGACGTTCCGGAAATTGCGGGTGTTCAGGTTCTGCCCGAGCGCCAGCGATCCGGAGAAGTTCGGGTTGAAGGTGTGCGTCGCCGTCGCCACCAGGTTGTGGTCGAGCTGGTAGGAGGTGATGTCGTTGCGCGTCACCTGCCCGATCGGCTGGTTGGAGCTGGTGAGCGGGAGCGCCGTGAGCCGCGCATCGGTGGAGTAGTCGGCGCTGAACGTCTCCTTGACGTCGAGCCAGTCGAGCGCGCTCCAGTCGGCGTTGATGTTCCCGTAGGTCCGCGAGACCTCCGAGTTGTTCGGCTGCTCGAAGATCACGAAGAACGGGTTGTCGTACCCGCGCGGCAGTCCGGACGAGGCCACCGACGGGAACGGGAACCGGTACGACCGCTGGAGGTGCGACGTGGGATCGAGGTACTCCACGTTGTTGAACTCCGGCGGGGTGCGCATGGCGCCGAGCATCAGGCCGGAGACGTTCGAGCCCCGCCCGGTGAAGCTCCCGCGGTCATCCACGTACGAGATGTTCGCGCCGATGTTCAGGTTGTCGAACAGCCGGTGCGAGGCGTTGGCGTGGACGGTGGTGCGATTGTAGAAATTGTTCGGCCCCACGATGATGCCGTTCTGCGCCGTGCGCCCGCCCGACAGGTAGAAGAGCGTGCGCTCGGAGCCGCCGGACACGGAGAGGATGTTGTCCCAGGTGTGCCCGGTGTCGAACAGCTCGTCGAAGTGGTTGAAGATCGGCGTGCCCGGCGCGAGCTGCGGGCCCCAACTGCTGCTGGTGGCGGGGCCGCAGTCGATCACCTGCGCCGTGTCCACGTTCGAGGCATCGCACGCCGGCGTCACGCCGCCGGAGCCGTGGCCGAACGTGGTGTTCAGCGGGATCTTCTTGTTGACATCGTCGAACGAGTAGCTCGAGTGCAGCGAGTAGCGGGTCTGGCCGGCGGTCCCCTTCTTGGTCGTGATGAGGATCACGCCCTGGCCGGCGCGCGCGCCGTAGATGGCGCCGGCGGCGGCGCCCTTGAGGATCTCGACGGACTCGATGTCGTTCGGGTTGATGTCCGCGGCACGGTTCGTGGCCGCCGACCCGCCGACGCCGGATTCGATGATGCCGGTGGGGTCGCTGGTGGCCTCGGTGGAGTTGTCGATCGGCACGCCGTCCACCACGAACAGCGGCTGGCCGGTGCCGGTCATCGTCTTGAGCCCGCGGATCTGGATCGAGGACGATGCGCCGGCCTCGCCGGACTCCTGGTTCACCTGGATGTTCGGCGCCTTTCCGGCGAGCGCCTCCACCACGTTGTGCTCGTTCGACCGCCGGATGATCGACGAGTCGACGGTGTTGATGACATTGCCCAGCTTCTCGCGCGTGGTGGCCGTGCCCGCGCCGGTGACGACGACCTCACCGAGCCGGAGCGGGTTGGGATCGAGCACGAAGTCCTGCGTGTGCGGCCCGGGCGTGAGCGTGAGGGGCGCGGTCGCCTCGCGGTAGCCGATGAGCCGCACGGCGAGCGTCACTCGCTGCCCGTTGACGCGCGCGGCGGGAATCACCAGCCGATAGGTTCCATCCTCACCGGTGAGCCCGCCGATGCGCAGCTCCTGCACGAACACGCTCGCCGAGGCGAGCGGGGCGCCCACGCGGCTCTTGACGGTCCCCGTGATCGTCGCTTCCTGCTGCGCGGCAGCGGGAACGGCGGTGGCGGCGACCAGTGAGATCGCCGCGGCGACTGAGAGAAGATCCAACAACCGACATCGCATAGTCCCTCCGAGTCACTCCTCGTGAGAGGTGAGTGCGAGACTCGCGAGCGATGGCGGCGTGGCTCCAGACGCGATGCTCCCACCCGCACGCGCCAACTGGCGCGTGCGGGTGGAGTCGATTCACGGCGCGTGGCGGACTTCGCAGCCATCGATGCGCGATACCTCGCGAGCGCGACGCCGCGCCGCCGCCGGGGATGTCCGGCGGTGATGCCGGCGCCAGTGTGACGACCGTCACAGAATTCGGGCGCCGTTCTGTCGGCACAACGAGATGGGGACGAGACGGCCGCATCGCGTGACGAGCGTGCCGTCAGGCGCCACGACGTGGAGAGCTCAGCCGATGGCGGCGTGCAGGCGCTCGACGAAGGCGCGACTGGCGATGAGTCTGGTGCCGTCGCGGAGGATCACGACGACCTCGCCGTGGAACCACGGCTGGAGCTCGCGGATGCGATCGACGTTCACGATCGCCGAGCGATGGATGCGGATGAAGAGCTCGGGGGGGAGCTTCGCTTCCATGTTCTTCATGCTCTCGCGCAGCGCGTGCGACTCCCCGCGCGCGTGGATGCGCACGTAGTTCGCCGCCGCCTCCACCCAGTCGATGTCGGCGGTCTGGAGCACGAGCACCCGCCCGTCGGTGCGCACGGTGATGCGCGGCCGCGCGCGCCGGCTCTCGCGCACGGCGTCGAGCAGGGCGCGGAGCGCGGGATCGCTCCCCGCGGCGCCGCGGCGCGCGAGGCGGTCGAGTGCCACGCGCACCGCCTCGTGCAGGCGCTCGCGGGTGAAGGGCTTGAGCAGGTAGTCGATCGCGTGGACGTCGAACGCGCGGAGCGCGTACTGGTCGTACGCGGTGGCGAAGATCACCCCCGGCAGCCGGTCGGCATCGAGGCTGGCGAGCACCTCGAAGCCGTCCATGATGGGCATCTGGATGTCGAGGAAGACGAGATCGGGGCTCTCGCGCTCGATGGCGCCGAGCGCGTCATCGCCGCTGCCGCACTCCCCCACGATCTCGATCTCCGGCTCGTCGGCGAGAAAGAGCCGCAACCGCTCGCGCGCGGGGGGCTCGTCGTCGACGATCAGCGTGCGCAGCCGTGGCGATGACTCGAGTCGCATGCGCGTGACCCTGCCGGCGCGGGACGCGCCGCTCCTGCTGAGGCGGAGCACGGCGGGAGTCGTGCCACGCCGCGCACATGATTCGGAATACGCGCGTCGCTTCGGTCTGGTTCCAGCGAGCACAAGGGTGAAGCTAGGATCTGGTGGCTGGACCACCGTGAAACGCGTGTGGCGTGTGGGAGACTGACGGGTAGAGGGAGTAGGTAGAGCGCGAGTAGGCTCGGCTGTAGAGCGAGTCCACCTACACACGAACCTACACGCGCCGTCCCTACGCCCTCCCCCCGTCAGTTCCCCACACGCCACACGCGTAGTTTGGTGGTCTAGCGACCAGGTCCTAGGTTCACCCAATCGGCTGAAAATCCGACAAATGCTCCTGAACGATCACCCACTTCCCACCGCGCCGCTGAAACACCGCCGTCCACGCGCCGCCGACGACGTGGGGCATTCCGCGCGGGGTGAGGTGCGGGATGCGATAGGTCGAGGTGACCACGGCGGCGTCCGGCGCGAGCACGTCCACGTGCATCGAGTCCCATTCCCAGCGCGGGTTCCGCATGTTCTGGCCGATGTTCGTCCAGAACTGCTGGATCTGCTGCTGCAGCGCGGCGCGCGTGGTGGTGACGTGGCCGGCGCTGGCGGAGATCACCGTGCCGGTATCGGGGTAGAGGCTCATCAGCCGCGCCACCACATCGCCGTGCGAGAGGTCGGCCGCCGTCCGGAGGCGCTGGCGCACGGTGTCGGCGATGGCGGCGCGCTCGCGCGGGCCGAGCGTGGTGGAGGCGTGGCCGCCGGAGCAGGCGAGCGCGAGCGGGCCGAGCAGGAGGATGGCGAGCGAGGCGCGCGCATGCGAGCTCCACCGTACGGTGCCGCGGCGGCGTGCGCGGGGCTCCAGGGAAGTGGACACTCTGGCGTCCTCGAAGAGAGACGAGGGTGGAAGTAGCGGTCGCGTACGCGCGGGCAACGCATGGTCCGGGAGATGCGGTTGCGTGCATGCCCGCCTCGCGTTCAGCGAAAGCGATGCCAATCCGGCACCGCCGCGGAGCGGGGGCCGAGGAGGCCGAGGGGCCGGATCGACGGACCCGGGGGAGGATCTATGGGCACGAAGAAGATCGCGGTCGTACTGCCCATGACACTGCTGGCGCTCGCGTGCGGCAAAGCGAAGCAGCCGCAGAGTGCCGCGCTGAGCGACGACCTGCGAAGCGATCTCGCGCGCGCGGCCGCGCCGACATCCGACCTCGCGTCCACGCAGTTCCGCCCGCAGCAGGTGGTCTCGAACATCGAGCTGGGGAACGCGCCCGCGCCGCACGCGGCGCCGCCGAAGGTGCAGCGGCATCCGGCGCCGCGCGCCAGGCCGCTCGCGCGCAGGCCGACGGTGCAGGCGGTGAAGACGGAGGCGCCGGAGCCCTCGCCCACTCCCACCACGGTCGCGGTGACGCCGGCTCCCGAGCCCACCGCCGGGCCGAGGCCGATGCCGAATCCGGTGAACTACCCCGCCGGCAACGGGAGCGACCCGCAGCAGGGTGACCACCATCCTGGCGGCGGCATCGGCGCCGTGATCGGCGTCATCCTCCGCGGCGGCGGCATCGGCGACGACGATCACTGCGAGATCCATCCGGGACGCGGCGGCATCGCGATCAACTCGCGGATCCCCATCCCGGTGGGGCGCCCCACCTTCCCCGGCGGGCCGCGCGGCGGCTGGTGATGATGCGAAGAGCGCGCGGCGTCAGCGCCGCGCGCTCTCCTCGGGGAGCGTGAACGCGAAGAGCGCTCCGCTCGTCGCGATCGCCACGTACTGCCGCCCGTCCACCGCATAGGTGATCGGCGGCGCGCGCACCTGCCCGCCGACGCGCATGCTCCAGAGCACCGCGCCCGTGCGCGCATCGGCGGCGTGCAGCACCCCCTGCTGCTCCCCGTAGAAGACGAGCCCTCCGGCGGTGGCGAGCGAGCCGGTACCCAGCATCCGCTCGCTCGTCTGCGTCTGCCACGCCACCGCGCCCGTGGTCACGTCGATCGCGGTGAACGTCCCGTGCGCCGGTCCGAGCGGGACGTGGCGCCCGCCCTGCCACTTCACTCCTTTCGCGAGCGGCTCCGGGGAGAGCACGAACAGGATCGGCTCCACGATCCCCGACACGTACATGAGCCCCGTCTTCGGCGAGTACGACGCCGGGGCGAAGTTGCTCCCGCCCCCCATCCCCGGCATGATGCGCACCCCGTCCGGCGTGGGCGCGGCGAAGGTGTTCTCGTGCGGCACGAACTCGTCGGTGCGCCGGATGCGCGCCCCGGTGCGCCGGTCGAGGATGTACACCCACCCCACCTTCCCCGCCTGCGCCACGGCCGGCACGCGCTCCCCGTTCACCGTCACGTCGAGCAGGAGCGTGGGGCTGGTGGCGTCGTAGTCCCACTCGTCGTGCGGCACCTCCTGGTAGTACCAGCGGATCTTCCCGGTCCGCACGTCGAGCGCGACGATGGACGACGTGTACAGGTTGTCCCCCGGGCGCACGGAGCCATCCATGTTCGGCGCCGGATTGCCGACGCCGAAGTAAATGAGCCCCAGCTCGGGATCGTACGAGGGAGTGTTCCACACGCCCCCGCCGCCGGTGCGCCACGCGTCCGCCCACCGCGCGCTGTCCCGCTTCTCGCGCTCGATGTCGCGCGGGAGCACGTCGCCATCGGGCGTGGTGCGCGACCACTTCCCCCACCATCCGCCCTCCACCGGTGACGGGACGGTCCAGAAGCGCCAGAGCCGCTTCCCCGTCGCGGCGTCGTACGCATCCACGAGTCCGCGGATGGCGAACTCGCTCCCGCTCGCGCCCACGATGATCTTCCCGTCGGCGGCGAGCGGCGCCATGGTGATGGAGTAGCCGTCGTCCGGCTCGATCACGGTCGCGTCCCACGCGAGCCGCCCGGTGCGCGCATCGAGCGCGAGCAGGTGGTCGTCGAGCGTGGCCACGTACACCTTGTCGCCGTACACGGCGACGCCGCGGTTCTTCGCGCCGCAGCAGGTGGGCACGGGGGGGAGCTTCCACTGGTAGCGCCAGATCTCCTCGCCGGTGCGCGCGTCCACCGCCACCACGCTGCCGAACGGCCCGGTGTAGTACATCACGCCGCCGGCGACCACGGGTGTGGTCTCCTGCCCCCCGGGCTGCCCCTCGAGCTGGTGCACCCACGCGACGCCGAGGTGCCGCACGGTGGCGGTGTCGATCCGCGCGAGCTCGGAGTAGCGGCGTCCGGACCAGTCGTGCCCGTAGGTGAGCCAGTCGGTGCCGCGCGCGGCGGCGAGGAGCGCGTGGTCGGTGATGCGTGGCGGCGCTGGGCGCGCGGCGACGGATGCATCGCGCGCCTCGTCGCCGTCCTCCCCGCCGCCCGCGCGCGCGCCGCGCGCGCGGGCGAGCAGCGCGGCGTGCGGGCGCAGCGCCCGTGGACCGCCGACGAGGGCGCGCGTCTCGTCGCACAGCCCGCCGTGCACGAGCTGCTGGCCGAGCACGGGCCCGAACGACTCGTCGTCGTCGATGACCGTGCGCGTTCCTGCCGGCAGGCGCGGGGCGCTGTCGGGGAGAATGTGGTAGAGCAGCATCGAGCGGCCGATGCGCGCCACCGGTCGCTGTCGCGCGAGCCAGGTGAAGCACGGCAGGTAGACGCCCGCCACGTACGTGCGGCTCGCCGCCACCCAGCCGGTGGCCGGCGCGGGGCCGCCCAGGCGCACGGTGTCGACGAGCCGCATCGCGCCCACGGGGGTGGTGCCGAAGTAGAAGAGCGTCACCGCGGAGACGTGCCGCGCGGCGAGGGTGTCGGCGAGGGGGTGGAGATCCTGCCCCCAATCGAGGTTGCTGTCGAGGAGCAGGCGCGCGGGGCGTCCTCCGGCCAGCGCGTTGAAGCTCGCGAGAAAGTCGGGGTAGTCGCGCGCGGTTCCCACGACCTGCCACGCGGCGAGGGCGACGATCGCCGCGCGCGTCGCGCCGCGGCGCGGGACGGCGTTCCAGAGCGCGGCCACCGCGGCGGCCGCGGCGATGGCGATCAGCGGATACACCGGCAGCAGGTGCCGCACGCCGATGTCGATGTTCGCGCTCATTCCCACGAGCAGCACCCCGACGACGCCGGCGAGCGGCGCGAGAGGACGCCACCCCGCGCCGCGTCGCGCCGCGCGCGCGGCCCACGCGGCCGCCGCCACGGCGAGGGAGAGGAGGGGGAGCGGCGTCTTCAGCGCGAGCACCACGATCGAGTAGTACCACCATCCGCGCTCGCTCACGTCGCCGAGCAGGAAGGCCGGGTGACCGTTCCGGTTGTGCTCCGCGAGCTGGCGGATCCCGGAGAGCAGCTCCGGGGCGGGGACGGGGATCACGCCGCGCGCGATGACGAGGTGGAAGCGATACACGCCCCAGATCGCGAGCGCGGCCACGACCGCGGCGGCGGCGCCGGGGGCCACGTGGCCGCCGAGCGCGCGGAGGTCGATGCGTGGGAGTCGCGGGAGCACCCGTCGCGTCGCGGGCGCATCGGTGTCGTGCTCGTGCGCGACGTCCCCGCCGTCGCCCGCCCCCGCGAGCCACCGCGCGAGGACCATGAGCACGGCGGCGGCCGCGAAATACGGGAGCGCGGACAGCTTGCTCGTGGCGGCGGCGGCCCCGGCGAGCCCGAGCAACACGCTCCACCTCCAGCCGGGGCGGGGGCGCTCGATCCAGCGCGCGAACGCGTAGAGCGCCCACACGAGCGTGCCGGCCACCGGCAGGTCGGTGGTGGCGAAGCCGGCGTGCGCGAGCAGTTGCGGCGTGGCAGCGGCGAGCACCACGGCGAACGCCGCCGCGCGCTCCCCACTCGCCCAGCGCGTCCACGTCCAAACGCCGGCGAGGAGGAGCAGGAAGAAGGGGAGCACCCCGAGGCGCGCGAGCGTGAGGGTGCGCCCGTAGTGGCCGCCGGCCAGGAGGATCTCGTTCCCCTCCTCCCACATGTTGCGCCCCGCCTGCGTGGTGGCGCCCGCCAGGCGCGGCCCGAGCGCCATCGCGACGCGCGCCAGCGGCGGGTGCTGCGGATCGATGTCGTAGCGCCCCTGCACGAGCCACTGCATCCCGGCCGCGAGGTGCGCGGGCTCGTCGAACGTCTGGTTGAAGTGCGACGCGGCCGCCACCACCACCACCGATGCGACGAGCGCCACGAGCGCGGCCAATGCGCGGGCCCAGGGGCGCGCTCCTGACGGGAGGGGAGCGGCGACGGAGCCGCTGCCCTCGCGTGCCGTGCGGTCCGATTCGGGGGTGTAGCTCGGCG
Organism: Gemmatimonadaceae bacterium; assembly: GCA_035760785.1. Classification (GTDB taxonomy): domain Bacteria; phylum Gemmatimonadota; class Gemmatimonadetes; order Gemmatimonadales; family Gemmatimonadaceae; genus JADGGM01. The sequence continues at coordinate 7,089 of DASTSH010000132.1, read as the reverse complement.
GCGCGGACACGCCGCCGAGCGAGGGAAGACGCGCCATGTGTGGGAGACGATCGCCGGCCGCCGCCGATACGGCCGGCGGTCAGCGCTCGAATACGTACTCCACAGGGGTGATGGTGACATCGGCGGCGCGGATGCCGAGGGGCATCGCGCCGATCTCGCGATCCTCGGCGAGCAGCTCCGGCGGCTTCGGCGCGTCGTACGTGACGACGGACGGCGCGTCGGAGACGAGTGCATCGCGGAGCGCCGCGGCATCGCGCGTGATCATCACCACGTCGAGGTCCGTCGCCGAGAGATGGCGGCGGATGGCGGCGTTCACCTGGTCGAGGTCGAGCGCGGCGAGGCGCTCGCGCATGTACGTCGCGAAGTCGGGGATGCCGAACCACGCCGAGTCGAGCGCGTAGCCGAGCTGGAGGTCCTGGGTGGACACGAGCAGCGGGAGGCTCTTGATGAGGTAGTCGCGCGTGCTCTCGAACGCCTCCGCGGAGAGGCCGTCGGCGACGAGGCGGCGCAGCTCGTGGAGCGCGAGGCGGAGCGCCATGTGCGCGTTCGCGGGGAGCACGGGGCGGAGCCACACCTCGAACAGCTGCCGGTGGCGCGCGCGGTTGGCGTCGGGGAAGAACTGGAACATGGCGCCGGGGAACGCCTCGATGTAGGCGTAGTCGCCGTAGTTCATCCCGCGCACCTCGCGGATGCGCTGGTACAGGTGCGACACCGACGAGCGGTGCTCGCCGAGCCAGGCGCGGACGAGCCAGAGGGCGGGGAAGTCCGGGTGCTCGCGCGTGACGTCGATCGGGTGGCCGAAGGAGATCGCGGTGGCGCGCGTGTCCTTCTCGATGATGTTCACGCGGATCCCCGCGTGCCGCTCGACCGCGCCCTGCGGCACCGGCGCCGCCTCTCCCGCGGGGAGCGCGGACCACGCGGCGCGCACGCGGTCGAGGAGCGCCTCGGGGAGATCACCGCTCGCGCCGAGCATCAGGTTCGCGCGCACGAATCGCTCGGCCACGAAGGCCTTCACGTCGTCGAGCGTGATGGCGGCGATCCCCTCCACCGTGCCGAGCACCGGATGGGCCCACGGGGTGCCGTGGAAGGCGAGCTCCTGGAGCCGCTCCTTCCCCAGCTCCTCCTCGTTGTTCGAGCGCAGGTCCTGCTCGAGCGCGTTGCGCTGCGCGTCGCGGAGCCGGACGAAGTCCTCCTCGCGGAAGCCGGGCGTGAGGAGCATGGGGAGCGCGATGTCGAACAGCTCCTTCCATTTGTCGCGGTGCACGCGCGCGGTGAACGTGGTCATCTCCCGGTCCACCTGCGCATCGAAGCTCGCGGCCATGGGGTACAGGGCGCGCGTGATCTCGTCGATGCGCAGGTCGCGACTCCCCGCGTCCGCGATCATCGCCGCGGCCAGGGCGGCGAGCCCCTCCTTGCCGCGCGGGTCGTGCACGGAGCCGACGCGGAAGAGGAACTTCACGTCGAGCTGCGGGAGCACGGAGCGTTGCAGCAGCAGCTCCGGCGCGCGACCGGCGGCGGGAGCGTGCGGGCGGAAGGTGGCGAGCGGCGGGAGCTGCGTCATCGCGTCAGGCATCGCCTGGTGCGACAGCGTGGTCACCACCAGGCGCGCATCGGTGAGCCAGCGGCGCGCCGCGGCGCGCACGTCGCGCGCCGTCACCCCGGCGTAGCTCCGGAAGAGCGCCTCGAGCGTCTCCACCGTGCGGTCGTACTGGACGAAGCGCGCGAGCGTGGCGGCGATCTTCTCCGTGTCGTCGAGCTCGCGCACGAAGCCGTAGCGAAGGTTCGACTTCGCCTCCGCCACGCGCCGCGCGGGGAGCAGCGTGTCGCGCGCCGCGGCCGCCGCGGCGAGGATCGCGTCGCGCACCTCCACCACGTCGGCGGGATCCTTCACGCGGGCGCCGATGGTGATGAGCCCCGGGTCCACGCTCCCGGGGTTGTACGCGAACAGTTGATCCACCTTCTGCTCCACCTCCACCAGGCGGCGGTAGAGGTCGGAGGTCTCGCCGAACCAGAGGTCGACGAGCAGATCCGTGGCCGCGTACGCGTGGTCGCCGGCATCGAACGCCGGGCCGTGAAAGGAGACGGCGACCCAGGGGAGCGTGGGCGTCTCCCACGGCACGTGCGCGTACACCGGCCCCGCCGGCTCCGGCTCGGCGGGGATCTCCACCGTGTGGCCGCCGGGACGCCAGTCGCCCCAGTACCGCTCCACGAGCGGGAGCGCCTCCGCGGCGGTGACATCGCCGGCGAGGATGATGGTGGTGAACTCCGGGCGGTACCACCGGCGGAAGAACTCGCGCGAGTACTCGAACTGCTCCGGCATCGCCTCGATGTCGGGGAGGAAGCCCATCGTGGTGTGCTTGTACGTGTGCGTGGTGTACGCGCTGTCGCGCATCACCTCGAACAGCTTCTCCGTGGGCTCGGCGCTGTTCTTGTTGTATTCGCCGAGCACCGCGCGCGCCTCGGTGCGGAAGTCCTCCTCCGGGTAGCTGAGCCGCTGGAAGCGGTCGGCCTCGATCTCGAGGATCGTCTCGAGATCGTTGCGGGAGAAGGTGATGTGGTAGTTCGTGTAGTCGTCGGTGGTGTACGCGTTCTGCCGTGCCCCTGCGCGCGTGAGGATGCTCTGGTACTTCTCCGGCGGGTACTGCTCGGTGCCGCGGAACATCATGTGCTCGAAGAAGTGCGCGAACCCCGTCTTCCCCGACTCCACCTCGTTGCGCGACCCCGTCTTCACGGGGATCTGGAGGGACACGATGTCGGGAAACCCCGTGGGGACGATGATGACGCGGAGTCCGTTGGGGAGGGTGGCTTCGGTGATGTCGAAAGGGAGCAACTGCATGGGGGCAGGGGGTGGGGGTCAGGGGATACAGAGGGATGATGGGGGGCCGGGGGCCTAGGATCTAGGACCTGGTGGCTGGACCACCAAACAACGCGTGTGGCGTGTGGGGAACTGACGGGACGAGGAGATAGGTAGAGCGAGAGTAGGCTCGGCTGTAGGTGAACTTTCTCTACATCCCGCGCTACACGCGCCCTACCTCGCCCCTCTATCCGTCAGCCTCCCACACGCCACACACGTTCCATGGTGGCCCAGCCACCAGGTCCTAGCCGTCCCCTAGAAATACACGGAGATCTTTGCCGTGACCACGTTCGTCGCTTTCGCCGCGAGGAGGGCGGCAGCGTCGTGGGCGGGGTGGAAGGCGCCGAGGGCGTCGGTGCTGTCGCGGCTCTGGGTCCAGACCAGGTAGAGCGTGGAGCCGGGGCGGTACTCCCAGCGGAGGACGGCGTTCGAGCGGAACTGGCGGATGCTGAAGTCGGGGTCGGCGAACGAGAGGTCGGGGGCGCCGTTGCCGTCGAGGTCGGCGGCCCAGCGGCGCGTGGCGGCGTCGCGAGAGAGCTCGCCCGCGCCGAAGGTGTGGAAGCGGTCGGCGAAGCGGCGGGCGCGCGGGTCGGTGACCATCCTGAAGCGCGAGAAGCGGCCGGCGCTCACGAAGGGAGCGCCGTAGAGCTGGAGGGAGAGGCGCGGCGTGAAGGTGTAGTCCACGCGCGTGGTGAGCGATGCCGTCGTCTGCGCGATGCGGCCGAAGATGTAGCGCGGCGCGCCGGCCGCCGTGGGCGTGGCCACGTACTGCCACGCATCCTCGTTCCGGTTCAGGGCGGGCCCCACGGTGAGCTCCACGCGGCTGCTCGGGCGCAGGGTGAACGTGGGCGAGACGCTCCAGCCGCGCCCGCTGGACTCGGCCTCGCGCCACGCCGACGTCGAGAGCTGGAGCGAGAGCGGACGCCGTGCGTCGCTGTGGAGGTCGGCCCACGCCATGGTGAGCGAGGGGAGGCGCATCGCCGGGCCGCCGCGGAGCACGGACGTGGAGAGCGCGGGGAGCTCCTGGTCGAAGCCCGCATCACCGCCCCAGAGATCGTTCAGCTCCACCGCGCCGCTCAGCGACACCACGGTGGAGAGGTGCTCCCCTCCCGTGCTCCACCCCGAGCGCTGGTTCGCGTAGAGATTCCAGCTGCGCACGTGGCGTCCCGGGGCGAGGTGCTCGTAGCCGATCCAGTCCACCTGCATCAACCAGTCGGCGGCGCGCGTGAATCCCGCGTCGTTCGCGTCGAACCCGGGGGTGATGGCGTGCCCCACGATCCCCCACCGCCAGGCGCCGGCGTACTTGGACAGCCGCGCGTGCGCCTCCACGCCATCGAGCGAGGTGCGGGTGGGATCGTACCGGAAGTTGCGCGCGTCCGGCCGCTGAAAGTAATGCGCGGAGGAGCACTGGAGGCGCGCGATCGCCGCCGTGTCGCCTGCGACGTGGCTGGCGAGGAACGCGGCCGCGGCCTCGTACGACCTGTCGAAACGGTGGCGGAGGTCGAGCCCCGCGGTGTACGCGGCGCGGCTGAGGAAGTCGAGCGACGGCGCATCGATGTGGCGGTTCAGCGCGGTGAAGATCCCGCCGACCGCGCTCTTCCCCGCGCGGAAGTCCTTGATGAGGCGCGCCACCACGACGTTGCCGAACGGCTCCACTTCCCGGCGGCGCACGGCGGAGCCGTCGCTCCAGCGCGCGGTCTCCCGCGCGGATGCCGCGTCGAGCACGCCCACCGACCACCCGTCGCGCGTCTTGCCCGACAGCTTCGCCGCGCCGAGGATCGTGGTGGCCTCCGGCACGTCGCGGAAGGCGGCATCGTCAGGCACCTTCCCCTCCGGCGCGCGCCCCACGCGGCGCGAGTAGAAGGGGCGGTCGTCGCCGAAGTAGTTGTTGCGGAGCGTCCAATCGAGGGCGATGGGGAAGCCGAAGATGTCGCTCCCCTCGGTGAAGAACGGCCGCCGCTCGTCGAGGAACAGCTCGAACGCGGAGAGGTTCACCTTCGACGGATCGGCCTCCACCTGCCCGAAGTCCGGGTTGATCGTGGCGGTGAGCGTGAGGTTGGAGGTGATCCCGTACTTCAGGTCGGCGCCGACGCCGCCGGAGAGCGCGTTGCGCGACCAGAAGGGATCGGCGGGAGAGCCCGGCGCGCGCGCGACGCGGGCGAGCGTGTACGGCTGGAGCTCGACGCGGCGCGCGCCGCCCATGCCGGAGAGTCCACGCAGCGCGCCGAAGCGGGAGACGAACGCGGAGAAGTCCGCGGGGATCGGCGCCCAGTTGTCGCGCTCATCGCGGCGCGCGATGTCGCGGATGAACTCGATCCCCCACGTCTGCTCCCCGCTCGACGCGCCGTAGCGGAGCTGGGAGAGGGGGATGCGGAGCTCCGCCGTCCATCCGAGCGAGTCGATGTGCGCCGCGGCCTCCCAGACGGCATCCCAGCCCACGTCCTCGTCGGTGTCGTCGAACTCGAACACATCCTTCCGCACGCCGGCGGGATTGACGGCGAAGCGGAAGGCGGTGCGCCGGTCGTGGTAGCTGTCGATCACCACCTGCGCCCAGTCGGAGTAGCCGGTGTAGTCGCGGCGCGCGAGCGTGGCGGCGATGGAGTCCGGGTGCGAGTCGAACATCCGCATCGCGACGTAGAGCGCGTCGTGGTCGTACAGGACGCGCGCCTCCGTGCGCTGCGTGGGAGCGGCATCCGGGGTGGGATACTGCTGCACGAAGTCCCCCGCGACATCCGCGTGTGCCCACGCCGGCTCGTCGATCCGTCCGTCGAGGGTGATCGGGCCCGTGGCCGATGCGGCCACGATCACCCGCTCCGCCGCGCCGGCACGCGATGGTGGCGTGGCCTGCGCGACCGCCGCGCGGGATGCGAGCGCGATGCACGTGATGCAGGCGATGCACGCGCGCCCCGCGTGCGCGATGGACCTCTCGACCATGCTCCCCCTCCAGTGCCGGCGTGACGCCTGGTGCCATTGGCGACCGGAGACGAAGCTAGAAGCGCGCGGGGCGGCGTAGGTGGGGCGGAGGTTCGGCGATTGTCAGCGAGCGGCGATGATTGTCAGCGAACTGCTAGAGCGGAATCCCGCTGAGTAAAGCGGAGTGGGCGCAAGGTGTGCAGGGCTGCGCGGGGCCGGGCGAGTGGAGGAGAGCCGGATGCCGCGAGCCTATTCCTTGGATCTGCGCGAGCGTGTGCTGGCCGCCGCGCGCGAGGAGGACCTCAGTCACGTCGCCCTGGCGGCGCGCTTCCGCGTCGGCGAGTCGACCGTGCGGGCGTGGCTGCGCCGGGCGCGCGAGACCGGGAGCGTGGCCGCCAAGCCGCATGGCGGCGGCACGCCACCGACGGTCGATGCGGCGGGCGCGCCCGTGCTCGTCGCCCTCGTCCTCGAGCAGAACGACCGCACGCTGGAGGAGCTGGCCGCGCTCTACGGCGCGCGGCAGGACACGACGGCGAGTCGGAGCGCGATCTGGCGGGCGTGTCAGCGGCTCGACCTCCGGCGAAAAAAAAAGGAGCCTCCGCCCCGCCGAGCAGACGCGTGAGGACGTCGTCGCGGCGCGCGCCGCGTGGCGCGCCGCCCAAGCCACCGTCGCGCCCGCGGACTGGGTGTTCGTCGACGAGTGCGGCGTGGCGACCGACCTCGCGCGGCGCTACGGGCGGGCCGCCGGCGGCGCCCGCGCCCCGGGGGCCGTGCCCTACGGGCGGTGGGAGCGCCTGACCATTTTCGGCGGGCTCTCGCTCGCGGGCCTCACGGCGTGCATGACGCTCGAGGGCGCGGCGGACACCGGGGCCGTGGTGGCGTTCACCGCCCAGGTGCTGGGGCCCACGCTCCGCCCCGGGCAAGTGGTCGTGATGGACAACCTCAGTCCGCACAAGGCGCCCCGCGTGCGGGCGCTCATCGAGGCGGCAGGCTGCCGGTTGCTCTTCCTGCCGCCGTACTCGCCGGACTTCAACCCGATCGAGCCGGCGTGGAGCAAGCTCAAAGCCTTACTGCGCGGCGTCGGCGCCCGGACCCTCCGCGCGCTCGACGCCGCGCTGACCACGCTCGTCGATGCGATCACCGCCGCCGATGCCCAGGCCTACTTCCGCCACTGCGGCTACGCCCGCTGAACTCAGTCGTGAATTGCTTTAGCCGAGGTAGCGAGTGTCTTCAAATCCGACCGCCCCCGCCGCCACCGAGCACTCGCGCGTCGTGTCGACCGGCGTTCCGGGGCTCGATGAGGTGCTCGAGGGTGGCCTGCC
>DASTSH010000131.1:0-12723 GCA_035760785.1 Gemmatimonadaceae bacterium | reverse complement strand
GTCCACCATCTCGCGCGACGTGGCATCGCTGCTCGCGAGCAAGGCGGACGTGCTGTTCGTGTACTTCGGCAGCGGCGATGGCCCCGGCTCGCTGGTCCGGTGGCCGCTGCGCGTGGCGCGCCGCGCGCTGAAGGCGATCGGCGTCCGGCGCGGGCGGAGCACCGTGGCCATGCCCGACGCCGCGAGCCGCGACGTGACGCCCGGCGACGTGACGCCCGGCGGCGGCGCGCCGCGGGAGCGCGCCGTCTCGCTCGCGGTCATCATCTGGGCGCTCGCGCTCTCGCACGAGAAGCGGCGCAAGCTCCGCGCGTCGTGGCGCGCGCGGAACCTCGGGATGATCGTCGTCACCGACCGGTATCCCCAGACGCAGTTCCTCGGCTTCAACGACGGGCCGCTCCTCCAGCAGTGCGCGGCGCACCCGAGCCGGATCCTGCGCGCGCTCGCGCGATGGGAGGCCGCGCCCTACGCCTGGGCCGAGCGGAACGGCCCCGATCTCGTCATCAAGCTGCGCGTGGCGCCCGAGACCGCGCTCGAGCGCAAGCCGGACACGGGGCGCGCCGAGGTGGAGCGCCGGGTGGATGCGATTCGCCGGCTCCGGTTCGGCCCCGGGACCACCGTGGTCGACGTGGACACCGAGCGACCGCTCGATGAGGTGCTCCGCGACGTGCGGAGACTCGTGTGGTGCCACCTGTGACCGCATCGCGGCTGCGGCGCGAGGAGCTCGTGGTGGAGTTCCTCGGTCTGCCCGCATCGGGAAAGTCCACCCTCTCGCACGCCGTCGCGCGCGCGCTGCGCGCGCGGGACGTCCCGGTGCGGGAGCCCACGTACACGCTCGATCACGAGACGGCGATCGGGGCGCGCCGCGTCCGCAAGCTCGCCCTCGCGGCGCTCGCCGTGATGCGCCATCCGGCGCGGAGCGCGCACTGGGTGCGGCGCATCGCGCGATCCGGGCAGCGGCGGTCCGGGTGGGCGAGCGCCGTCGCCATCAACTGGCTCTACCTGCTGGAGGTCGCGCGCGGTGGCGCGGCGCGCCCCGGCGTGTGCCTCCTGGACCAGGGACTGTTGCAGGCGCTCTGGTCGATCGGCTACGGCGCGCGCGCGTTCCGCCTGCGCTCTCCCGGGCTGCGCACGCGGCTGCGCGCGCTCCTCCCGCGCCGGGTGATGGTGGTGCTCGTGACCGCGGACCGGGCGGCGCTGGAGCGGCGGCTCGACGGACGCGATCACCCCGCGAGCCGTCTCGAGCGCGAGCGCGGCGCGGTGCCGCGGCCGGGCGCAGCGGACGATGGCGGAGCGTCCCCGATGGACCGCGGGGCGGCGCTGATGGACGAGGTGGCGGAGGTGGCGCGGCGGCTCGCGGAGCAACGCCGCATCGTGCTGCTGTGCGTGGAGAGCGCGGAGTCGTCGCTGCCCGCGACCGTGGCGGCGATCACGGACGCCGTACTCGCCCTGCTCTCACCACCCGATGTCTCGGCGGCGAGCGTCGCGGGGGGCGCCGGCGCGCTCCCGTCGGGAACTGCGCCGTCGCCGCCCGCGCCCATCCCTCAGTGACAGCGCCCGCTCCCGGAATCGGTGAACGTCTGCCCCTTGATCGGGATGAACTGCCAGGTGTACGAGGCCGTATCGAGCGTGAGCTTGATCACGCCATAGGTGTCGCCGTTCTGGACCTCGCTCGTGGGGTAGATGGAGGTCGGCGCGCTGATGCTCTTCCCCCCCGTCCCCACGATGAACTGGCGGATGCCGCGCACCGTGTCCACCACGCCGTCCGGCGTCATCGGCGCGTAGCGCTCGTACCAGTGCTGGTGCGCGACCAGCACGATCTCCGCGTTGGCGGCGTACAGGTCGTCCCAGAACGCCTTCACGTAGCCGCGCACGCCGGGTAGCGACGGCGCATCGTTGGAGTAGAAGCGCGGGTGGTGCCAGATCGCGATCGTGCAGCGCTTCGTGCTCGCGGCGAGGTCCGCCTTCAGCCAGAGCTCCTGCGGCGTTCCCGCCTTGGTGGGGACGTAGTCCTGATTGCTGTTGAGCATGATGATGTGCCACGCCCCGAGGTCGAAGCTGTAGTAGCCCTTGCTCGGATCGCCGGCGATCGGACCGAAATAGTCGAAGTACGCCTGCGGCGTGCCGAGGTCGTACTCGTGATTCCCGATCGACGGGTACGTGCGCGCCTTCTGGCGCCCCCAGCTCGGGGCGTAGCAGTTCGCGAAATCGGCCGCCGCGCCGAGCTCGTACGCGTTGTCGCCGATCGTGAACACGGTACCGGGAATGGAATCGAGCAGCGCCGCGGTCCCGATGGTGCCGGCCTTGATCCCGCCCTTGGACGTGCATCCGGCGATGTCGCCGGCGCCCACGAACACCACGGGCGCCGGGGGCGGCGGTGCGGTGGAGTCCGCGACCACGCCGGCGCGCACGCTCCGAGGTCCAGCGGGGCGGTCTCCCGAGCACGAGACGATGAGACCGACGACGATCACGGCGAGCAGCGGGACGGCCGCGAGCACGATCCAGCGCGGCACGGTGTGGCCGAGAATGCGCATGAGACCTCCGCGAGTGCGGCGTGGCGGCGCCGGCCCCGCGGCTCACACTCCACCCGCGGCGGCCGGAGTGGGAGCGCGCGGAGCTCGACGCCGGCCCAGAAGCTAGGACGTGCGCATGAACGCCCGGTGAAGCTCCTATTACGGTCCCTTCACGATGCCGGCGGCGCGCCGGCGGCAGGACGGCGGCGCGCTGGAGTGCTCAGCCAGCGCTCGAGCGTCGAGAGCAGCACGCCCTCGTCCACGATCGGCTTCGCCACGTAGTCGTCGAAGCCCGCCGCGAGCAAGCGCTCGCGGTCCCCGGCCATGGCGTGCGCCGTGAGCGCGATCGTGGGGAGGTGACGCAGCGCGGCGTCCGCCCGGACGCGCCGGACCACCTCCATCCCATCCATCTCCGGCAGCGAGATGTCGACGAGCAGCAGGTCCACGCCATCATCTCCCACGTGCGCCAGGGCATCCGATCCCAGCTCGTACTCATCCAGCTCGTACGCATCCCCGACGATGGCGCGGACGAGCAGTCGGTTATCGGGATTGTCCTCGATGATGGCGATCCGTTTCATTCGGCGACCCTCCGTTGCTGCGCTTCCAGCTCGGCTCTCGCGACCGTGAACATCGTCTCGAGCTCGTGCATCATCCCGCGTACCTGCTCCACGTCCGACGCATCCGCCCACGCCTCCATCCGCTCGGCCGCGGTCTGCAGCTCGCGCGCGCCCAGGATCCCGGCGGCGGACTTCAGCGAGTGCGATGCCCGCCGCGCGCCATCCAGGTCGTCCATCTCCACCGCCCGGCGGGCGGCCACGAGCCGCTTCGGCGCATCCTCGAGGAACACCTCGATCATGCGCCGCACCAGGTCATCGCCGCCCAGCCGCCGCAGACGCTGGAGGGCTTCCGGGTCCACCGGCGATGATGCGCTCACTTCACCACGAGCGTGGTGCTCATCCCCCGAAGCGCGTGGCTCCCCCTGGCGCTCGGGCTCACCATGGAGCAGTCCACGACCCACTGACCCGGCGTGAGGTGCACCACGAGCGTCTCCGACTGCCCGGGCGCGAGCTCGTCTCCCTCGATCTCCGTGCTCGCCGCGTCGTTCTCGATCTCCACCGCGTGCGTTTGCCGCCCCACGTTCCGCACGAGGATGGTCGCCTTCCCCGCGGGAATCGTCCGCGGCGCGATGACGACGCTCCATTCGGTCATCACGACGGTGGCGGTGACCGCGGGTGCCGGCGGCGCGGCACGCCCCGGCGCCCCGAACCCCGCGAGCGCCAGCACCGAGAGCACGGCGGCGGGACGTGCCGATCGAACGATGCCCACCATGACACACCTCCTGACCAGTGCGTTGCCGCGGGCCCGCCCTCACGTGGGGCGCAGTGCCGCGGGGTGCCGCGTATCCGCGGCGTATCCGTCTCCGCCCGCCGGCGCGGCGGCCGGCGCCTCGCCCGCTCGCGGACGCGTCACGGGGACGTCCATGATGATGCTGAAGGTGGAGCCCGCCCCGGCCTTGCTCGCCACCGTCAGATCGTAGCCCATCAACTGGCAGAGCGACCGTGAGATCGTGAGCCCCAACCCCGTGCCGCCATGCTGGCGCGCGGGCCAGTCACCCACCTGCTCGAATGCCTCGAAGATCGCCTCCTGATGCTCCTCCGCGATGCCGATGCCGGTGTCGATCACGTCGATGCGCACGGGACGCATCACGCCGCCGTCCACGTGCACGCGCAGCGTGATGCTCCCGGCGTCGGTCCACTTGATCGCGTTCGCGAGCAGGTTGATGAGCACCTGCTTCAGCTTGCCGCGGTCGCTCTCGATCGGCGCCATCTGCGCCGGCGCGTCGATGCGGATGAACACGTCCTTGCCGATCAGCCGCCCCTCGAGCTGCGCCACCGTTTCCATCAGGAGCTGGCCGATGTCCACGCTGGCGAGCATCAGCCGCTGCTTGCCGGCCTCGATCTTCGTGAGATCGAGGATCTCGTCGATGAGGCTGAGCAGGTGCATCCCGTTGTCGCGGATGCGCTCGAGGTACGTGATCTCCTGCTCCTGCAGGTGCCCCGCGCGATTGCGTATGAGCACGCCGGAGAACCCGATCACCGAGTTGAGCGGCGTGCGCAGCTCGTGACTCATCCGCGCCAGGAACTCGCTCTTCGCGCGGCTCGCGGACTCCGCCACCTGCTTCGCCTCCAGCGCGTGTCGCTCCGCCTGCAGGCGCTCGGCCAGGTTGTGCTCCAGCCGCATGGTGACCACGAGGAGGATGCCGGAGGCGAGCAGGAAGCCGAACACGATCATCAGGGCCGTCTGGCGGGCGCTGATCCGCTGGCTCACCCAGCGCGTCTGCAGGCGCTTGAGCTCCGTGGCCTTCATGGAGCCGACCACGCTCCGCACCGCGCGCGATGGCGCCGTGCCGCGATCGAGCGCCGCGAGCACCGCGCCCCTGGCGCCCCCTTCCGACGCTCCCAGCGCCATCGCCTGCCGCATGACGGTGATCGCGCTGTCCATCATCGGGGTCACCGAGTCGATCCGCCGCTGCTGCCCCACGTCGGATGCCAGCATGGTCCGGAGCGTGGCCAGCACTTCGGTCACGTGCGGCATCTGCTCCTGGTAGGCGGCGAGGTCCGCGTCGTCGCCCACACTGAGATAGCCGCGCCGCGCGGCATCCGCGTCGCGCAGGAGGCCGTCGAGGCTGTCGAGCTGCTCCAGCACGCGGTGCGTCCGCTCGAGGCGGTGCGAGCTGTCCGCGAGATCCACGATGCTCTGGAACGCCACGAAGCTGACGAGGGTCAGGATCATGAGCGCCGACCAGAACACCAGGCGCACCTTGGTCGTGGATGACAGCATCAGCATTCATCCCGCGTTCGCCGACCCGTGCGCCCCGGCGCACCCGAGCGCCGCGTGGCGGCCCGACGACACTCTGTGGTCGCACGCATGACGGATTCGTGAAGAGGAGATGACGATGGCTTCATGCGGGTCGACGCGGCCTCCCCTGCCGCGGCCGGTCAGTCCGCATCCGCTTCGAGCGTGAGCCGGTAGCCGACGCCGCGCACGGTCGCCAGCTCCGGCGCGGCGCCCTTCCAGCGCAGCTTGTTCCGCAGCCGCGCCACGTGCACGTCGATGACGTTCGAGCCCGGATCGAAGTGGAGGTCCCACACCTTCTCGAGCAGCTCCGTACGCGACACCACCTGCTCGGCGTGCAGCAGGAGGTACTCGAGCAGGCTGTGCTCCTTCGGCGTGAGCTGGAGCTTGCGCCCTTGCACGGTGGCGGTGTGCAGGAGCCGGTCGACGACGATGCCGCCGAACGCGATCCGCTCCGTGCGGTGCGCGCCCCCGCGGCGCACGAGCGCGCGCACGCGGGCCTTCAGCACATCGATGTCGAACGGCTTCACCAGGTAGTCGTCCGCGCCGAGGTCGAGCCCGCGGATCACGTCTTCCTTCGCCGACTTGCCGGTGAGGAGAAGGACAGGGGTCTTCTGTCCCTCGAGCCGGAGCTCCTGGACGATCTCCAGCCCGGTGCGGTCGGGGAGCATCACATCGAGGATGATCCCGTCGTAGGCGTTCACGAAGGCCAGCATGCTGCCGGCGGTGCCATCGTTGGCGACATCGATCGCGTAGCCTTCCTCACGGAGGCCACGCCGGATGAGCTCGGCAACCATCCGATCGTCGTCGATCACGAGGAGCTTCATGGGTACCGCCCACCGCTGAATGCCCAGAGCCTACGGGCGCGATGCGACGCTTACCGTGACTGGAGCAGGGCCAGATATCGGTCGGAACGTCACATCGTCGTAATTCTTAGGAAACACTAATAACACATCCCGTTCGCTCCGTCCACTTGGGATTGCGCACAAACAAAAAGGACGACAACGGCCGAGGCCGCTGTCGTCCTTCGCCGCGCCAGGCGCGGTCCCCCGTCACACCAACCGGCCGCTGACCACGTCCTCCGTGGACACCAGATTCACCTCCGCCCCCTTCCACTGCTCGAGCAGCGCCGAGGCGCGCTCGGGGTGGATCGCCTTCGTCGCATCCACCACCAGGTGGATCCGCGGGATCCCCCGCTCCAGGAATCCCTCGATCGCGTACCGGTTGCACACGTCCAGCGCCACGCCGTACACCACGATCTCCGTCGGATCCCATGCCTCCAGCAGCGTCTCCGTGTTCGGGTTCGTGAACACGTCGAACCAGTGCTTGCGGATGAGCACATCCCCGCCGTGCCCCCACAGCCGCCGCGCGAGCTCCTCGTGCGGCACCGGCTCCGGCTCGATGACGTACGGCGAGAACAGGCGCGTCTCCTCGATCTTCTCCGCGCCGCGCGTCCCTCGCATGCAGTGCTCGGGGAACGTCTCCTCGAAATCCGGCGCCGCCGAGAGCTCCCGGTGCCCCGGCTCGTGGTCATCGGCGGACGCCACGATGTGGATCTGCCGCTCGTGGGCGAAGTCGGTGAGCCGCTTCAGGTGCGGCGTGATCGCCTGCGCGTCGGGCACGTACAGCTTCCCGTCGGGATGCATGAAGTCGTGCTGCGTGTCCACATCCCAGAAGATCAGCGGGCGCTTCATCGTCTGCTCTCCGTCTGGCCGGTGGTGGTGCCGGTGAGCCACCCGTCGCGCACGCGGCGCTGCGCCGGCGTGGCGTCGGGGATCTCCTCCACCGCCCACATGCGCCGCCCCTCCTCCTCGTGCGGCGTGAGCGCGAGCCCGGCCAGCTTCAGCGTCTCGGCGAACGGCGGGTCCTCCACGCCCCCGACGTAGCGCTCGAACCAGGCGTGCATGTCCGTTCCCATCGCCTCGCTCACCGCGCGCTCCACGTCCGCCTCGGTGTAGCCACGCCCCTGCAGGTAGTAGCTCGCGTTCGGCGCGTCCCAGCTCAGGCGCTTCAGGTTCCGCAGGGCATCGTCGAGCGACCGCGCGTTGTTCGAGCGCGCGCGGATCTGGAGGTCGAGCAGGAGCGCCAGCCCGCTCCCCTTGAAATAGTAGGTGAAGTAGCTGTTGCGCGGGTCGGTCTTCATTGGCGTGGAGGCGCCATCCCAGAACGGCGCGAGGAACGACGCCATCCGCGCCGACACCTCCTTCCGCCCCGGCGTCTCGAGGTTGGCCGTGATCTCGCGCTCCAGCGTCCGATAGTAGTCCGCCTTGTCCACCACGCCGGCGCGCATCAGCCCGATCTCTCCGTAGTACTGCGTCCACCCTTCGGCCACCCACAGGCTGGGCTGGTACTGCTCCGTGGCGTAGTCGAACGGGCCGAGGGCGGCGGGACGGATCCGCTTCACGTTCCACACGTGGAAGTACTCGTGCGCCGCATCCTCGAGCGCCGGGAGCACCGACGCGCTGTCGTCCGTCCACGGGTGCGGCACCTCGATCTGCGTGGAGTACAGGTGCTCCATCCCATCCGCGCCCGGGTAGCCCACGTTGAACATGAACGTGTACATCGACAGCGGCGGCGGCGCGATCACGCGGTTCTCGTAGCGCACGATCCGCTCCACGCCCTGGAGGAACCGCTCGTGCTGCCCGTGCTCGGGGCCGTTGTGGTGCAGGAGCACGCGGTACAACCGGTCGTCCACGCGGAAGCTGTCCACGGAGAACGACCGCGCCACCTCGGTGGGCGTGTCGATCAGCCGGTCGTAGTTCTCGAAGCGGTACGCGCGCTGGTCGGGCGTGACGGCGTCGCCGTTGATGATGTGCCACCCCGCGGGCGGCTCGATCGTCAGGCGCACCGGGTCGGGCTTGTGCCCCACCACGTACATGAAGAGCGAGGCGCCGTTCCAGTTGGCGTGCGCCGTGTCCAGCACGCTGAACGTGCCGGACAGGTTGTCCGCGAACACGGCGTACCGCACGCGCACGCGCGAGGCGCCGCCCGGGTACAGCCGCCAGAGCGATCCCGACGCGCGCTGCACCCGCACGGGACGTCCGTCCTCCCCGGCCGCGGTGAAGTCGCGCACGTTGCGCGCGAAGTCCATGCGGGCGTAGCGCCCCGGGGACCACACGGGCATCTGCAGCTCGAGCGAGTCGCCGGTCACGCCGCCGATGTCGATCCCGATCTCGTACAGGTGACCGAGGGTGTCCGGCATCGCGATGTGGTACGCGATGTCGAGCGGCGCCGCCGGCGCCGCGGCGCGTCCGGCCGGGTGGGTGGCCGTGGCACCGCCGGAAGCGCAGCCGATGACGATCGCGGCGACGAGCGCGAGCGAAAGACGTTGGTGCACGAAGGATCTCTCCGCTGGAAATGGGTCAGGGTTCAGTCGCGCTCCGGAACGGCGCGCGCCGCGGCGGCCGCGGGCCGCCCCCGGAGCATCGCCGACACCGCCGCGCGCCCGTAGTGCCGGACGCCGAGCACCAGCCCGAGCGCCACCAGCACGAACGTCGTGTAGAAGCGCCACAGGAGAAGGATGGCGCCGAGCTCTCCCCCCAGGTCGCCGACCGCGCCGCCGAGGAAGCCCAGCTCCACCACTCCCGCGCCGGACGGCGTGGGCAGGAGCAGCTGCCCGTAGAGCAGCGCGAACGACGCGAAGCTCAGGGGACCGATCGGCGGCGGCGAGGAGAGCGTGAGCGCCAGCACGGGGAGGATCGCCACGCGCGCCGCGAGCCCAACCAGCGTGAGCGGGATCCCCGCCAGGAGGGGCCACCGCGGCATCCGCCGCGCGTAGGCGAGCGCCCGGCGCATGCTTCGCCGCACGGTGTGCGACGCGCTCGGGAAGGCGCGCCGCGCCGCGATCCACGTGAGCACCGACGCCGCCACCACCAGCGCCACCCACGGCCACCCCACGCGCACCGTGCTCGCGAGATGCGGCTCCACCTCGGTCCACCATTGCGGCGCGTAGAGGAGCGCGAGGATCCCCGAAGCGATCAGGATCACCGGCCACATCACCACGATCTCGATCCCGACCGCCACCAGCCCGGCGGTGAGCGGGATGCGCTCGCGCGCGAGCGCGGCGAGGCGCGCCGGCTCCCCGCCGATCCGGAGCGGCGTGATCGCCGATGCCGCGTCCCCCACCAGGTTCAGGGCGAGCACGTCGCGGAACGGCACATCGAAGCGCAGCCCGCGCAGGATCCACTGGAAGCGCCACGTGCGCACGATCACGTCCACGGCGACGAGGGCGATGCACACGAGATGGGCCTGGATTCGGGTCATCGCCGGAGAATACGCGGGAGGCGCAGGTTGCCGCCAGTCGCGGAGCCGGTGTAGCTTCCCGGGGCCATGACCATGCCACAGTCCGGCGACGCGCTGCGGCGCATCGCCTTCTTTCACCCGCTCTCCGATGCGGACCTCGGCGCCCTCGCCGAGGCCGCGAACACCGCGACGTTCGAGGGCGACCGCTTCATCTTCCGCGAGGGGGACCAGCGCGGCGTCTTCGCGGTGATCGAGCGCGGCAGCGTCGCCATCGAGAAGGGGGCCGATGGCCGCCCGATGCGACTCGCGACGCTCGGCGCCGGCGAGGCGCTCGGCGAAGGGGTGCTGCTCGAGGATGATGCGCCCCACGGCACGAGCGCGCGCACGCTCGAGCCGACGACCCTGGTGTACTGGAACGTGCTCGACGTGCGGTCGCTCCTCCAGGAGCGGCCGTCGCTGCACGCGGCGCTGGTGTCGAGCGCGGCGCGCTCCATCTCCCAGCGCCTGCGCGCCGCCGATGCCACCCTCGCCGGGCGCGGGCGCATGCTCGGCTTCGCCGGCGGGCGCCGCCGCACCGAGCACGACCTGCTCGGCGAGCGCGAGGTGCCCGACGACGCCCTCTACGGCGTGCAGACGCTGCGGGCGCTGGAGAACTTCCCCATCACCGGCGTCCCGCTGCGCGAGTTCCCCGCCCTCGTGGAGGCGCTCGCGGCCGTGAAGGAGGCCGCCGCGCTCGCGAACGCGGAGCTCGGCCTCCTCCCCCCGGCGCTGTGCGACGTCATCGTGCGCGCCGCGCGCGAGGTGCGCGCCGGCCGGCACCACGAGCACTTCCTCGTGGACATGATCCAGGGCGGCGCCGGCACCTCCACGAACATGAACGCCAACGAGGTGATCGCCAACCGCGCCCTGGAGCTCATGGGACAGCCGCGCGGGGCGTACCACGTGATCCACCCGAACACGCACGTCAACCTCTCGCAGTCCACGAACGACGTGTATCCCACCGCCGTGAAGCTGGCGCTCCACACGAGCATCGACCGGCTCAAGACGGCCATGCGGGAGCTCGCGGACGCCTTCCTCGCCAAGGGGGAGGAGTTCGGCGCGCTGCTCAAGATGGGACGCACGCAGCTCCAGGACGCGGTGCCGATGACGCTCGGCCAGGAATTCGCCGCGTTCGGGCACACGATGCTCGAGGACATCGACCGCCTCACCGAGACCCAGGCGCTCATCCGCGAGATCAACATGGGGGCGACGGCGATCGGCACCGGGATCACCGCCCCTCCGGGCTACGCCGAGGCCGTGCGGCGCCACCTGGCCGAGGTCACCGGGCTCCAGCTCGTCACCGCCCCCGACCTGGTGGAGGCCACCGCGGACACCGGCGTGTTCGTGCAGCTCTCCGGGGTGCTGAAGCGCTGCGCGGTGAAGCTCTCCAAGATCTGCAACGACCTGCGGCTCCTGAGCTCGGGGCCGCGCGCCGGGCTCGGGGAGATCAACCTTCCCCCGCGGCAGCCTGGATCTTCGATCATGCCGGGGAAGGTGAACCCGGTGATCCCGGAGGTCGTGAACCAGGTGTGCTTCGACGTGATCGGCGGCGACGTGACGGTCACCATCGCCGCCGAGGCGGGGCAGCTCCAGCTCAACGTGTTCGAGCCCGTGATCGCCTTCCGCCTGCTCGGCGGTCTCCAGTCGCTCGGCAACGCCTGCGTCGTGCTGCGCGAGCGGTGCGTGGTGGGAATCACCGCCAACCCCGAGCGCATGCGGTATTTCGTGGAGCACTCCATCGGCGTGGTGACGGCGCTCCTCCCGGCGATCGGCTACGAGGCCGCGACGCGGGTGGCGAAGGAAGCGCTCCAGTCGGGGAAGAGCGTCGCCGCGGTGGTGGCGGAGCACGGCCTGCTCACGCGGCAGCAGCTCGACGAGATCCTCGACCCGGCGAGGATGGCCAATCACGACCGCTGACCGCTCCCGCCGCCCGTCCGCGATGCCCCGCAAGCCCAGGCTCGACCCGTCGGTCTTCCATCTTCCCGTGGAGCGCATGCGGGAAGGGTACTACTCGGACAAGTACTTCGTCCGGGCACGGGAGATCCTGCTCGCCGACCACCACGCGCCGCGCGTGACGATGCAGGTGTTCGGGAAGGAGCACGCGTACCTGGGGGGGATGGACGAGGCGATCGCCATCCTCAAGCTGTGCTCCGATGATTGGAGCGCGCTGGAGGTGCACGCGTTGTACGACGGCGACCCGATCGACCCGTGGGAGACGGTGATGACGATCGAGGGGCCCTACGCCTCCTTCGCGCACCTCGAGACGCTGTACCTCGGCGTGCTCGCCCGCCGCACGCGGGTGGGGACCAACACGCGCCGCGTGGTGGAGGCCGCGTCCCCCAAGACCGTGATGTTCTTCCCGGCCCGCCACGACCACTGGCTGGTCCAGACGGGGGATGGCTACGCGGCGCACATCGCCGGGGCCATCGGCGTCTCCACCGACGCGCAGGCCAGCTGGTGGGGGTCGAAGGGGATCGGCACCGTGCCGCACGCGCTGATCGCCGCGTACGGCGGCGACACCGTGCTCGCGACGCGGAAGTTCGCGGAGTACATGTCCCCCGACGTGCAGATCATCACGCTCGTCGACTACGACAACGACTGCGTCCGCACCAGCCTCGACGTGGCGCGCGCGCTCGGCGGCCGGCTGTGGGGAGTGCGGATCGACACGTCGGAGAACATGGTGGACCAATCCATCATCCCGCAGATGGGGACGTTCAAGCCGACGGGCGTGAATCCGCAGCTCGTCCGGAACGTGCGGACGGCGCTCGACGCGGCGGGCTTCCGCGACGTGAAGATCGTGGTCTCCGGCGGATTCACGGTGGAGAAGATCCGCTCGTTCGAGGAGGCGGGGGTGCCGGTGGATTCCTACGGCGTGGGCTCGTCGCTCTTCGGCGGGCGCTTCGATTTCACCGCCGACATCGTGCTCGTGGATGGCCGTCCCGAGTCGAAGGCCGGTCGCTCGTACCGGCCCAATCCGCGGCTCGAGCGCGTGGAGTAGATCGTTCGACTCCCGCTGTGGGAGAGTCCCCGACGCGGCGTGTCGCACTCGCGACGAGCGGACGTTCCAGGGGGGTAT
>DASTSH010000130.1:0-13237 GCA_035760785.1 Gemmatimonadaceae bacterium | reverse complement strand
TGTTCGCGCGCGCGAAGCGCCAGCGCGAGCTGTACGAGGTGCTCGAGGGGCTCGGTGGCCATGCCGAGGTCGGGCACCTCGTCGAGCAGCTCGGCTTCTCGCGCGGCGTGCTGGACAAGCTGGTGGAGAAGGGACTCGCGTCCATCGAGTCCGAGGTCGTGGCGCGCGATCCGTTCGCCGCGCGCCCGGGCGCCCCGCCCGCGGCGCACGAGCCCACCCCCGCCCAGCGCGCCGCCATCGACGCGCTCGTGGCGGGGACGGGGGGCGACGTCTTCCTCCTCCATGGCATCACCGGCAGCGGGAAGACGCTCGTGTACATCGAGCTGCTGCGCGAGATCGTCGACCGCCGCGGGCAGACGGCGATCGTCCTCGTGCCGGAGATCGCGCTCACCCCGCAGACGGTGGATCGCTTCCGCGCCGTCTTCGGCGATCGCGTGGCGGTGCTGCACTCGGCGCTCAGCGACGGCGAGCGCTACGATGCGTGGCTCGCGCTCCAGCGCGGGGAGAAGCGGATCGCCGTCGGCGCGCGCTCGGCGATCTTCGCCCCGCTCGAGCGGTTGGGCGCGATCATCGTGGACGAGGAGCACGAGGGGAGCTACAAGAACGGCGAGACGCCGCGCTATCACGCGCGCGAGGTGGCCGTGGTGCGCGCGCGGCACGAGGGCGCGGTGGTCGTGCTCGGGAGCGCCACGCCGAGTCTGGAGAGTTGGCGCAATGCCGAGCAGGGGAAGTACACGCTCCTCTCCCTCCCCGAGCGCGTCGGCTTCGGACGGCTCCCGGCGGTGGAGGTGGTGGACCTGCGGCACACGCCGGCGCGCTCCGTCGACGGCGCGCCGCGCACCGGCGAGGCCGCCGCGCACGCCGCGTTCCGGCGCGTGTTCAGCGAGACGCTCGAGGGGGCGATCGGCGAGCGGTTGCAGCGCGGCGAGCAGAGCATCCTCCTGCTCAACCGGCGCGGCTACGCGAGCTTCGTGCAGTGCGAGGACTGCGGCGACGTGCGGAGCTGCCCCAACTGCAGCATCTCCCTCACCTACCACCGCAGCCCCGAGCGGCTGGTCTGCCACTACTGCCAGCACGAGGAGCCGCCCCTGCCGGCGTGCGGGCGGTGCGGTGGTGTCACGGTGCGGCAGCGCGGGCTCGGCACGCAGCAGGTGGAGCGTCTGCTCGCCGAGCGCTACCCGTACGCGCGCATCGCGCGCATGGACGTGGACACCACGAGCGGCAAGTGGGCGCACGCCGAGATCCTCGATCGCGTGGGACGCGGGGAGGTGGAGATCCTCCTCGGCACCCAGATGATCGCCAAAGGGCTCGACTTCCCGAACGTGACGCTGGTGGGAGTGATCGATGCGGACGTGG
This sequence comes from Gemmatimonadaceae bacterium, assembly GCA_035760785.1. Classification (GTDB taxonomy): domain Bacteria; phylum Gemmatimonadota; class Gemmatimonadetes; order Gemmatimonadales; family Gemmatimonadaceae; genus JADGGM01. The sequence continues at coordinate 11,881 of DASTSH010000130.1, read as the reverse complement.
GGATCAACCTCCCCGACTTCCGCGCATCGGAGCGGAGCTTCCAGCTCCTGAGCCAGGTGGCCGGGCGCGCCGGGCGCGGGCCGAAGGGCGGGGAGGTGGTGATCCAGACGCGCGTCCCCGACCACCACGCCGTGCGCTGCGCGGTGACGCACGACTACGCGGCGTTCGTGGGGATCGAGCTGCCGTCGCGCGAGCACCCGGTGTACCCGCCGTGCACGAGACTGGCGAACGTGGTGTTCAGCGGGACGGAGGAGGAGGCGACGGCCACCCTCGCGATCCGCGCCGCGGACTGGCTGCGCCAGTTGGTCTCGCAGAAGGCGATCGCCGGCGTGCAGGTGATCGGCGCCGCCCCCTGTCCGATCGACCGGATCAAGCGCCGCTGGCGCTGGCACCTCCTGCTCAAGAGCGAGCACCCCGGCCCCCTCGGCCGGGTCGCGCGATATTTCCTCGAGCGCTTCCCGATCCCGGCGGCGCACGAGCTGAGGGTGGCGATGGATCGGGATCCCGTCGCGCTGCTCTAGGGCTCGGGGGCCAGAGGCCGGGGGCCAGGGGAGAACAGCGGGGGCCGCGCACGGCGGGACGACGCACCACTCGATCCCGTCCCGCCGTTCCCTGTGGTCGCCGTGCCTCGTCCCTGCTCCCGAAGGCCCTGGATCCCCCTGGCCCCCGGCCCCTGGCCTCCGACCCCTCTGGATCTCAATTAGATTCCAATCGTGATTACTTTCTCCCGCCCCGATTTCGCCGCCCCGCGCTTCGCGACGGCGCCGGATGCCCGCTTCGAGCCGGCGCCGGCGGACGGCGTGCTTCCCGAGGGATTCTTCTCCACGACCAACCTCCCCACGTACGTGCGCATCGGCGGCGACTGGCGCATGCCGCGCGAGCCGCGCATGGACGGCTGCCTCGTGCTCGATGCGCAGGGCGAGCTCTGGGTGCGCGAGATGCGGCGCGTGCAGCGGGGCGAGCTGGTCGCCGTCGGCTACGCCGAGGACGGCTCGGAGGGGATCTTCGTCCACACGGACGCGTTCCTCGGCGAGTCCGCCGAGGGCGAGTTCAAGTTCATGACGAGCGAGGTGTCGCGCGAGAAGCCCATCGACTACGCGCTCATGGCGCGCCTGCTCCTGGACGAGCGCGACCGCGGCGGCTATCCGGTGTGGGTGACCGGTCCGGCGCTCGTGCACTCGCGGGCGCGCGCCGACATGACGTGGTTCATCGCGAACGGCTTCGTGGGGGCGCTGCTCGCGGGGAACGCGGTGGGCGTGCACGACATCGAGGCGTCGATCTTCGGCACCACGCTCGGGATGACGGGCGCCGGCGAGGCGACCGCCGGCGGGCACGGGCTGCACATGCGCGCCATCAACAAGGTGCGCGCCGCGGGCTCGATCGAGGCGGCGGTGGAGCAGGGGATCATCACCGACGGGATCATGCACGCGTGCGTGGTGCACGGGGTGCCGTACGTGCTCACCGGATCCATCCGCGACGATGGCCCGCTCCCCGGTGTGTACACCGACGTCATCGCCGGCCAGGACGCCATGAAGCGCCACACCACCAGGGCGACGATGGCCATCCTGATCGCGACGGCGCTGCACGCGATCGCGACGGGGAACATGCTCCCCGCGTTCGTGACCGCGGCCGACGGCACGCTGCGCGAGCTCCCGACCATCTGCGTGGACTCGTCGGAGTTCGTGGTGAGCAAGCTGAAGGACCGCGGCACGCACCAGGCGTTCGGCGTGGTCACGAACGCGCAGGACTTCATGCACATCCTCCGCCTCTACGTGGAGCGCGAGCTGGACGCGCGCGGCGCGCGTGGCGACCGTCCCGCCGCGGTGGTGGCGCGATGATGGCCGATTCGCGCGAGCGCTTCCTCAAGGCGATCGCCGAGCGCATCCCGGTGGAGCGGGTGGAGGAGGTGCACCTCTTCCCGCCGATGCGGCAGGGAGGGAAGGAGAGCGGCATCGCGGTGATCACCGTGCGACCGGAGGGGGAGGAGTCGCCGGCAGCAGTGGAAGCGGAGGTCATCGAGGACGTCGAGGACGTTCGTGAGGTGGAGGCCGTCGAGCGTGGTGACGGCGAGCCGGAGCGCGAGGAGGTCGAGCCGGGCGACGACGAACGCGACGCCGGTGATGTCGAGCGCGGCGACGACGAGGAGCACGGCGAAAACGTCGAGCACCTCGAGGACGAGGAGGGCGTCGAGGAAGAGGAGGACCTCGAGGATGGCGGGGCGCCCGACGACATCGATCAGCCGGCGGATGCCGCCGACGTCGACGTCGAGGCGGATGGCTCGGCACCCGACGCGGTGGACGCGGACGCGCTCGCCGCGTTCGTGTCCGACGACGCCGCGCCGGAGGGGGAGGAACTGGAGCCCGCGCCGCCCCCTCCCCCGCGCCGCCTCACGGTGTTCCGCGCCTCGTACCGCCTCGTGCTCAAGGGGCCGGACCGGGGCAAGTGGGAGGTCGCGGTGACCGAGGAGGCCGACGCGCCGGCGTACACGGTGGACGAGGTGGTGCGCGGCGTGCACGAGCGCGCCGGCGGGGATGACGAGCCGGAGCGCCTGACGGGCGAAGCGTTCCGGGCGGCGCTCGCCGAGGAGCCGTGGACCGCGGCGCGGTGATCGAGGAGTTCCGCGACTACCTTCGCGCGCACAATCTGCCGGTGACGCCGCAGCGGGTGGCGGTGGCCGAGGTGGTGCTGCTCGCCGACCGGCACTTCAGCGCCGAGGAGGTACAGCGCGAGCTCACCGCGCGCGGGCTGAAGGTGGGCACGGCCACGGTGTACCGCACGCTCGAGGTGCTCGTGCGGAGCGGACTGGTGATGGAGCGCGACTTCGGCGAGGGATTCCGCCGCTACGAGAGCGCGCGCGGGATCCCGCAGCACGAGCACCTGCTGTGCACCATGTGCGGGAAGGTGGTGGAGTTCCAGGACGATCGCCTCGACCGCATGTCCACCCTCCTCGCCGAGTCGCACGGCTTCGCGCGCGAGCGGCATCGGCTGGTGATCTACGGGGTGTGCGCGGAGTGCCAGCGCGAAGGTGGGGCGCGGGACGCGGTGCGGGGGGTGCGGGTGCAACAATGACTTGCGACGCGGGCCGGCATTCGCCGGCCCGCGTCGCGTTCCACGCTCCGCCGCGCCCCGCGCTACGCGCCCCGCGCCCCGGCAGCGTACCGCTCCATGACCTCCCCATGCACATCCCTCGCATCCTCCAGCCTCGCCTCCGAGAGGTCGAGATCGGGCGGGGTGATCATGAAGGGGTACATCTGGTCGCCGCCCGCCGAGCCGTGGGCGCCCACCTGGTCGTCGAAGGAGATGATCTCGTAGCCGTCGTAGGCGCCGAAGAGCACCAGGTCCCCGGCGTTGGGCTGCCGCACGAGATCGCGGATGGCGCGCACCACGTAGCGCTCGGTGCCGTAGTGATCGAGGGGATTCTGTCCCCCCGTCACGCGCACGCCGCCGCCGTCGATCACCGCGCATCCGGCGCGTGACTCGAGGTGCACCAGCTCCCCCCGGCGCGTGGCCACGAGCCCGATCCCGGGGTGCGCGAGCAGCGCCTTGTAGAGCGCCGCGCGCTGCGGGGCGCGCAGGATGTCATCCAGGTCGAGCTGGCGCGCATCGGCCGCGAAGTACACGAGCGCCAGGCAGGAGCTGTACGTGACCACCAGCTCCTGCCGGGCATCCACGAAGTACTTCTCCGGGAAGATGATCTCGCGCAACCCGTAGCGGCTGCGCACCCAGTCGCGCGTGCGGCGCAGCATCCGCCGCCACCGCCGGTGCCGCCGGTGCGACAGGTCGGCCACGGTCTCCACGATCCCCGGACCGATGTCGGCGTACTCGCTGTCCTCGGACGCGCTCGCGTGCACCGCCGGTGCCGGGCCGCCCGCCGCCGCCTCCACCGCGAGCCGCCGCACCGTGCTCCCCAGCGATTCGCCGAAGCGCACGCGGTAGCTCCGGGCGGGGGTCATCCCGTGGTCGGAGAGGATGATCAGGTCGTAGCGCCGCGCGCTCGACGCCTGGATCATCCGCCAGATCTCCGCGATGCGCGCGTCCGTGCGCCGCAGGTCTCCCAGCGCCTGGCGGCTCGACGGCCCGAAGTGGTGGGCCAGCTCGTCGTACTGCATGAACGTGCTGTAGATCACCGGGACGCCGAGGTAGACGTCGAGGATGATCGCCATCGTCTGGAGCTCGCGCACGATCACGTTGCTGATGATGCGGACGAGGGGGAACACTCCCTCCGCGTGCGTGACGCGCCCCGCGAGCTGCGCCACCGCGCGCTCCCACTCCTCCCGCAGCCACTCCCAAGCCGATTGGAGCGCCATGCGCGCCACGCGGATGGGGTGGAGGGCGATGAGCAGCGCCATGCGCGTGCCGCCCAGGCGGCGGTACACCGAGGTGCGCTCGCGCGTGGCGACGGTGAAGGCGACCGTGCTGGCATCGCCGTCGAGCAGGTTCACGTAGCTCGATCCGCCGGCGAGCGCCCCCGGCGCGTGGATGCGGTCGCGGATATATTGCACGCCGTGGGGCGCGTTGCAGGTGATCACCCGGCGTGCCCGCTTGTCGTAGAAGCGGAACGCCGGGATCCCGGCGTTCTCCCCGTGGAAGATCCCCGCCTGGCAGTACGGGGTCGCGGAGGGGAGCCCGCAGAACCAGCGGCGCAGGTGGAACCCGCCCTCGTGCAGCAGGCGCGCGATCGTGGGGCAGTAGCCGAGCTCCAGCGCGCGCCGCAGGTCGGCGTACGCGAGGGCGTCGATCTGGAGCACCACCGCGCCCCGGCGCTCGTCGCGCGGACGCCGCTCCCGCCGGAAGGGACGGTACTTCACGGCGTAATACCACCGGAGCAGCGGCCCCATGCGCTTGTGGCCGCGCCGCTCCTCCCGCGGAGATTTCATGGAAGGCACCGCCACGTTCGGCGTCCTGGTCGCGTTCACCGCCGGATTGCTCAGCTTCCTCTCCCCCTGTGTGCTCCCGCTCATCCCGAGCTACATCACGTTCATCACCGGGATGAGCCTCGACGAGCTGCAGCGCTCGCGCCGCGCGGCGCTCGTGCACTCGCTGCTGTTCATCCTCGGCTTCACGATCATCTTCCTCGCCCTCGGCGCGACGGCGAGCGTGCTCGGACGCGTCCTGCTCGCGGCGCGCGAGTGGATCGCGCGCATCGGCGGCGCGTTGATCATCGTGTTCGGGCTCTACCTGCTCGGTGTGTTCAACATCCGAGCCTTCAGCCGCGAGCGCCGCGTCCATCTGGCGGACAAGCCGGTGGGCTACCTGGGCACCGTGCTCGTGGGCATCGCCTTCGGCGCCGGGTGGACGCCGTGCATCGGTCCCATCCTCGGGTCGATCCTGATCTACACGTCCAGCGCCGCGAGCCTCTCGCGCGGCCTGCTGCTGCTCTTCGCCTACTCCCTCGGTCTCGCGATCCCCTTCCTGCTCGCCGCGCTGGCGATCGACCGCTTCCTCGCCACCTTCGCCCGCTTCCGCGGCGCCATGCTCTGGGTGAACCGCGTCGGCGGCGTGCTCCTCATCGCGATCGGCGTGCTGCTGCTGACGGATTACTTCACGCTGCTGGCAGGGTACCTCCAGGCGGTCACACCGGACTTTTTGAGGGAAAGAATCTAACGGGAGTGGTGTGTAGTCGCTGGACCACCAGGGAACGCGTGTGGCGTGTGGGGAACTGACGGGATGAGGGGCGAGGTAGAGCGCGTGTGGTGCGTAGAAGGCGGGTGTAGGCTCGAGGAAGCAGGAGCGACGTGAGCAGGCAGGCCGAGCTGGCGGCTTGCCGAATTGACTCCTGTCGCTACGTTTGTTCCGCCGCAGCCTCCGGAGCCGTCACGTGCGTGCGTACATCGGCGTCACCGACTTCGATTGGTACAGCCTGCTCTCCAGCCTGCCCGACCTCGACGAGGTGAACTTCTGGCAGCCGGGCGGAAGCAAGGTGTTCCGCGCGCTCTCCGTTGGTGATCTCTTTCTCTTCAAGCTCCACAGCCCGCGAAACTACATCGTCGGCGGCGGCTTCTTCGCTCATGCCAACCTCGTCGAGCTGAGCGTGGCGTGGGGGGCGTTCGGCATCAAGAACGGCGTCAGGTCGCTGGACGACATGCGCGATCGCATCGGGCGGCTGAGACGCGTCGCCGTGGATGCTCGGGAGGACTATCGGATCGGCTGCATCATTCTGGAGCAGCCGTTCTTCCTCGAGCAGCAGGATTGGATTCCCGCGCCAACCGACTTCCATCCGAACATCGTGCAGGGAAAGACATACGACCTCACCGTGGGCGAGGGTGCGCGCCTGTGGGCCGCGCTCCAGCTGGTGCTCGCGCGACGCGCGGTCTTGCCCGGACGCGTGGCAGAGGCGGAGCGGGACTGGAATCCGGAGTCTCCCATGTTCGCCGAAGCTGCGCTCGCGCGCCGACGCCTCGGTCAGGGTGCGTTCCGCATTCTCATCACGGATACCTACGAGCGGCGCTGCGCGGTCACTCGCGAGAAGATCCTGCCAATCCTCGACGCCGCGCACATCCGTCCCGTGAGTCAGGGAGGCGTGCACCGCCTCGACAATGGTCTGCTGATGCGAACGGACATCCACACGCTGTTCGATCGCGGCTACGTGACCGTTACCCCCGAGTATCGGTTTCGGGTGAGCCATCGGCTGAAGGATGATTTCGACAACGGTAGACAGTATTACGAGCTCGAAGGGACGGAGCTCTGGGTACCGCAGACGGTCGAGCGCCGGCCATCGCGTGAGCTGCTCGAGTGGCATGGCGATACCGTCTTTCTCGCCTGAATGGCGCGGCGTGGAAGCTCGGGCCACAGCGATCGCGTGGAGCATGGGTGCGGAAACGAGCGTGGCGAGGCTCAGAGCCTCGCCACGAATTGTCTGTGTGTCGATGACGCCGGTCGCGCCCTCGGCGGCATCGGCGTCAGCCCTTGTTCCGCAGCACGTTCTTCACCGATTCTGCCGAGATGCGCTCGTCCATCTTCCGCAGCGAGTCGGCGTTCTCGTCGAACCGCCGCAATTGCGCGGGATCGGTCAGCACGGTGCGCTTTTCCGCGACCTCTGTCCGGCGCATCGCGAGGAATGCGGCCGTCCTGGGTCGGATGGTGGCCCATGCGCCCGGGAGCGTGGTCGTACTGTTGATCGCGTCGTACAGCGGGCGGTAGCGGCGCGTGATGGCATCCACCGAATCCTGCTGCGTCCGGCTCAACTGGATCCCGCGAAAGAGCCAGGACTTGGGAGGGGGCACCTTGCAGCCCGCCGGTACGATGGGTGTCGTGCTATCGGCCCTGCAGCTCTCAGGGCTCGGGGCGCGCGCCGTATCCACCCTACCCATCGACGAGGATACACTCGAGCGCGCCAGGCCGGTCTGCGCCGGCAGGGGCATGACGACGGCGAGGAGCAGGAGCGCGGCGGCCGCGACTGTGGCAGCGAGGCTCGGGAGCGTGAGAAGACGCGGTGGACGTTCGGTCATGCGATGTACCCTCCGTTCCAGGTCTGATGATTCGGCGAAGGACGCGAGCGGCGCGAGCGCGCGCGGGGTGAGCTCGAGCACTTTGAGGAGCAGTCGGCCGTAGCGGCGAACGTCCACGCGGGCGGCGAGCACGCGCGCGTCACAGTCGGCCTCGATGGCGAAGCGGAGCCGGGCGAACGCCCCCCAGAGGGCGACGTTCCATGGCTGCGCGCAGAGGACGAGCGTCGCGGCGAGGAGGAGCAGCGGGTCGCGCGCCCTGGCGTGCTCCATCTCGTGGGCGATGACGATGCGGCGTTCCTCATCGGGGAGCGCGAGCGCCCAGTCGGGGAGCACGACTCGGTACCGCCAGAATCCGATGAGCGCCGGACCGATGTCGTGGGAGAGCAGGATCGGCACGCCATCGACCACGGTGGCGCGCATGGCGCGGCGGGCGCGGTGGAGCCGGACGAGGATCCCCGCCAGGAGCAGCAGCGCCGCGGCTGGAAGCGCGACGAGCGCCAGGCGAAGCGGCGACTCCCAGCGCGCCACCATCGCGTCCCAGCGCGCGAGCGTCGCGATCACTCCCGGCACGGCGGGGAGCGACAGCGCACGACGGGGGCTCGCGTCGACGGCCGCGACGGTGGCGGCGGACGGCGCCTCCGCGGCCGCCGGCGCGCGCTCCACGGGACGGAGCAGCGCGGCCGCCGACCACACGAGCGCCAGCGCCATCACGCCGAGCCAGATCGGCCGCGTCGGCCAGCGAACTGCGCGCGCCAGGTACTCGAGCGCCATCCCGATGCCGAGGAGCGCCGCGGTGATGGCGATGCTGTAGACTACCCAGATCGCGATCATGGCCGTTCACCTCGCGCCGGCTTGTGCTCCCCCTTGGCCCGCGGCGGCGAGCGTCGTGGTGAGACCACGCGATGGGGCGGCGCATCGGGGTGCGAGAGGCGTTCGTCCAGCACGTCGCGGATGCGCTGGAGCTCCTCCCGCGAGAGCCGGCGGTCGCGCACGAAGTGCGTGAGGAGGGCCTCCGCCGATCCGCCGAATACGGCATCGACGAGGCGCCCGAAGGCGCTCGTGCCTGCCTCCTCGCGCGCGACGAGCGCATGGAAGCGGTGCGCCCGTCCCTCCTCCGCGTGCCCCACGTATCCCTTCTCCTCCAGGATACGGAGCATGGTGAGGACGGTGTTGTGCGCGAGGTCGTCGGCGAGGAGACTCCGCACCTCCGCCGCCGTGCATGGCCCGTGCTCCCAGAGCACCGCCATGATGTCGAGCTCGCGCTCGGTGAACGTCACGCGCATGCGATCTCCTAAGAGTTTCGGAGATGGTAACGCGCCCCATCCGATCTGTCAACTAAAACTTTAGGAGTTCACTCCGGCACACGCCCTACCTATCTCCTCTACCCGTCAGTCCCCCACACGCCACACGCGTTCTTCGGTGGTCCAGCCACCACACACCACCACCTATGAGGTCACTCGCCTCTCAGCGCCGCCACCGGCTCCACTCTCGTCGCCCGCCGCGCCGGGACCACGCACGCCACCAGCGCCACGATGGTCATGAACACCGCCACCCCGCCGATGGTCACCGGGTCGGTGGGAGCCACGCCGAACAGCAGCGACGACGCCAGCCGCGTCACCGCGAGTGCGCCCACGAGCCCCACCACCACGCCGATCCCGGCGAGCGCCATCCCCTGGCCGAGCACCATCGACATCACGCCGCGGCCGCTCGCGCCGAGCGCCATCCGGATGCCGATCTCGCGCTGCCGCTCGGTCACGGTGTAGGCGAGCACGCCGTACGTGCCCACCGCCGCCAGCGCGAGCGCCACGGTGGCGAAGATCCCGAGGAGCTGCGCCAGGAATCGCGGACGGCTCACCGCGTCCGCGAACACGTCGTCCATGCTCCGCAAGCTCACGATGGGGAGCGATGGATCGAGCGCGCCGACGGTGCGGCGGATCCCACCCGCCAGCGCCGATGGACCGAGCGATGAGCGCATCACGATGTTCATGCTCCGGGGCAGGTAGCCGAGCCGTCCCGGCATCTGCGCGTAGTCGAGGTACAGCTCCGTCCCGGTCTTCGAGTCCACGCCCCCCTGCTTCACGTCCTTCACGACGCCGACGATGGTGAACCAGTCCTTCGCGCCGACGGGGCGCACGCGCCGCCCGATGGGGTCCTGGCCAGGGTAGAAGAGCCTGGCCATGGTCTCGTTGATCATCACCACCGGCGGCGATTCGGCGTCGTCGCTGGCGCGGAAGGAGCGCCCCGACACCACGGGGATCCCCATGGTCTCCAGGTAGCCGGGGGTCACGAACTGGTAGTAGTCGACGTTCTGCCCCGGGCCGCCGGGGCGGGGGACGAATCCCTCGATCTCGGTGTCGTTGGCGTTCACCGCCCGCCGCGGCGGGAGACCGCTCATTGCCGCCGCTCCCCGCACGCCCGGGAGCGCGGCGAGCCGCCGCGTGAGATTCCCGTAGAACGCCGCGTTCCGCGCGCTGTCGTACGACTCGGCGGGGAGCGCGAGGCCGAACGTCGTGAGCTGGCCGCGGTCGAAGCCGGCATCCACGTTCACGAGGTTCCAGAAGCTGCGCAGCAGGAGCCCCGCGCCCACCACGAGCATCATCGCGAGCGCCATCTCCGCCACCACGAGCCCGCGACGCACGTGCTTGCGCGCGGAGCCGGTGGTGGTGCGCGTGCCCGCTTCGCGCAGCGCGAGCCCCACACTGTGCGCGCTCATGTGCAGCAGCGGGGCGAGCCCGAACGCGGCGCCGGTGGCGAGCGCCAGCGCGAGCGTGAAGAGGAGCACGGTGCCGTCCAGCGTCACCGACGACGCGCGCGGGATGCTTCCGGCGTTCGCGGCCACGAGCGCGCCGAGCCCCCAGCGCGCGAGCAGGACACCGGTCACGGCGCCGGCGAGCGAGAGCACGAGCCCCTCCACGATGAACTGCCGCAGCAGCCGGCCACGACCAGCGCCGAGCGCCGCGCGGAGCGCCAGCTCCCTGTGCCGCGACTCGGCGCGCATGAGCATCAGGTTCGCCATGTTCGCGCAGGCGATGAGCAGCACGAGCAGCACGGCGGCCTGGAGCACCCAGAGCGCGGTGCGGACGCCCCCCACCATGTCCGTCTGGAGATCGTCGTAGCGCAGGCGGTGCGAGGTGGTGTTGGGGGTGTGAACGAAACCGGGCTGGCCGGGGGCCGCATCCGCGCTCACGCCGTCGGTCACGGCCCACTGCCGGAGCAACGTCTGCAGCTCGTTCCGCGCGCGCTCGAGCGTCACGCCGGGCTTCAGGCGGCCGATGAGGTACAGATAATGTCCGCCGCGATACTGCTGCCGCTTCGCCGGGTCGAGCGGGAGCGGGAGCCAGATCTTCACCCCCTGGTCGTGCACGTCGAAGCGCGGTGGCATCACGCCGATGACGGTGGTCCGCACGCCGTCGACGTCCACCTGCTCGCCCACGATGGACGGGCGCGCGCCGAACGCGCTCCGCCACAGCTCGTCGGAGAGCACGGCCACGGGCGATGCGCCGGGGAGCGTCTCGCGCTCGGTGAACGTGCGGCCGAGTCGCGGCGCGACCTCGAGAGTGGAGAAGAGACTCGCCGACACCGCGGCGGCAGGGACGCGCGCGGGCTGGCCGTCCGTCCCGAGGTTCACCGCATCCGCGACGTACGCGCCGACGCTCTGGAACGACTGACTGCGCTCGCGAAGCTCCAGGAACTCGGCCGGGTCCACGGGGAACTGGTCGAAGCCCTGCGTGAGGAACTGGCTGCTGATGAAGACGAGCTGCCCGGGGCGCGGGTAGTCGAGGGGGCGAAGGATGACGCCGTTCACGACGCTGAAGATGGCGGTGTTCGCGCCGATGCCGAGCGCCAGCGTGAGGATGGCGGCGAGGGTGAAGCCCGGGACGCGCGAGAGGCTGCGCACGGCGTAGCGCACGTCCTGCACGAGCCGCTCGAGCCACATGCCCCCCCACGTGCCGCGCGTGACCTCCTTCACGAGCGCGACGTTGCCGAACTCGCGGCGCGCGGCGAACTCGGCGCTCTCCGGCGACTGCCCGGCGGCCACGCGGTCGCGCGTCGCCATGGCGAGGTGGGCGCGGATCTCCTCGTCGAGCTCACGCTCACGGCGGCGCTTCCAGGGAAGGATGCTCACGTCTCCTCCTGCGCTGGCGGGGCGAAGATCCCCGCAATGGCTTCGGTCAACTGCTCCCAGCGCGAGCGCTCCACGGCGAGCTGCTTGCGGCCGGCCGCGGTGAGGCGGTAGACGCGCACGCGCTGGCGGTTCTCGGAGAGCTCCCACTCGGCGTCGATCCACCCCTTGCGGGCGAGGCGGTGGAGCGCGGGGTAGAGGGAGCCGGTGTCCACCTGCAGCACGCCTCGCGAGCTGGCGCGGATCAACTGCGCGATCCCGTAGCCGTGGCGCGGCCCCCAGCGGAGGGTCTGGAGGATGATGAGGTCGA
>DASTSH010000129.1:0-6710 GCA_035760785.1 Gemmatimonadaceae bacterium | reverse complement strand
GAGGTGCCGCGTCCGCGCCCGGACCGCGCCGAGGAGCCCCTCGAAGTCGGCCGCGTCCACGGGGGCGTCGACGATCCGCTCGACGACGATCTCGGTGGGGCCGCCGAGGAACGGGTTGGCGCCGTCCGGCGCCCCGGCGGTGTCGAGGGCGCTGGCCGCGCGGCGGACGACCGCGGGGTCGATCCCCGCCTCGGCGGCGACCTGTTCCAGCTCCGCGAGGGAGAGCCCGCCGGAGGGCTGGTCGCCGTCGGCGCCCCGCTGCTGGAGCTCGACGGCGGACTTCAGGATCAGGCGGACCTCGCGGTCCGTGTAGCGGCGCACCCCGGGCTCGCGTTCCATGCGCCGAATGTACGGGCGTCGGTGGCGTGGGCCAGGGCGGGGGCATAACGTCCCGGCGACCATGGAGATCATCCGCGACCCCCTCTGGAACAACATCCGCGTCGACGAGCAGGCCCTCGCGCTCATCGACTCGGCGGCGTTTCAGCGGCTGCGCTACGTGCGACAGCTCGGGTGGGCCTACCTGGTGTATCCGGGGGCGACCCACACGCGCTTCGAGCACGCGCTGGGGGCCTACCATCTGGCGCGGCGCACGCTCGGGCTCCTCGACGAGCGCGGGGAGCTGGCCGCGGTACCGCCTGACGAGTGCGCGCTCGCGCGCGCCGCGGCGCTCCTCCACGACGTGGGGCACTACCCCTTCTCCCACGCGCTCGAGGAGATCGGCGCGCTCCATCACGAGGAGGTGGCGCGGGAGCTGATCTGCGGCGGCGAGGTGGCCGGCGCGCTGCGCGAGGCGATCGCGTCCGACGCGCCGGAGCGCGTGATGGCCCTCATCCGCGGCGAGAGCCCGAGCCCCCTCCAGGGGCTCATCTCCGGCTCGCTCGATCTCGACAAGATCGAGTACCTGAAGCGCGATGCGCTCATGTGCGGCGTGCCGTACGGCGAGATCGACGTGGACCGGCTCGTGAACTCGCTCACGCTCGTGGAGGATCCGCACACGCGCCGCCTCTCCGTGGGCGTGCTGGAGAAGGGGCTCTCCGCGCTCGAGTCGCTGCTCTTCGCGAAGTACCAGATGTACCGGAACGTGTACTGGCACCACGCCGTGCGGAGCGCGACGGCCATGTACAAGCGCCTCGTGGACGACGCGTTGCGTGCCGGCGGGCTCGACGCGCGCGAGCTGGCGTCGTTCACGGACGAGGGACTGCTCCACCGGCTCGAGCAGTGCGGCGATGGTCCGCTGCTGGCGGCCCTGCGCGGGCGCCGCCTGTACAAGCGAGCCTTCGAGTGCCCGGCGGGCAACCTCCCCGAGGGGACGGGCGACTGGATCGCCGCCGATCGCGAGCGGAGCCTCGCCGCGGAGGATGCGCTCGCGCGCGCGCTCGGCCTCGCCCCGGGCGAGCTGCTCCTCGACTTCCCCGCAAAGCCGCAGATGCTCGGACTCGACCTCCCCGTCCGCCGCCGCGACGGCAGCGTTCGCCGCCTCACCACCGAGGGCTGGCCGGGGGCGATCAACCTCCCCCAGCTCTCCGACCAGCTCTATCGCTCGGCGCGCGTGCTGCGCGTGTTCGTGGCGCGGCCGGTGTCGCTCTCCGAGGAGGAAGTCCTGCGCGTGGTGCACGGGTAGCGCGCCACCACGAGCGTCGGAGTGCCCGCGCACCGCGCGCCCCGCGCCCCGCGCGCACGATCGCTCGCTATTGACTTCCGGGGCCGCGGCGGTAGCGTTGCGCGAAACGCGGGGCGTGCGCGCTGGCGCTCGCATCGGCCGCCGCGATGACGCCGAGGCAGATGCCATGACCGAGCTCGGCACGATCGTCGATGCGCACACCGTTCGCTTCGAGCGGCTCCTCCCCGGCCCGGTGGAGCGCGTGTGGGAGTTCATCACCGAGCCGGGGCATCTCGCCGCCTGGCTCGCGGATGCCAGCGTGGAGGCGCGCGCCGGCGGGCAGGTACGGCTCCGCTTCGACGTGTCGGAGGCCCCCGAGCCCGACGACGCGGCGGGGGTGATCCTCGGCACCATCACGCGCTGGGAGCCGCCGCGCCTCGTCGCCTACACCTGGATGGCACCCGCCGACGAGGCGGCCAGCGTCGAGGGGATGCCGCAGCCGGAGGTGACGTTCGAGCTGAGCGAGCAGGGCACGCGCGTGCGCCTCGTGCTCACGCACCGCGCGCTCCCGACGTCCGCGATGCCGAAGTTCTGCGCGGGGTGGCACACCCACCTCGCCGCGCTGGCCTCGCGGCTCGCCGGCGCGCCGCCGGCCCCCTTCCTTCCCGCGTTCCGCTCCATGCTGCCGGAGTACGAGCGTCGCGCGATTCCCGCGCACCGCGCGCGCACGGCGACGGGCGCGCCCTGACGCGCGCGCACGACCCTCAGGAGCCGCGTCCTTCTCCCTCCCCTCCCGCGTCCCGCGCCCCCGTGCCGCGCACCTCCTGGCCACGCGCTTCGGCGAGCTTGCGCGCGATCCCGCGGTAGAAGGCGGCGTCCTCGCGGCGGTGCTGCTCCTCGAGCGACAGCGCCGCGAGCTCCAACGCGTAGAGGATGTTCCCCAGATAGAGCTCGGCCACGGAGCCGACGGTGTCGTTCGGCATGTCAGTCGGTGGGTCCGGAGCTCTCGCCCGACGCCGCCGTGTCCTCGTCCGCCGAGCGGACGCGCACCACGATCGCCGTGATGTTGTCGAGCCCTCCGCGGCCGTTCGCCTCGGAGATGAGCGCCTCGACGATGCGCTGCGCCGACGCGCGCGCCATCAGCAGCTGCTGGAGCCGCCGGTCATCCACCATCCCGGTGAGGCCATCGCTCGCCACGAGGAAGGTGTCTCCACGGTGCACCTCTCCCTGATAGAGGTCGGGCTCCACGTCCTGCCCCGCGCCGACGCAGCGGGTGATGACGTTGCTGTACGGGTGGTAGCGCGCCTGCTCGGGGGTGAGCACGCCGGCGTCCACCTGCTCCTGCACGTACGAGTGATCCTTCGTGAGCTGCCGGAGCTGCCCGTCGCGCAGGAGGTAGATGCGGGAATCGCCCACCTGCCCGATGAGATAGCGCCCGCCACGCAGGATGAGCACGGAGGCCGTGGTCCCCATCCCCTGCTTGTCGATCTCGGTGAGCGTGCGCTGGTAGATCGCGAGATTGGCGTGCTTGAGCGAGCGCTGCACGCGCTCCCCCGCCGCTCCTTCGTCGGTGATCTCGCCGACCACGCGCAACTCGTCGGCCAGGATGCGCACCGCCATGTCGCTGGCGACCTCGCCCGCGGCGTGACCGCCCATCCCATCGGCGACGACGAACAGCCCGTGCTCCGGGTCCGAGAAGTAGCTGTCTTCGTTGCCCGACCGGATCATTCCGGTGTTCGTGCCCTGACCGACCTCGAGCTCCACTAGCCTCTCGCCAGTAATAGGTATGCGCCCGCCGCCAACGCCGCGAGCAGGAGCAGCCAGTACAATCGCCGGCCGCCCGAGGGGCTCGACGCCGGAGCCGGCGCCGGCGCTCCCTGCTCGCGCGGCGCCCCTGCCGGGCGCGCCGCCGCGGGCGCGTGCTGTCGCGAAGCCGGCGGCGACTGCTCCTCCGCCAGCCTCTGGCGGAGCTCCGGCGAGAGTGCCGCGATCGCTCGCGTCTGCCCCGCCGCTTCCGCCGCCTGCTGCTCCGCACTCCGAAAGATGAACTTCACGCCGCCAAAACGCAGGACCGGTACGCCCATCAGGCGCGCCTCACCTGTGATCCGCCGCCCCCCCACGTACGTTCCGTTCGTCGAGTCCACGTCCACCACCCACCACCCCGTCTCGCGCCGCTGGATCTTCGCGTGCGTGTCCGAGACGCTCTCGTCCGGCACCACCACGTCGTTGTGCGCGCCGCGCCCGATGTGCGTGAGCGGAGAGTGGATCTCGAACGTGCGTCCCTGCATGACCCCAGTCCCCATGACCTCCAGCATCGCGAGCGGCACGCGTGTCTCCGCCGGCGCCGCGGGGACGGGGGCCGGCGCGGGCGCGGGTGCCGGCGCGGCGGCATCCGCGTAGAACCGGAACTCCTCCCCTCCCACCGTCAGCACATCGCCCCGCCCGAGCACCGTCGGCGACGCCACGCTCGCACCGTTCACCAGCACGCCGTTCGTGCTCGTGTCCGTGAGAATGTAACCATCACGCCCTGGTGCGATCACCGCGTGCCGGCGCGACACCGCGCCCGCCGGCACCACCACGTCGCATGCCGGATCGCGTCCGATCACGAGCCCGCGCTCCGGCACCGGGTACTCGCGCCCGTCCACGAGCGACAGCAGCCGCCCACCGGCGGCCGCCGTCGGGCGTGCCGCGACATGCGCCGGCGCGGCAGTCTCAGGAATACGTACGCTGGGAACGTACTGCGTGTTTCCGGCTTTGCGGTCGTCGCCGAAGAACAGCTCGCGCCCGTCGATCTCGATCTTGTCGCCATGGATCAGCGGCGTCGGCTCGGCGCCGAGCCGGACGCCGTTCACCTTCACCGCCGAGTCGCCGTGCCGCCGGATCACCGTGCTCCCGTCCGCCCCCACGGCGAGCACCGCCACGGTGTCGCCCACGCCCGCGCCCGCCACCCTCACGCGCGCCGCGGCCGCCGCGCCCACGGTGTTGTCGCCCGGCACGAGCGGATGCTGCTGTCCGTCCTGTTGGATGTAGGGCATGAGCGGTGTTCCGCGAGGAAGCTCAGCGGAAGAGCGACGTGGTGAAGTGGCGCGAAACCAGCGGGCGCCCTGGGAGGGGCGCCGCGACCGTCGAAGCTATCTCCGCCGGAGAACGCAAGCAAGCGGCCGTGGCTGGCACTGGGGTTGCTACGCGTCGTAGTGAGTGGTAGGCGGCCGCGCCCGTCGCGCGCCGAGTCGGAGAGACCCTGGAACGGGAGGCTCTATGGGGATCATCGCGTGGATCGTGCTCGGGCTGATCGCGGGGGCAATCGCGAAGGCCATCATGCCGGGCAACGATCCCGGCGGTTTCATCGTGACGATCATCATCGGCATCATCGGCGCGTTCGTGGGCGGGTGGATCGGCAATTTGATCGTCGGGCGCGGCTTGAATGGCTTCAGCGTGTGGAGCATCGTTCTCGCGATCGTCGGTGCGATCATCCTGCTCTGGATCTACCGCCTGGCGGTGCGTCGGACCCCGTGACTGGCTAGGGGTCGGAGGCCAGGGGCTGGGGGTCGGGGAAGGACTGCGAGGGCGGCGCCGGTGGCGCCGCCCTCGCACTGACGATGTGGCCTGACGCACCTGCCCCGAGGCACCTGGCCTGACGCGAGCACCGTTCGCTCCTGTTCCCGTTCCCGCTCTCTCTGAGTTCCCCTAACCTCCAGCCCCCGACCTCCAACCCCCGATGTTCTGGCACTGGGTGATCCTCGGCCTCGTCGCCGGCGCGCTGGCGAAATTCCTCGTGCCGGGGCGCGATCCCGCGGGCTGCATCATCACCATCCTGCTCGGCGTCCTGGGCGCGGTGATCGGCGGCTGGATCGGATCGCTCCTCGGCTGGGGGCGCATCACCCAGCCGCGCCTCGACGTCCGCTCGATCGCCATCGCGACGTCGGGGGCGATCGTGGTGCTGGTCATAGGAAGAGTCGTGCGTCGTCGATTCTAGGATGTGGTGGCTGGACCACCGAAGGACGCGTGTCGCGTGTAGGGCACTGACGGGAAGAGAAGGTAGGTAGAGCGCGTGTAGGCTCGGCTGTAGGTGAGCTCTCTCTACATCCCGCCCTACACGCGCCGTCCCTACGCCCTCTGTCCGTCAGTTCCCCACACGCCACACGCGTTTCATGGTGGTCTAGCGACTTGGCCCCAGAATCCCCCTCCCGTACGGTTCTTCTTCGGTCTTCCCGCCGCTACATTTCAGGGGATGAAGTCCCACATCGTCGTCCGCGGCGCGCGGCAGCACAACCTGAAGGGGTTCGATCTCGAGATCCCCCGACGGGCGTTCACGGTCATCACCGGTCCCTCGGGGTCGGGGAAGTCCTCCCTCGCGTTCGACACCATCTACGCCGAGGGGCAGCGCCGCTACGTGGAGTCGCTGTCGGCGTACGCGCGGCAGTTCCTCGAGCGGATGGAGAAGCCGCTCGTGGACCACATCGACGGGCTCTCCCCCGCGGTGGCCATCGAGCAGAAGAACCCCACCAAGACCTCGCGCTCCACCGTGGGAACGGCGACGGAGGTCTACGATTTCCTCCGGCTGCTCTGGGCACGCGTGGGACACACCTTCTGCCCGAAGTGTGGGCGCGAGATGCGCCCCGACACCGTGCAGTCGGCCACCGACGCCGTGCTCGCCCTCCCAGAGGGGACGCGCTTCTCCATCGCCTTCCCGCTCCGCTTGAGCGACACGGCAACGCACGAGATGGTGCTCGAGTCGCTGCGCGCGCAGGGCTTTCTCCGCGTGAGCATCGACGGCGAGGTGAAGCACCTCGACGACCTCGCCGGCGGCACACCGGACGTCACGCGCGCGTCGGAGCTGCTCGTGATCGTGGACCGTCTCGTGGTCTCCCCCGATGCCGCCCGCCGCCTCGCCGACGCCGTGGGCCGCGACGTTCGATCTGGATTTGCCGGATCTGCTCGAAGCCGGCTTACCGCAGCCGCACGCGGGCGCCGGTGCCGACGCCGCAGCTCTTCTCCTTCAACAGTCCGCGCGGCGCGTGCCCCACCTGCAACGGCTTCGGCGCCACCCTCGAGGACGATGAGGCGCTGATCGTTCCCTACCCCGAGCGGACGCTCCGGCAGGGAGCGA
>DASTSH010000128.1:0-6539 GCA_035760785.1 Gemmatimonadaceae bacterium | reverse complement strand
CCATCTCGCCCATCCGCATCCGGCGCCGGCTCGCACCCACGGCACCGAACTCGCGTGGGGGATTCCCCTACAAGGAAGGGGCGGATCACCCGAATTGTTTCGGGGCGCTCTCCGACAGATCATCCCTCACAGCTCGCGTAGCTTCACGACCAGTCCGCCGGAAGGCCGTTCAGCGACAGGATGTGATGTAGTGATGATCTCTCCGACCCCGTACCAGGCAGCCCATCCGAGCGCGCGCGCCCCCGCGAGGGCGGCTTCCGCGCGCCCGGCAGGTCGTGGGGGAAGCCGCGCGCCCGGCGCTTCCGGGCGCCGCCGTCCCGCCGGCGCGATGGAGAGGCGGTGAGCGCCCCGGTGAGCTCCAATGGGAAGGTCCTTCCCACGGCGTCGCTGGCGACCCGTCCCCCGGCGGGCCCGGGCGCGTCGCGCCAAGGCGCGGCGGCGAGCCGGTCGCTGGGCGAGCGCATCACACACGCGCTGCTCCGCGTCCCCCTCGCCCTCAAGCTCGCGGGAGCGAACGCGCTCCTCGTGATCGTGGCGGGGGCGGCCTCGCTGTTCGTGCACGCGCGCGGCGCGCCGGCGGACACCATGGTCGCCGTCACGCTGGCGACGCTGCTCCTGAGCCTGGTGATGAACCTCGCGCTCGTGTATATCGCTCTCCAGCCGCTGCGGCGGCTCGAGGAGACGGCCGAGCGCGTGTGGCGCGGCGATCTCACGGCGCGCGTGGTCCCCTCGCCGCTCGCCGACCGCGACGTCGCGCGCGTGGGCGGGACGCTCAACGTCCTCCTCGACGGGCTCACCTCGGACCGGGCGCGCATGCGGCAGCTCGCCGCGCAGGTGATCCGGGTGGGCGATGAGGAGCGGGCGCGGCTCGCCCGCGAGCTGCACGACTCGACCGCGCAGACGCTCGCGGCGCTCACCTGGCAGGTGAGTGCCGCGATGAGAGCCGATGGATGCCCGCCGGAGGTCGCGCGCCACCTCGAGCTCATCCGGGACCTGGGGATGGACGCGCTGGAGGAGGTGCGGACGCTCTCGCACACCATCTATCCGAGCGTGCTGGACGACCTCGGGCTCCCGGCGGCGCTGGAGTGGCTGGCGCGGAGCACCGAGGAGCAGGATCCTGTGCAGACGCGGGTGGAGACGCGCGGCGACGCATCTCGGCTCACGAAGCCGGCGGCGTCGGTGCTCTACCGCGTGGCACAGGAGGCGATGTCGAACGCGGTGCGCCACGCGTCGCCCGGGCGCATCACGCTCGCGCTCACCGTGGGCGAGCGCGAGGCGTCGCTGACGGTGGCGGATGAGGGGCGGGGCTTCGATGTGGCCGAGGCGCGCGCGCGTCGGCCCGGCATGGGGCTGTTCACGATGCGGGAGCGTGTCGCGCTGGTGGACGGGCGGCTGGCGATCGACAGCGCTCCCGGCAAGGGCACGAGGATCACGGCGAGCGTTCCGCTTACTTCGACGGGGGACCTATGAGCAGTGACATCATTCGCGTCGTACTGGCGGACGACCACATGGTGGTCCGGACCGGCCTCAAGGCGGTGCTGAGCAGCGCGAAGGACATCTCGGTGATCGGCGAGGCGTCGAACGGCCGCGAGGCCATCGCGACCGCCGAGCGCCTGAAGCCGGATGTGCTCGTCATGGATCTCTCCATGGCCGAGATGGACGGGATCGCGGCGACGAAGGAGATCGTCGCCAAGGGGCCGACCCCGCGCATCCTCGTCCTCACGATGCACGCCGAGGAGGAGTACCTCGTGCAGGTGCTCGAGGCCGGCGCTTCCGGCTATCTCGTGAAGAGCGCCGCCGACCGCGAGCTGGTGGACGCGGTGCGCGCGGTCGCGCGCGGCGACGTGTACGTGCAGCCGACGGCCGGTCGCGTGCTCGCGCGCGGGCTCAAGCGCACCGACCAGGCGGCGGACATCCGCGCGCGCTTCGAGCGCCTCACGGAGCGGGAGCGCGACGTGCTGCGCCTCGTCGCCGAGGGCTACAGCGCCCCGGAGATCGGCGAGCGCCTCTTCATCAGCTCGAAGACGGTGGACACGTACAAGCAGCGCATCAACGAGAAGCTCGGCGTCGCGCACCGCTCCGACTACGTGAAGCTCGCCCTGCGACTCGGGCTGCTGCAGGCGCAGTCTTGAAGGCAGGGGTCAGCGGTCCCGTAGAGCCTTGATTCATCAAGGCTCTCGGAGGGGCAAGCGAACGATGCGGGCCGCGGCGATTCGATGCCGCGGCCCCTGTCGCATCAGAAGATCGTAGTGGTGGGGGGGGCCCCCCAAAGTAGGGAGGGAGCAGGCAGCAGGGAGCAGGGAGCAGGGAGCAGCGCTCCGGGGTGAGAGAATGCGGGGCCGCTCCCTGATCCCCGCTCCCTGACTCCTGCCGTTTCGCCCTACTCGCTCCCGCCGGCCGGCAGCGAGAAGGCGAACACGCTTCCGGCGTCGGGGGTGCTCTGCACCCAGATGCGCCCGCCGTGCGCCTCCACGATCCCCTTGGCGATGGGGAGGCCGAGCCCCGCGCCCAGCCGCGTGGGGCGGTTCCCCTGCCAGTAGCGGTCGAAGATGTGCGGCTGCTGCTCGGGGGCGATCCCCGGGCCTGTGTCGGCGATCCGCACGACCACCTCGTCGCCGGCGCGGGCCGCGCGGACGTCGATCCGGCCACCGGCCGGCGTGAACTTGATCGCGTTCCCGACGAGATTGGAGAGCACCTGCTGGATGCGCATCGCATCGATCTGCACGGGCGGCAGATCCGCGGCCAGCTCGACCTCCAGCTCGAGGGCGCGGTCGCGCGCCAGCGGCGCGAGCACCTCCACCGACTCGCCCACTACGGCGGCGAGGTCCTCCTCCGCCGCGTCGATGCTCAGCCGCCCGGCCTCGATGCGCGTCACGTCGAGCAGGTCCTGGATGAGCGCGTCCGCCTGCGCCGCCGCCTGACGAATCACCTGCAGGTACTCCGCCACCTGCGCCGGCTCTGCCTCCGCGAGCGCCGCGGTGTCGAGGTTGGCGGCGATCATGCTGATGGCGTTCACCGGGTTGCGCAGGTCGTGCGAGACGACGGCGACGGTCTCGTCGCGGGCGCGGATGGCGCGCTGCGCCTCGTCGTACAGGCGCGCGTTGTCGAGCGCCAGCGCGATGCGCCGCGCGAGGTCCTCCGCGAGGAGCACGTCGTCCTGGTCGTAGCGGCGCACGCAGGAGAAGAGGCTCATCACGCCGAGCGCCCGGTCGCGCGCGAGCAGCGGCGCGAAGATCGCCGAGGCCGCGCGCACCTCCCGCCACATGGTGGCCAGCGCGGCGTCCACGGGCCCGGCGAGCGTGCCGTCGGCGGGGTGCCCGCTCAGCACCACGGTCGTGCGCGAGCGCAGGGCGACGGCCGCCGGATGGCTGCCTGACGGGTCGATCGTGAGCGCGCGCCGCACCTCGGAGATCCGCTCCTCGTGCTCGTGCTCCACGTGCGACAGCTCCGCCACCTGCATGCTGCCGCCGCTGTACACGTTCACCACGCACACGTCCCCGAGGCGCGGCAGGGCGAGCTGCACGGCGCGGCGGATGGTCACCTGGTAGTCGAGCGATCCCGCGAGCAGCTCGCCCGCCTCGGCCAGGAAGCGCAGCCCCTCCTCCGCGCGCTTGCGGTCGGTGATGTCACGCAGCACCGCGCTGTACACGACCCCCTTCCCGCTGCGGTAGCGCGAGATGGACGCCTCCGCGGGGAACTCCTCGCCGTTCTTCCGCAGCCCCGAGATCTCGCGGCGGTGCCCCATCTGCCGGGCGTTCTCCATCCCCTGCCCGAACGAGGCGACATGCGCCCGGTGGGCCGAGCGGAACCGTACCGGGAGGAGTATCTCCAGCGGCTGCCCGATCGCCTCCTCGGCGGTGTAGCCGAAGATGCGCTCGGCGCCCTCGTTGAAGAGGATGATGCGCTGGTGCTCGTCGATGGAGATCACGGCATCGGCCGAGATGGACACGATGCCGGCGAAGCGCGCTTCCGCGGCCTGGAGCCGCTCCTCGAGCTCCGCCGCCGAGGTCCGCTCGCTCACCGACGCTCCACCCCCGTGCTCACACATGGCTTCTGTGCGACGCATGGCCGGAGTCCCCGGGATGACGATCCGACGCGTGTTGCGGATGACGGATGGGCACGCTCCGAATGTAAGGGTTGGCCCTACGACTTGCCACCTCGCCGCCGACAGACGGCGCTGCCGTGGCCGCCCATCCTCCGGTGAACACGCAGCGGCACGAGCCACGTTCCACATCCGCCAACCGGGGTGCGTATGAGTCACGCGGATCCACATGGCATGGGCCCCTCGCGGCAGCCGTCCGCCGGTGACGAGGCGGCGGGGTCGGCGGAGCCGCCGCCCGCGGCGGTCACCATCCGCGAGATGAGCGCCGCCGAGTGCGAGGCGCTGCTCGCGCGCCACCGCGTCGGGCGGCTCGCCTACGCGTTCCAGAACCACCTGGACATCGAGCCGCTCCACTACGTGTACCACGACGGCTGGGTCTACGGCCGAACGTCGCACGGGCTCAAGCTCCACACGCTGCTCCACAGCCGCTGGGTGGCCTTCGAGGTGGATGAGGTCCGCGACACGTACGACTGGGAGAGCGTCGTCGTGCGCGGCGCGTTCTACGTGCTCGCCAGCGACGGGAGCGACGCCGAGCGCGCGGCGTGGCGCCGGGCGGTGAAGCTGCTCCGCACCATCGCGCCGGAGACGCTCACGCCCTCCGATCCCATGCCCCACCGCACGGTTCTCTTCCGCATCCACGTGGACGAGATGAGCGGTCGGGCCGCGGCCCGAACCACGCCGGCATGATCACCGCGCTCGGCCGCGCGACGCGGGAAGGCGCCGAGGGCGTCGGCCGCGCGGCGCGCTTCATCGTCGGCACCCTGTACTCCGCGCGCGAGGTCCGCACCTGGCTCCCGCTCGCCACGCAGCAGGCGCGCATGCTCGGCGTGGACTCGCTCCCCATCGGGCTCCTCATCGCCGTCTTCACCGGCATCGTGCTCGCGCTGCTGGCATCGTACACCTTCACCGGCGCCATCCCGCTCTACTTCGTCGGCACGCTGGTGGAGAAGACGATCACGATGGAGCTCGCGCCGGTGCTCACCGGTCTGGCACTCGCCGGGCGCGTGGGCGCGAGCATCGCCGCCGAGCTGGGCACGATGCGCGTCACCGAGCAGATCGACGCGCTCGAGACGCTGGCCTACGACCCGCTCGCGTACCTCGTGGTGCCGCGTGTGCTCGCCGGGCTCGTCATGTTCCCCATCATCGTCGGCCTGGCGATGATCGTCGGGATCCTCGCGGGCTGGGTCGCGTCCATCGGTCTGCTCGAGCTCTCCTCGGCGGAGTTCGTGAAGGGGCTCCGGCTCTTCTTCAAGGTCTTCGACGTGCGCTACGGGCTCGTGAAGTCGTCGAGCTTCGGCGTCGCGATCACCTTCGCCGGGAGCATCTGCGGCATGACGGCGCGCGGCGGCGCGCAGGGCGTGGGGCGGGCGGCGACGCGGGCGGTGGTGTACGGCGCGGTGATGATCCTGGTGCTCGACGCCTTCTGGGCGGTCGTATGGCTGCTGGGAGAGAGCGAATGAGACTCCGGCCGAGGAGCGAGCGCGCATGAAGCGGACGAACGATTTCCTCGTCGGGGCGACGGTGCTCATCGGCGCCCTGCTCATCGTCGCCGCGACGCTCTGGGTGAACCAGACCGACATCGGCGACAAGCGCCCGCAGGTCGTCGCCCGGTTCCGCGACGTGGGCAACGTGAAGGTCGGCAACGCCGCGGTCATCCGCGGCGTGCAGGCGGGGCGGGTGGACCGGGTGGAGCTCGCCGACGGCGGCTGGGTGCTCGTGCGGCTGCGCCTCGACCCGGAGGTGGAGCTGCCGCCGGACCCCGTGGTGCTCCTCAGCTCCGCCAGCCTGTTCGGCGAGTGGCAGGCGCAGGTGATGAGCCGTTCCGCGCTTCCGCCGAGCCCCGACGTGCTGCGCCAGCTCGAGGACGCCAGCCGGTATCCGCGCACCATTCCCGGCGTCACCTACCCGGACATCGCGCAGCTCACCGCCGTGGCCGGCCAGATCGCCGGCGACGTCGCCTCGGTGGCCGAGCGCTTCCAGGTGACGTTCAACGACACCGCGGCCCGCGAGCTGCGCGTCACCATCGGCAACGTCGCCGACATGTCCACCCAGCTCGCGCACACGGTGCGCGTGCAGTCGCGGAACCTCGACCGCCTCTCGCGCGACCTGCGCAGCGGCGCCGGGCGCGTCAACGACGCATCCGCCGCCCTGCAGAGCGTCCTCCAGCGGGCGGACTCCGCGACGTCGTCAGGCGAGATCGAGGCGATCGTGCACGACCTCGGCCAGTCGGCCGCGCAGATGAACGACGCCACGGCGCAGCTCCGCGACGCCGCGCGGCGGCTGGGGATCGCGCAGGGGACGCTCGAGAGCTTCCTCGCACGCTCCGACTCGGTGATGGCCAAGCTGAACTCGCGCGAGGGATCGCTCGGCCTCCTCATCAACGACGGCTCGCTCTACCACCGCGGCGACTCCACTCTCGCGCAGCTCCGCTCCCTCC
>DASTSH010000127.1:0-3010 GCA_035760785.1 Gemmatimonadaceae bacterium | reverse complement strand
CCTCTCCCGAGGCCCGATTCCCCAGTCCCGCATCCCGCATCCCGCGCCCCGCGCCCCGCGCCCCGCGCCCGCTCAGTACGCCCTGTGCTCCGGCGGCGTCGGATGCCTCCCTCCCGTCGCCCGCACCCGCTCGGCCACGCGCTGCACGAGCGCGAGCAGGCGGTGGCGCTCGAGCGGCAGCGTGAGGTCGGCGAGCACGAGGCGCTGCTGCGGCGGCGCCAACGTCGCCGGCCCCGAATCGTCGGTCCGGTAGAGCAGCAAGGCGCCCCCCCGCGCCAGCGGGATGCGCAGCAGTTCCGGGTCGGCGAGCGCCAGCCGCCGCTCCACGATCACGGCGAGCGGGGGAAACACCACCGCCGTCTCCAGCCCTTCGGCGGCCGTGTGCGCGATGCGCGGCCGGTGCCCCGCGCCCGCGAGCGATTGCGCGAGCCCCTCGAGGAGCGCCGCATCGTGCCCGATCAGGAGAATCGTCGCCATGATCGTCCGGTGAGGGTCAGCGTCTGGCGGCGAGCTCACGCGCTCTCGCCGCGTCCACGCCATGAACTTCCACCAACTTCGTGCGCGACGTCGCGCCGCTCACGATCGTGATCGCGCTCCGCGGCACGTCCAACCGGTCCGCGAGCAGCTCGACGAGCGCCTCGTTCGCCGCGCCGTCCACCGGCGCGGCGGCCAGCCGCACCCGCAGCGCTCCGGCGTGCGTGCCATCCAGCGCCGTGCGTCCGGCGCGCGGCTGCACGCGCACGCTGAAGCGCACCGCCCCGGCCCGCTCCTGCACCATGAGATCGCTCATGCGCCGATGGAATGCATGAACCCTTCGAGAAGCGCCAGCACGAAATACGCGACGATCGGCGTCACGTCAATCATCCCGAACGGCGGGATCACCGACCGGAGAGGGCGCAGGAGCCATTCGGTGAGCGACACCGACCAGCGGATCCAGGGCTTGTAGGGATCGAGCTGGATCCAGCTCGCGATGATGCGCACGATCAGCGCCAGCTGCAGGATCCCGAACGTCCAGCTCACGAGCAGGTCGTAGAGCCCGCGCGAGCCGCGCTGGGTCGCGAACGCCGCGCTCACCACCAGCCCGCGGATGAACTGGAGCGCGACGATCAGCAGGATCCCGCCCACCACCACCGCCACGAGCGTCCACCAGGGGGCGCTGGTCGGCATCCCGCCGGCCCGCACCACGCGCCGCTCCACCGGCGCGATCAGCGGATCCACGGTCTTGCGGAAGAACCGCGCCACCGGGCCGAACGGGTTGATCCGCCGGGTCCGGACGAGCCAGTCCACGGCGAACACGATGAACAGCAGCACCGCCGCCACGAGGAGCACGCGCCGGAGCGCGAGCAGGACGGTGTCGAAGACGATGAGGAACCCGATCACGGGTCGTAAGGTGACCCGCGCTCACGCGCCGATCAAGTGCGCGCGGGCGCTACAGCGCTCTCTCGTGCCGGAAGAGCATGCGCACCGAGCGCCAGATGCCGCCGAGGCGCTCGGCGAGAGACCCGCCGTGCCAGAATCGGACGAAGGCGTCGACGTTCCTCGCGTGCTCCGGGCCGTAACCGAACCACCAGGGCTGGCGAGCGCCCGCCAGCCGGTCCGCCACCACGGTCTTCGTGCGCACGCACTCCAGCAGCCCCGGAGCGCCGTGCGAGCGACCCTGGCCGCTCTCCTTCACGCCACCGTGCGGAACCTCGGCGATCCCCACCGCTACCACCGTGTCGTTGATCACCACCGTGCCCGCGTCGAGGCGTCGCGCCACCGCCTCCGCGCGCCGCCGGTCCCGCCCCCACACGCTCGCGCTGAGCCCGAAGGTGGACGCGTTCGCCAGCCGCACGGCCTCGTCCGCATCCCGCACGCGCACCAGCGGCACCACCGGCCCGAACGTCTCCTCCGCGAGCACCCGCGAGTCCGCGGGCACGTTCTCGAGCACGGTGGGGGGGAAGAGATCGGGACGCTCCGGCGGCGGTGCGCCCCCGACCGACACGCGCGCGCCGCGCGCGATGGCGTCGTCGAGCTGCGCCGCGAGCTGCGCTCCCTGCACTGGGCTGATCATCGCCGCCACGTCGGTCCCGGCATCGCCGCCGGCGCCGAGCCGCAGCGCCCGGGCCACCGCCGTGAACCGCGCCGCGAAGCGCTCGTACACCGCATCCACCACGAACACGCGCTTCGGCGCCACGCACGTCTGTCCGGCGTTGCTGAACCGCCCCCACGCGATCCCGCTCGCCGCCACATCCACATCGGCATCCTCCAGCACGATCGCGGGATCGCTCCCCCCGAGCTCGAGCACGCACGGCGCCATCCGCTCCGCGCACGCGTGCGCCACCTTCCGCCCCGTGGCCACGCTCCCGGTGAAGAACACTTTGTCCACGGCGCTCGCCGCCAGCGCCGCCCCCGTGCTCCCGTCGCCCGTGAGCACCGCCACGCCCCCCTCCGGCACACCGGCCTCGGCGAGCAGCTCGCCGAGCAGCACCGCCGAGCCGGGGGTGAGCTCCGATGGCTTGAGGAGCACCGTGTTCCCCGCCACCAGCGCCGGCAGCACGATCCCCGCCGGCAGCATGAAGGGATAGTTCCACGGCGAGATCACGCCCACCACGCCCAGCGGCTCGTGCACGATGGTCACGCGCTTGCGCCAGAGCGCGACGTTCGACGGCACGAACCGCTCCGCTGCCAGGATGCGCTCCGCGTGTCGCGCGTACCAGCGCGCCAGGTCGAGCGCCACCAGCACCTCCCCCGTGAGCGCCTCCACGGCCGGCTTTCCGTTCTCGCGGAGAATGACGTCGGCCACCTCGTGCCGCCGCGCGAACAGGACGCGACGAAAGCGCTCCAGCACACGCGCGCGGTCCCGCAGCGGGCGCGCCGCCCACTCCACCTGCACTCCGCGCGCGCGCTCGAGCGCGCGCGCCACCGCCCCCGCATCCAACGTCGGATACGTGCGCCACACCTGGCCGGTCGCTGGGTCGCGGGAGGCTGCAGTCATTGGGGTGGTAGACGGGTGGGGGAGGCTAGGACC
>DASTSH010000126.1:0-3328 GCA_035760785.1 Gemmatimonadaceae bacterium | reverse complement strand
CCCCCCCCCTCGCTGCCACTACCGCTTCCCGCTCCCCGCAGGCGCGCCTTTGGCGCGCCGCTTCCCGCTTCCCGCGCCCCCCTACAACGTCCCCGCGATCAGATCCGCCATCGCCCCCGCCAGATCGGGGTCATCCGTGAGCGGCCCCACGAGCGCGGCGTGGCACGCGGCGTAGGCGGGGATCCCGCTCGCCATGAGTCGGGCGGTGGCGACCACGAGGCGCGTCCCCGGTCCCTCCGCGAGCCCCTGGTCGCGGAGGCGGCGCACGCGGTTCGCGAGCTCCACGAGCGCGGTGGCGGTGGGCGCGGGGACGCCCCCCTCGTGCGCCACGATCTCCGCCTCGCGCTGCGGAGGGGGATGGTCGAACTCGAGGGTGACGAAGCGCTGCCGAGTGCTCGGCTTCAGGTCCTTGATCGCATGCTGGTAGCCCGGGTTGTAGGAGACCACGAGCTGGAATCCCGGTGCAGCTTCGACGATCTCCCCCGTGCGCTCGATCGGCAGGATGCGGCGGTCATCGGTGAGCGGGTGGATGACGACCGTGGTGTCCTGCCGCGCCTCCACGATCTCGTCCAAGTAGCAGATCGCGCCCGCGCGCGCGGCGACGGTGAGCGGGCCGTCCACCCACACCGTCTCCCCGCCCTGGATGAGGTAGCGCCCCGTGAGGTCGCTGGCGGAGAGGTCGTCGTGGCAGGCGACGGTGACGAGCGGGCGGCCGAGTCGCCAGGCCATGTGCTCGACGAATCGCGTCTTGCCGCACCCCGTGGGTCCCTTGAGCATCACCGGGAGTCCCCGGGCGTGGCACATGGCGAAGATCTCGCGCTCGTTCGCGGCGGGGACGTAGTACGGCTCGTCGGGGCCCGGCCAGCGCATGCCGCTCGAGCGGGCGCCGGAATCGACGTCGGAGATGTCGTGGGTGGTCACGCGCGGACCTTCCTGCCGTGGATGTACTGTGCCTGCAGCTCGCGCACGAGCGTGAGGAGCGGGCCGGGGCGGATGGGGTAGGCACCGGTGAGGATCTGCGAGACGCGCGGCTGGGTGACGCCGAGCTGCTCGGCGAGCGCCTTCTGGGTGTGGCAGCCCATGGCGCGGGCGAGCTCGCGGAGCTCCTCCGGAGTCACGGTCGGTGGCGACTGTCTCGCGGCCATGGGTGGCGGGTGTGGGGTGAGGCGCGGCGGTGTGCGTAATAATGATTGAGTCCGCGGCACGCAGCGACGCGGCAAGTCATTGACAGTTTCGATAAATCATTTATATTCGCCTTTCCTTCGGCTCCCAGGCGTCGTAGGGGAGTCGTGGGAATTGCCGGGCGAAGATGGTGTGCGACGGGAGCGGCGAGGCATCGTCATGCGCCCAGTATAAACAATTTATTGCACGGCCGGAAGGGTGAGCGGGGGGCGGCGTGCACGAACCGGGCGGGAACGGAGGGGAGGAGCGATGACAGTTGGAGCGGGAGAACGGGGCATCTCCGCGGAGATCGATCTGTTCGATGTCGCCGAGGAGCTGCGGTTCGTGACGTTCGAAACGTTGCCGGCCGTGGCGCGAGCGTTGGCGGTGGCGGGGTGGGTGGTGGTCGTGGGGGGGGACGATGGGCGATCGGAGCATCCGACGTTCCGTGGCGTGGCGCGGCGGATCCGCCACTCGGCGGGGAGCGGCGAGGAGAGAGGAGATGAGAGCGACCCCGACCGCGGCTCCGTTCGTTCCGGCGCTGGCGAGGCGGGAGCGAGCTGGCGCCCCGTGTACCAGGATGAATTGAGCGAGCGGCGGGCGCGGGGGGCGGTGCCGCTGGACTCGGGCGGGTGGCTGACGGCGACGCTCTCCGTGCCCGTGGAGCCGGGCACTCCGCTGGCGTACGTGCAGATGGAGCGGCGCGTACCGGGGGAGTCAGGGGAGGAGAGCGCCGACTTCGTCATCCCAGCGGCGGAGATGGATGCGGCGCTCGTGTTGCTCGAGGGAGTGGTGGCGCAGGCGCGGCGCGACGGCGTGCTGCCGCCGGCCGTCAGCGGCGAAGCGTCTTTCCGGGCGGGCGGAAGGTAGTCGGCAGGAAGTACGACAGCGGCTTGCCGTACAGCGCGGCGAAGCGGGCGAGCTCGATCACGTCCACGCGACGCTCCCCCGTCTCGCACTTCGAGACGAAGGACTGCTTCTTCTCGAGGGCGTCGGCGACCTGCTGCTGCGTGAGCTCCAATTCTTCGCGTGCGTCCTGGAGCCGTTGCAGCATGAACTGGTACTCGGGGGTGTGCACCGAGCTCACGGGCGCGGACCGAGGTGGATCATGCGGGCCGAGCTTGCGGTCTCGGGAGGAATATCCCAAAATGGAATATTCGCTCCATCGTCAGGCGCAGTCCCATCGTCCTCCGTCGCCGGAACCATCGTGGAGATCCCCAGCCAGCAGGGCGACGAATCGGCCGAAGCGCGGGCGTTGCTGCGCGGGGATCGCGCGGCGTTCGCGGAGGTGTACGCGGCGCATTACGAGGCGCTGTGCCGGTACGCGCTGCGTCTACTGCGCTCCCGCGCGGCGGCGGAGGATCTCGTCCACGACGTGTTCCTCCGTCTCTGGCGCGAGCGCGAGCGGCTGGCGATCCGGGGGAGCGTGCGCAGCTACCTGTACATGGCGGTGCGCAACCGCTCGCTGGATGTGCTGCGTCGCGCGCGCACCGAGGTCGCGGTGATCGAGAGCAGCGAGCGGTTGGAGGCACCGTCGCGGGAGAGCGACGGGGGGATCGATGCGGCGGTGGCGAGCGCCGACCTCGCCGCCGCGCTCCAGCGCGCGATCGACGAGCTGCCCCCTCGGGTGCGGGAGACGATCCTGCTGCGCTGGCGGCGCCAGCTCACGAACCGCGAGATCGCCGATGCGCTCGGCGTCACGCTCAAGACCGTGGAAGCGCACCTCGCGCGCGCGTACCGGGCGCTGCGGGAGAGCTTGCCGCGGTCGTTGCGCGAGGGGTTGTGAGCGCGATCGCTTCGCGCGCGCGGCGCGTGGCTCTCCGCTGTCGCGCGCTCCCGCCGACCGACTCCATGTAGGGTCTCGTCCACCGTCGTCCGTCACATCTCCGTCGCCGCCGTGCCCATCACGTGGCCGCGCGGCGAGCGGGGACGGGTGCGCGTCCGGGTCGGGAGCTCCGACACGCGTCGCGCGTTCCGGGATCATCCCCTTCCTTCACGGTCATCACGCGTGCCGAGTCATCGTTTCGAGGGTGTCGATCTCGACCTGTTGTATCGCTTCGTGGCTGGTGTGGCCACACCGGCGGAGCGCGAGCGTGTGGCGGCGTGGCTGATGGAGGACGCGGAGCGCGGTGTGTTGCTGGATGCGCTCGGCGCGGTGGCGGAGAGT
>DASTSH010000125.1:0-8920 GCA_035760785.1 Gemmatimonadaceae bacterium | reverse complement strand
TCCCCACCTCGCGCGATGTCGAGGAGCTGCTGGACGGCGGCGACGGACTGCTCGCCGGGCTCGCCAGCGGCGCCACGCTCATCGACTGTACCTCCGGCGACCCTCAGACGTCGCGCCGGATCGCCGCGCGCCTCGCCGAGCACGGCGTCCAGTTCATGGACGCGCCGGTGAGCGGCGGCACCAGCGGCGCGGAGAAGGGGACGCTCACCGTGATGTGCGGCGGAGACCGCGACGTGTTCGAGCGCATCCGTCCCGTGATCGGCACGTTCGGCGAGAAGCTCGTGCACTGCGGACCCGTCGGCGCGGGGCACGCCCTCAAGTCGGTGAACAACGCGCTGCTCGCGGTGCACGTCTGGGCCACCGGGGAAGGGCTCGCGGCGCTCGCGAAGGCCGGCGTCTCCCCCGAGATCGCGCTCGACGTGATCAACGCGTCGAGCGGGCGCAGCAACACCAGCGCCAACCTCTTCCCCGAGCGCGTGCTCACGCGCGCCTTCCCGCGCACCTTCCGCCTCGCCCTGCTCGACAAGGATGTGGGGATCGCCGCCGGCGTCGCCCGCGAGCAGAAGGTGGCCTCCCCCCTCCTCCAGCTCACCTCCGAGCTGTTCCGCCTCGCGCACCACGTGCTCGGCGAGGAGGCGGACCACGTCGAGGCCGTGAAGCTCATCGAGCGGTGGGCGGGAGTGGAGATCGCATGAGCGCCACGCGCCTGACCGCGCCGCGCCCCCACGAGCGGGGTGCGGGCGCCGTATCGGTGAACGCGATCCGCGCGCGCTTCCCCGCGCTCGAGCGGCGGCACGGCGGCACGCCGGTGGCGTACTTCGACGGGCCGGGAGGCACGCAGGTTCCGCGCGAGGTGGTGGACGCGATGGCGGACTATCTCTTCCACCACAACGCGAACACGCACTGGGCCTATCCCACGAGCGAGGAGACCGACCACGCCATCGAGGAGGCGCGCTCGGCGCTCGCCGACTTCCTGAACGCCGCCCCGGACGAGATCGCGTTCGGGCAGAACATGACGACGCTCACCTTCCACCTGGCACGCGCGATCGGGCGCGGGCTCACGGCGGGGGACGAGATCGTCGTCACCGAGCTCGATCACCAGGCGAACGTGGCGCCGTGGATGGCGCTGGCGAAGGAGCGCGGCGTGGTGGTGCGGTGTGTCCGGATGCGCCCGGAGGACGGTCGGCTGGACTGGGACGATCTGGAGCGACAGATCGGCGCGCGCACGAAGGTGGTGGCCATCGGCGCCGCCTCGAACGCCCTCGGCACCGTCACCGACGTGGCGCGGGCGGCGCCGCTCGCGCACGCGCACGGGGCGCTCCTGTTCGTGGATGCCGTCCACTTCGCTCCGCACGAGCTCGTCGACGTGCGCGCCATCGACTGCGACTTTCTCGCCTGTTCGGCGTACAAGTTCTACGGACCGCACATCGGGGTGCTCTACGGGAAGCGCGACCGCATGCTCCAGCTCGACGTCCCCAAGCTGCCGCCGGCGCCGGACACCGCTCCGGAGCGGCTCGAGACGGGCACGCAGAGCCACGAGAGCATCGTGGGCGCGGCGGCGGCGGTGGACTTCCTCGCCTCGCTCGGCGCGGGGGACACCCGTCGCGAGCGGCTCGCATCGGCGTTCGCCGCGATGCACGCGCGCGGATCGGCGCTGCTCGAGCGCCTGTGGCGAGGGCTCGCGGCGATCCCGGGGGTGCGCCCGTACGGCCCGCCGCCGGGCACGCCGCGCACGCCCACGGTGTCGTTCGTCGTGGAGGGCGTCCCCTCCGAGGATGTGGCGCGCCGGCTCGTCGACCACGCGGTGTTCGCCAGCAACGGCGACTTCTACGCCACCACCGTCCTCGAGCGGCTGGGGCACGCGCACGACGGGCTCCTCCGGGCCGGGTGCGCCTGCTACACCACCGAGGAGGAGGTGGACCGCCTGGTGGACGGTGTGCGGCGGATCGCGCGGCGGTAGTCGGTGATGCGCGCGCCGCTCGGCACCCGCGCGCGGCGCGCCGCCCTGGCCGGCGCCATCGCGGCGGCCGTGCTCGCGGTGACGGCGCGCCCCGCCGCCGCGCAGCAGCGTGACAGCACGGGCGCGAGCGGCGCCGGCGCGGACAGCGCGCGCGCCGACAGCGCCCGCGCCGGGCGCGCGCAGGCGCTGGCCCCCACCGTCGTCACCGGCACCCGTCTCACCGACGTGGACGAGCGCACGCCGGTGCAGGTGGACCAGGTGCGCGTGCGCGACGTGGCCCCCGGGCCCGCCGCCGCCGCCGCCGCGCTCGCGAAGCTCCCCGGCGTGAGCGTGTTCGACGACCAGGGGACGCGCGTGCAGCCCACCGTCGACATCCGCGGCTTCACCCTCTCCCCGGTGGTGGGCGTGCCGCAGGGGGTGAGCGTCTTCCTCGATGGCGTGCGGATCAACGAGCCCGATGCGCAGCAGGTGAACTTCGACCTCATCCCCATGGAGGCCGTGTCGCGCGCGGAGCTGGTGCGCGGACCCGCGACGCTGTTCGGCAAGAACACGCTCGCCGGTGCGCTGGTGCTGTTCACGCGGCGCGGCGACTCCACCGCCAGCGCGGGGGTGGACGTGGATGGCGGCGCGTACGGCTACCGCGGCGCGCGCATCACGGCGAGCGGCATGCGCGGGGGAATCGACGGATTCCTCATGGCGCACGGCTCGGAGGAGGATGGCTGGCGCGACCAGACCCCGGCGCGCACGCGCATGCTGTTCGCGAACATCGGGCGCAAGCGCGACTCGACCGACGTGGCGCTCACGGTGATGTACGCGCACGACCGGCTGATGCAGGCGGGCTCCCTTCCCGAGAGCTGGTTCCACGTGGACCCGCGGGCGAACTTCACCGGAGGCGACTTCTTCGAGCCGGAGCTCTGGCACCTGGCGCTGCGCGGGGAGCGCCCGCTCGGCGGCGGCACGATCCGGGGGAACGTCTTCCACCGCCGCAACGACACGCAGCAGTTCAACGTGAACATCGACGCGCCGAGCACCGACGCGTTCGTCGCGAGCCGCTCCACGGGGGGCACCGCGGAGTGGACGCGTCCCACCACCGTGGGCGCGCTGCCGCTCGCGCTCACCGTCGGCGCGGAGTACGCGCGCAACGACGTGCGCTACCGGATCTTCAGCGAGGCCACGCCGGAGGCGCCGATCGATGGCTCGTGCGACCCGAGCACCGGGTTGTGCGAGAGCGCGCGCGTGAACGAGGACGACGGCGCGCTCTACGCCCAGGGGGTGCTGCAGGCCACCCCGCGGCTGTCGTTCACCGCCGCCGCGCGCGGCGACTGGGTGCGCGTCCCCTTCCGCGACCTGCGCGATCCGTCGAACGACGGCACCAACACCTTCACGCGCTTCTCGCCGCGCATCGGCGTCAACTACACCCTCTCCGATGCCGTGCGCGGCTACGCGGCGGTGAGCACCGGCTTCCGCGCCCCCGCCGCGCTGGAGCTCGCCTGCGCCGACGCGAGCGCGCCCTGTCCGCTCCCGTTCTCGCTCGGCGACGATCCCCCGCTGCGCCCCGTGACGGTGACGAACTACGAGACCGGGTTCGACTGGGAGCCGCGCGACGGCGCGAACCTGGACGTGGTCGCGTACCGCGAGGACGTGCGCGACGAGATCGTCTTCGTGACCTCGGCGGCGACCACGACGGGGTTCTTCCAGAACATCCCGCGCACGCGACGCCAGGGGATCGAGGCGAGCGGATCGCTGTCGCTCCCTGCGGGGCTGCGGCTGTTCGGGAGCTACGCGCTCCTCGGCGCCACCTACCAGAGCGCGGTGCTGCTCGAGTCGGCGCTCCCCGCGCCGGATTCCGCGCGCCCCGGCGACGAGTTCCCGCTCTCGCCGCGCCATCGCGGGAGCGTGGGGGTGGAGGCCACGCGCGTGGTGGGGCGCGCGCTGCTCGGCGCCGAGCTGTCGGTGCGGATGGTGTCGAGCCAGTTCCTGCGCGGGAACGACGCGAACCTGGAGCGGGTGGCGCTCGATTCCGCGCGGACGGCGAGCGGGCGGATCCCGGGGTACTCCACCACGTCGCTGGCGCTGCGCTGGGAGCGGGAGCGCGTGGCCATCCACGCGAGCGTGTCGAACCTGTTCGACCAGCGCTACGCGACCTTCGGGATCTTCGGCGAGAATCCGAAGGGAGCGATCGGCGCCCCGCGTCCCGGCGAGCCGGTGCTCGAGCGCTTCCTCAACCCCGCCTATCCGCGCTCGGTGACGCTCTCGATGGAGCTGCGGTACTGAGCTCGCCGCTTGCCCGCGCCGGGCTCCGCCGTGATCTTGAAGCGGACCCTGAAACATCCGAAGAGAGCACTCATGAGCCGCCTGGCCCTGTTCCTCCTACTGTGCGGAAGCGCGGTCGCCTGCTCGTCGAGCACCGAGCCGCAGCAGCA
Organism: Gemmatimonadaceae bacterium; assembly: GCA_035760785.1. GTDB lineage: Bacteria > Gemmatimonadota > Gemmatimonadetes > Gemmatimonadales > Gemmatimonadaceae > JADGGM01. Next base: position 4,537 of record DASTSH010000125.1, on the reverse strand, counting down.
GATCAGTCACGTGAACGTGTCGCTCCAGCAGGCCCCGGGCGACCCCCTCACGACCACCGCGCACGCGGTGGACGGAGGGGTGCTCGTGGAGGGGAGCGTGGGGGGCGCATGCGTGGGCGTGCCCATCACCGCCACCGCGCAGCGCACCGATTCGCTGGTGGAGCTCCGGGTGCTCCCCACCACGCGCCCGCAGTGCGACGCCGGCACCGAGACGGTGCAGTATCAGGCCACGCTCTCCCTCGCCCCGGGCGGGTACATGGTGGTCGTGGAGCACGGCGTGAACCTCGAGCTCCAGCAGGTGCTGAAGGAGTTCGTCACCGTCCGGTGACCGCCGGCGCCCCAGCCTGACGAGCCGCGACCGCCTTCCGGCGCGAGACCATGCGCGCCTCCAGCGCCGGAAGGTACGGCTCGTAGATCGAGCCGGGGTTCCACAGCACCCAGCCGTCGTAGCCCGCGTCGTACACCGCGCGCTTCTGCTCGGCGAGCTCCGACGGCCCGTACTTCGGCGTCATCCCCTTGAGCGAGAACGCCTGGAGCCACGGCCGCACGTGCTCCGGGCGCGTGACCCCCAGCTTCAGGTCGCGCTCGTGTGCCCGCGCGATCGCGAGGTTCACCGTGCGGTACGGCTCGGCGTTCGGGCGCGCGATGCCGAACGAGCCGTGCGGGTAGTGCGACGGGTACACCATCGGGAGCAGCACGTCCGTCGCCGGGGACAGCTCCTCCCACTGCTGTCCCACCTCCAGCGCGCCGGGCACGGTGGTGACGAGACCGAAGATGTCCGCCGTGCAGCGCGCGCCGAGCTTGTGGATGCGCGGGCAGGCGGTCTCGAAGAAGCTCGCCAGCGCGTGCGGCTTGCTCACGCCGTTCGCGTCGCGGAACACCTGCGGCGGAAGGCTCTTGTACGGCTCGGGAAAGCGGATGTAGTCGAACTGGATCTCGGCGAAGCCGAGGCGCGCCATGTCCTCGGCCACGCGGATGTCGTATTCCCAGATCGCCCGGTCGTACGGGTCCACCCAGGTGAGCCCCTTCTTGTCGTGCCAGGGGGTGCCGTCCGGCTTCCGGATCACGTGGTCGGGATTGTTGCGCGCGGCCACGGAGTCCTTGAACACCACGATGCGCGCGATCGGCACGATGTGGTGCGCCTTCAGCGTGTCCACCAGCGCCTTCAGGTGCGGGATGCGTCCCATGTTCCCCGCGTTGCGCGCCACCATGGGATCGGAGGAGTCGTAGTTGAGCCCGAACTCGTCCTTGATGTCGATCACCAGCGCGTTGATCTCCGTGCTGTCGGCGATGGCGATGAGGCGGCGCATGCGCCGCTCGCTCTGGGCGGCGAAGCGGTTCACGTACAGCCCGCGCACGGCCGCGCTGTCGTCGAGCATCGGCGCGTGCGCGGTGGTGTCGGCGTGCACGGAATCGGCGGCGCGCGAGGCGGTCGCGGGGACGACGGGCTGCGCCTGCACGGTGCCGGGCGTGCGGGCGTCGCCGCCGCACGCGAGGAGCGCCAGGGCGAGGAACGGGATGCTGCTGCGCATGGGTGCTGCTCGTGCTCCGAAGGGAGGGGGCGGAACGAAGGGGGGCGTGAAACGCGCGAAATCTAATCGCGCCGCGCAAGAGGAGTACGACGCGACCGCCGCTTCCGTCACGCGCTATATTTCGCGTCGCATGCACCTTCGCGCGCTCCTTCCGCTGCCCCTCCTCCTCCTCGCCTGTGGCCGGCCGGCGCCGCCGGCCGCGACGCCGCCGCGCGCCGATTTCCTGGTGGTGGCGGGGGACTCCACCTTCTGGGTGCACGCCGGCCCGCAGGGGGTGCACGCCCGCGGCTCGCCGCTCGAGCTCGCGCGCTGGGGGGGGAAGTTCTACGAGGTGTACGTGGTGGACGACGACCGCTCGTACACCGACGCCGAGATCGTGGGGGAGCAGCTCTGGCGCCGCGACCTGGTGACCGGCGACTCGCTCCTCGTCTTCCGTGACACCACGATCCGCGGGATCGAGCGGTGGTACGCGCGCGCGCACCCCGACGACCGCCCGCTGGGGCCCGACGAGGACCTGGAGCCGGATCCGCACGTCTCCGCCACCAGCGAGCTCGATCTGCTCGACCGGTTCGGCCACTACACGAGCTACGAGTACGCCGCCGACCTCACGGTGAGCGAGGGGGACGAGTGGCACGTGCGGCGGCGTGGGGTGGTCGATCTGCGCGACGGGCGGCATCCGTCGCTCGCTGAGCTGTTCGGGGCGCGCACCGCCGCCTCGCTTGTGCGGAAGGGGAGCGCGCTGTTCGCGCAGGAGCGCGACTCCGTGCTCGCCTCGCGCGACTCGGACGACGCGCGGGTCCGCGAGGCGGCGGGCGCGATCGGCGACTTCCAGTTCGACAGCACGAGCTTCGACCTCGTGGCGATGAACGGCGAGCCGGCGGTGGAGTTCGTCGTGCCGGGGCGCGGATCGCGCGCGGGGGGGATCGTGCTCCCGCTGCCGCCGGTGAAGGTCGCCATCCCCGCCTGGTGGGACCGCGCCCGTGACGGTCTCCCCACGAGCGAGGACTCCGCGGGGGCGCGGTGGCGCCGCGATGGCTACCAGGTGCTGGCCCGCGATGCGGGAGACGACGGGGTGCGGCTGTCGCTGGAGGACGCGCACGGGCACGCCTGGCCGGTGGCGCGCATGCCGGCGCCGGTGCGGAGCATCTACTGGCTGGATGCGGGACGCGCCGACAGCACCACGCTGCGTGCCCTCGCGCGCGCGTTCGACGAGGCGGCGCTCTACGACGAGGAGACGCGCACCGCCATGGCCGCTCCCCGACCCCCCACCTTCCTGCCCGCCGCGCGCGCGTGGCGAGCGAGAGGCGCCGAATGACCAGAGCCAGAACCGACACTCACCACATGGAAGCCAAGGCCCCCCGCGAGTCCGCGGCGACGGTCGCGGACCTGATGATGCCGCAGCACGCGAACGGTCTGAAGCACCCGTCGGTGTTCGGCGGGGTGATCATGAGCATGGTGGACCGGGCCGCGGCGCTCAGCGCGATGAAGCACTGCGGCGGCCAGGCCACCACCCTCTCCATCGACCGCATCCTGTTCAAGGAGCCGATCCGGGTGGGGGAGGTGGTGGAGGTACACGCGCACGTGGTGTTCGTGGGGCGCACGTCCATGGCGGTGCTGGCCCACGTGTACGCCGAGGATGTGACCACCGGCCGGCGGCGTCACACCAACGAGTGCTGGCTCACCTTCGTGCACCTCGACGCGGACGGCAAGCCCGCTCCCGTGCCTCCCCTCCGCCTCGAGACGCCGGAGGACCGCCTCCTCCACGAGATCGCGGCCAAGCGGAGGGCGGAGGCGATGCGAGACGAAGGGATCGGGACGCGGGAGTAGGACATCCCCCGCGTCGGCCGGCGATCCGCTCACGGGCGTGCGGCGGCGGAGACGCCGCCGCGCTCACCGCGTCACCGCTGCTCCAGCTCCCGCTCTCCGGGCGTGAGTCGCGTCGCGCGCCCCTCGCCGGGGTGCGCCTTCGCCTCGTTGAACCGCTCGCCCTTGAGTCTGATGTCCGCGATGAACCCCTCGAACTCGCGATCCGTGAGCTGGTCGGCGATCCGCGGCACCAGCCCCTTCACCAGGGTGATCCGCTCGGCCAGCGACAGGCGATTCGCCTCGTCCACGAGCTTGCGGATCTCGGGGTGGTTCATCCAGTCGGTCTGTCGGCTCGTCGTCATCGGTGTGGCCTCTCCGTGCGCGTGATCGGGCGGCGGGTGCCGCGCTGCTCCCAGGATGTCCTTCATGCTCCGTGCCCGATGTCCGTGACCTCGCGATCCGCTGGCGAGTCCGCTTCTTGCGATCGGCGCCCGCGTGACCGGACGGTCCGGCGCACGACGTACACTGATCCTCACCACCCGACACTGGAACTTCGGATGACACGTGGACGGCTGTCGTTGGGGTGCGCCGTGCTGGCCGCGGCGCTGTGGGGTTGCAACAAGGGGAGCGCGGCGCCGGCGGCGGCCGCGGACAGCGGCGCCGCCACCATGGCGGCGCCCCGAGCGAATGTCCCGGATCGGGCGGAGATCGCGCGCACCGTGGCCGAGGTGACCGCCGACGTCAATCGCATCGCCGCCGCCCCCGCCGCCACGCAGCGGCGCCTCCTCCCCGCGCACGAGCGCGCGGTGACGGGGATGCTCACGCGCTTCGAGGACCGGGTGCGCGCGATGCACGTGACGGTGGATCCGGACTGGGTGGCGGTGATCGACTCCGTGCGGTCGGACCTCGGCGCGATGCCCACCATGAGCGACGCGGATCTGCACGCGTACATGCCGGGGCACGTCAAGCGCGTCATGCGGATCGTCGCGTGCGTGGACATGGTGCGTGCGTGAGTAGGTGCGAGGGGCTCCTCGGCCGGGCTCCTCGGCCGTGGCGGCGCTCGGGCGCCCTGGCTGGGTTCCGCTCGGGTTCCTCGGCCTTGGCGCCGGGGGCCATTCGCTTCGGCGGCGTGCGCGCTTACACGCTGCGAGCCTCCCCGGGCGCCAGCGCGTTCTCCCCGCCGGAATCGGCATCGCGCG
>DASTSH010000124.1:0-14286 GCA_035760785.1 Gemmatimonadaceae bacterium | reverse complement strand
CCCGGTGCACGAGACCATGGCGGCGCTCTGGATCGGGACGCTGTTCGTGGTCGTCGCCGCCGGCCTTCCGGCCGTGCTGCGCCGCGACGTTCCCCCCGACCGGCGCGCGCCGCTCGTGGCCGAGATGGTGACGCGATTCTCGCCGCTCGCGCTCGGGGCGGCCGCGCTGCTCGTGCTCACCGGCCTCACCACCGCCTGGGTGCACCTCAAGTACCTGTCGGCGCTCTGGACCACCCCCTACGGCGTGGCGCTCATCACGAAGCTGTGCGTGGTGGCCATCGTGGTCGCGCTGGGGGCGTGGAACTGGCGCCGGATGACGCCGCGCCTCGGCACCGAGGAGAGCGCGCACGCCCTGCGCCGCTCCGCCACGTCGGAGCTCGCGGTCGCGGCCGTGGTGCTCGTGGTCACCGCGGTGCTGGTCAGCCTCCCCACGCCGAAGCTGCCGCCGCGGTGAGCGCCGCGCGAGCGGAGCGGCGCGCGCGCGCGCCGCTCCGCTCGCGAGCCACTCACCAGACCAGGTCCTCGAAGATCCCGCTCCGCACCTTCGCCAGCGCGCCAGCGCGCCACGCGTCGCGGAACACCTCGAAGCCGAGCACGAGCTCCTCGTCTCCCGGCTGGAAGAACAGCCGGTCGATGCCGTGGCGCTGGCTCAGGTGCGCGAGCAGCGCGTCGCGCTTCCGCGCGCGATGGGCGCGAACGTCCACCAGGTAGTCCACGCCGGGACGGCGCGCCAACTCGTCCGGCGACGGCGCCTCGCGGAGCTGCTTCCACAGCGGCTCGGCGCCTGTCCAGAGCAACCGGGACACGGAGTGTGCCTCGCCCCCGTCGGGGATCCAGCGGGGATCGGCGGCCGCGCTCACCGCATCGGCGGTGAAGCGGCTGATGGCGATGTGATCGGGGTGCAGGTTCGACCCGTTCGGGTCGAAGGTGATCACCACCTGGGGACGGTGCAGGCGGATCGCGCGCACCAACTCCCCGCGCACCACCTCCGGATCCGCTTCGGCGAGGTGGCGGTCGGGGTGGGCGAACAGGTGCACGTCGGCGATCCCGATCGCTTCGGCGGCCCGCAGCAGCTCCGCCTCGCGCGCCTCGCCCAGCTCCTCGCGCGAGTAGAGGGCGCCTGGGCGGAGCGTGGCGCCCTCGCCGCGGGTGGCCGTGCACAGCACCACGCGCGCGCCCTCTTCCGCGATGCACTTCGCCGCCGTCCCCGCCGCGAGGAACGCCTCGTCGTCCGGGTGCGCGAAGCTCAGCAGAACCGTCGGCTGCCTTCCCCTCGCCCGCCCCGTCGTCTCCCCCGGGAGCCTCGTCATGGCGCGAACCTATCCGGTGCGGCCGGCGCCCGTCAACGGTCGGCGCGCCCACCGCTCCCGGGTGCTCCACGAGCACGGTTCCTGCGGAGCCTGCACCCGATCTCGGACGCCCAGGCGGCGCCCGACGTCCCGCCGCGCTCCGGCTCCCATCGCCGCGCTGAATGCCACCAACCTACGACCCGATCCTCGTCTCGGCAGCCCTCGTCATCGCCGCGCTGGCATCGTACGTCGCCCTCGATTTCGCGGGACGCTTGACGGCCGCCACCGGCCCCGCCCGCGCCAGGTGGCTCGCCGGCGGCGCGTGCGCGATGGGGATCGGTCTGTGGAGCGCCCACTTCGTGGGCATGCTCTCGCTCCACCTCCCGATGCGCGTCGGCTACGACGTGGCGCTGATCGCCACCTCCCTGCTCGTCTCGATCCTGATCAGCGCCCTCGCGCTCGCCGTGGTGAGCCGGCCCCGCCCGACCCGCGGCGCGATCGCGATCGCCGGCGTCCTCCTGGCGCTGGCGATGGTGGTCATGCACGTGCTGGGCATCCGCGCCATGCGCACCGCCGCGTCGATCACGGTCGCGTCCCGCCCCGTGGCCGCGAGCGCGGCGCTCTCGCTCATCGTCTCGTGGCTCGCGCTCTGGTGGGCCTACCGCTTCCGTGCCGCCGACTCCGCCGGCGCCGAGTGGGCCAAGCGCGCCGCGGCGATCGTGCTCGGCGCCGGCATCGTCGGCATGCACTACGTGGCGCTCGGCGCCGTGCGGTTCTTTCCCACCGGGGCGCCGCTCACGCTGGGCGCGCGGAACGTCCTCGCCACCGATGCCCTCGCCGGCGTCATCGTGGGCGGCGTGCTCCTGGTGCTCGTGCTGGCCATCGCCAGCGTGGTCATGGACCGCCGCCTGCGTCACTACGACGCCACCACCACGCGCGAGCGTGCGCTGCGTCAGAGCGCGGAAGAGTTGCGCGCCGACGCCGAACGCTACGCCCAGCAGCTCCAGGAGCAGGCCCTCGAGCTCGAGCACCAGACGGACGAGGCGCAGGCGCTCGCACAGGAGCTGGAGCAGACGAACGAGCAGCTCCAGGACAGCCTCCTCGAGCTGGAGCGCGCGCGCGGCGCGGCGGAGAGCGCCCGCGCGCGCATCGCCGCCATCTTCGACGCGCTCCCGGACGCCACCAACGCCTTCGACGGCGAGTGGCGCTGGACGTTCATGAACCCAGCGGCGGCCGAGGCGCTGCGGGCCGCCGGCAAGGATCCGTCCACGTTGCTCGGCCGCGTGCTGTGGGACGAGCTCCCCGAGCTCCGGGACACCCCGTTCGAGGAGGCGATGCGGCAGGCCGTCGCGGAGCGGCGCATCGTGGAGCACGAGGGGTACATCCCCTCGCTCGAGCAGTGGCTCGAGAGCCGCCTCGTCCCCGTGCCGGACGGCGTGATCGTGCTCACGCGCGACGTGACGGAGCGAAGGCGCGCTTACGAGGTGCGCGAGCGCCTCGCCGCCATCGTGGACTCCTCGGATGACGCCATCGTCGGGAAGCAACTCGACGGCACGATCATCTCCTGGAACGACGCCGCCACGCGCCTCTTCGGCTGGTCCGCCGAGGAGGCGGTCGGCCGCTCGATCATGATCATCATCCCTCCCGGGCGCGAGCACGAGGAGCGGGACATCCTCGCGCGGCTCGCGCGCGGGGAGCACATCGATCACTTCGAGACCACCCGCCAGCGGAAGGACGGCACTCTGGTGGAGGTGTCGCTGTCCATCTCCCCCGTGCGCGATGAGCGCGGACGGGTGATCGGCGCGGCGAAGATCGCCCGCGACATCACGGCGCGCCGCCGGACCGACGAGGCGCTGCGCGCGGCGCAGGACCGGCTCCGGCTCGCGGTGGAGGCCGCGGACATCGGCACGTGGGACTTCGATCCGGTGCACGACGTCCTGGAATGGTCGGCGCAGTGCAAGGCGATGTTCGCGCTCCCCCCCGACGCCCGGGTCGACCTCCCGCGCTTCCTGTCGCTCGTGCACCCGGAGGACCGGGAGCGCGTGCACGCCGCCATGCAGTCCGCGCTCGACCCCGCCGGCGCGGGGGAGTTTCACGCCGAATACCGCACGCTCCGCCCCGACGGCGCCATCCGCTGGCTGGTCGCTCACGGGCGCGTCCACTTCGACGAGCGGAACGGCGCCCGCCGCCCGCTGCGATTCCTCGGGACGATCCTCGATGCCACGCAGCGGCGGCAGGCCGAGGAGGCACTGCGCGAGGAGACCCGCCTGTTCGAGACGCTGCAGCGCATCGGCGGGATGGTCACCGCGGAGCTCGAGGCCGACCGGCTCGTGCAACTGGTGACCGACGAGGCGACGACGCGCGTGGGCGCGCAGATCGGTGCGTTCATCCACGAGTCGATGGCGTCGGACGGCGAGACGACGATGGCGTTCGCCGTCTCCGGCATCCCGCGCGAGCGATTCGCGGGCCTTCCGATGCCGCGGCACACGGCGCTGTTCGGCCCGGCACTGCGCGGCAAGGAGATCGTGCGCGCCGCCGACGTGCTGACCGACCCGCGCTACGGCCACCTCTCCCCGTTTCACGGGCTCCCCCCGGGGCACCCGCCGGTGCGCAGCTATCTCGCGGTGCCGGTGGTGTCGCGCACGGGCGCGGTGCTCGGCGGGCTGTTCTTCGGCCACGAGCGCCCGGGGATGTTCACCGAGCGCCACGAGCGGGTGGTGGCCGGCATCGCGGCGTGGGCCGCCGTGGCGATGGACAATGCCCGCCTGTACACGCAGGAGCGCACCGCGCGCGCCGAGGCACAGGGCGCCAACCGCGCCAAGTCGGAGTTCCTGGCGACGATGAGCCACGAGCTGCGCACGCCGCTCAACGCCATCGCCGGCTACGCCGAGCTGCTCGCCATGGGGGTCCGCGGGCCGGTGACCCCGGAGCAGCTCGAGGACCTCGGGCGCATCCAGCGCAGCCAGCGCCATCTTCTGTCGCTCATCAACGACGTACTCAACTTCGCGAAGCTGGAGGCGGGACACCTCCGGCTCGAAATGCGCGACGTCGCGATCGCCGACCTGCTCTCCGGGCTCGAGGTGCTCGTGACGCCGCAGATGCGCGCGCGCGAGCTCACCTACCTCTGCGACGGGTGCGACAGCGCCGAGCGGGTGAGCGCCGACCCCGAGAAGGTGCAGCAGATCCTGCTCAACCTGCTGTCGAACGCGATCAAGTTCACCGATGCCGGAGGGTGCATCACCGTCCGTCCCGAGCTCGGCGCGGACACGGTCGCCATCCGCGTGAGCGACACCGGCCGCGGCGTCCCGGCCAGCAAGCACGAGCGCATCTTCGAGCCGTTCGTGCAGCTCGACCGCGACTTCACGAGCTCGCACGAGGGCACCGGGCTGGGGCTCGCCATCAGCCGTGACCTGGCGCGGGCCATGGGGGGAGATCTGACCATCGAGAGCACGGAAGGGGTGGGATCCACCTTCACGCTCACGCTGCCGCGCGCGGGGCGCTGAGGGGGAGCGTGCTCGACCGGCGCCTCCCCCCTCCGCGCCCCGCGGCGCGGGGATTCAGGATGCCGACCGGGTCGCCTCGACCTCGATCGAGATCCGCACCTCGTTCCCGACGAGGAGCCCTCCCGCCTCCAACGTCTGGTTCCAGGTGAGGCCGAAGTCGCGCCGGTCGAGCTTGCCGGTGGCGCTGAAGCCCACGCGGTCGTTGCCGTACGGATCCTTGAGCCGCCCCTGTTCCTCGACCTCGAGCGTGATCTGACGCGTCACGCCGTGGATGACGAGATCCCCCGTCACCTCCGCGCGTCCCTCGCCGCGCGGCACCACCCGCGTGCTGCGGAAGGTGATGCTCGGGAAGCGGTCGGCGTCCAGGAAGTCGGCGGAGCGCAGGTGAGCATCGCGCTGCTCGACGCGCGTGTCGATGCTCGTCGCGTCGATGGTCGCCTCGACGGACGAACGGGCGGGGTTCGACTCGTCGAGCCGGATCGTCCCCGAGACGTGCGTGAAGCGTCCCTTCACCGTCGAGATCATCATGTGCTTGACGGCGAATTCCACGCCGGTGTGCGCGGGGTCGATCTGCCAGGTGGCGACGGAGGTGGCGGTGGAGCTCTGAGCGTTGGCCATCACGTATCTCCCGTGCGGAAGTGGAGCCGAGGGCGAAAACCCTCAGCACTGAGATATCCAGTCAGTCAACGCGTTCACCCCTCCGGTGGTTCCCCCTCGTCATGCGCAGCGGCGTGGCGGCCGAGGGTGCGCAGCAGGTCCGTCGCCTGACGCTGCGCTTCGGCGTCGAGCCCCGACAGCGCCCGCGCGATGCGGCGCGCGTGGGCCGGGAAGATCCTGCGCATGAGCCGCGCGCCCGCCGGCGTCAGCGCCACGAACGAGGCGCGCCGGTCGTCGGTGGAGCGCCGGCGCTCCACCAGGCCGCGCTCCTCGAGCCGGTTCGCGAGCCAGGTGATGCCGCCGCTCGACACCAGCACCTTCTGCTGCACCTCGCCGAGCAGCAACGGCCCCTTGTGATGGAGCACCTCCAGCACGCCGAACTCGCCCAGGGTGAGCCCGTGCCGCGCAACGTCCGCTCTCGCCTGTGCGGCCACCGCGGCGTGGGCGCGCGACAGCACCACCCACAGGTGGAGGGCGCGCTCCACCTCGGCATCCCGGTCCGATTCCTCTCGCTCGACGTCTCTCATGACGCCGCTGACTTATCGCGCGAGGCTCGGTCAGTCAACCTCGCCCCATCGAGTGCTCCACTCCGGCGGGCGCGTGGCATGCGCGGTGCGCTTCCGGGGGATGGCGGCGCGCCCGACCGCGCGCCCGAACCGCTCTGGGGGAGGAGGTGCATCATGAGGATCGACACGTCGAGGACCGTCATCGCCGCGCTCGCGATCGGAGCGTCGGCTGTCGCGGCAACCACCGCCGGCGCGCAGGTCATGGAGCCCACGCGCGCTCCGATCTACTTCGGCATCGCGGCGGGGGCCACGATTCCCACCGGCAGCACGAGCGACCTGCACGGCACGGGGTGGCACGTGCAGGGGTTGGTGGACTGGATGAGTCCCGTGGCGCCCATCGGCCTCCGTGGCGACTTGGGGTTCACCAGCCTCGGTGGCAAGGAGATCTCCGCCGGGAACACGAGCATCCGCGCCGACGATCTGCACATGTGGGCGGGCACGGCGGACGCCGTCTGGATGTTCCGCCCCGCCACTGGCACGTCGGTGATGACCCCCTACGCGCTCGGCGGCGTCGGGCTCTATCACAGCAGCGGCGGGCGCTCGGCCACGACGTCGCTGGGGACCACGCAGACGACGGACGACAGCTCCTGGAACTTCGGGCTGAACTTCGGCGGCGGCGTGATGTTCGATCTCTCCGGCTTCTCGACGTTCGCCGAGGCGAGATTCCACAACGTGTTCAACGCCGGCCGGAACGGGCAGGGGGAGAAGGCGAGCGCGCACTTCATCCCGATCACCTTCGGCGTGCGCTTCGGCGGGCGGTGAGAGGGCGCGCGGCCGCGGGAGGAGGGGTGCTCCGATGACACGAGGGGCGGTACCGGTCGGTACCGCCCCTCGTGTCGTTGCACGAGCGCCCGTGCCGCGCCTTACTGCAGCGAGGCCGTGGACGCCACGCCGTTGGTCGTGGAGTCGCTCTTGCTCTCGATCACGAACACCACGCGGCGGTTCTGCTCCGCGCCGGGCTCCGAGCCCCACGCGTTCGGCACCACGAGGCGCGTCTTGCCGTAGCCCACGGCGCGAACCTCATCGCCGAGCCCCTGCGACCCGAGATACGCCTTCACCGCCTCCGCGCGACGGCGGGAGAGGTCGAGGTTGTAGCGCGCCGAGCCCGCGGGGTCCGCGAAGCCCTCGACGGTGATCGTCGAGCCGGGGTAGTACTTCTGCGCGACCTTCGCGAAGCGGTCGAGCGCGGCGTGATCCTCGTCGCGAACCGTCGCGTCGTCGAACGCGAAGTGCACGGGCATGTCGAACTGCACGCCTTCCTCGAGCGCGGTGATCTTCGCGCCGAACTCGGTGCGCAGGCTGTCGAGGTCCTTGCGCAGCGACGCCACATCCACGGTCAGCGAGCTGTCGGCGGCCATGCGCGCGGTGCGCTCGGCGGCGATGCTCGAATCCGTGCGCGCGCGCTCATCGGCCACACTCTGCCTCACGAATCCCTTGGTAGCGCACCCGGCCATCACCGGGGCGACCAGGGCAACTGCCGCGATGGTCTTGATGGTTCCGTTCATGTTTTGCTCCGGTTGTTCCACTCGAGTGAACGATCTTGGGGGACACGCATTCGAACTCTGCCAGAAGCGTGCCCTCATTGCTGCAGTGTGATCTAGGTCACCTCCAACCGGTCGAATGCTGAAGACGCCCGCGAAACCGGGTTTTCGCGAGCGTCTGCCGAACGATCATTGCGAGGCCTGCCGTGACCATGCTCCCTCGTCTATGACGAAGTTCGATCCGGCCCCCGAGCTCCCCACCGATGCGGCGCGCAACGCCACCGCCGCGGCGGTGTCGCTGTGGGCGTGCACGAACGAGAGGGGGAGGGTGGTCATGCCGGGGGGATCGGAGGTGCGGGACGGGGCGGAGTGACGTCAGGCGTCGATGGATGCGGCCGGAACGATCCCGGCCTGCGTGGCGAGCAGTGCGTCGATCACGACGTCCTCGGAGGTCGCGGGCGGCGCATCGAGCGTGTCCGCGTCGAGGGCGAGGTCCAACTGGCTCGACAGCGCCTTCACGAGGAAGGTGCGTCGGTGGTGCGGCGACGCCCCGCGCTCTCGCAGCGCGTCGATGTGTGCGCGGGTCGCGTACCCCGCGTTGCGCTCCCAGGCGTACGCCGGGTGCTTGCCGGCGAGCATTCCCATGAGCCGATCGCGAGTCACCTTGGCGACGATGGACGCACAGGCGATGCTGAAGCACTTGTCATCGCCGGCCACCACCGCCGTGTGCGGAATCCCCAGCGTCCGGATCGGGCGGCCATCCACGAGCACGTGGTCTGGCGGCGCCGCGAGCCGCTCCAGGGCGCGGCGCATCGCGAGCGCGCTCGCCTGGTAAATGTTCAATCGGTCGATCTCGGCGACCGACGCCGCCCCCAGCGAGAGGGCCACGGCACGCTCGCGGATCAACCGCGCGAGCCGCCGCCGCTCCGGCGCCGGGAGCGCCTTCGAGTCATCCACGCCGCGCAGCGCCCGGGCCTCCGGGGGCATGATCACGGCGCACGCGACGACGGGGCCCGCGAGGGAGCCCCGTCCCACCTCATCCACCCCCGCGATCAGCGACCGGCCGCTCCGACGGATCTCCCGTTCGATGTCCGTCCAGCGACTCCTACGCGCGGCCCGTCCGGCGCCGCGCTTGCCGGCCGGCACGGGAGATCACTCCTCGCCGGCCTGGCCGACGCGGGTCTTCCGCTCGCGGATGCGAGCCGCCTTGCCGCTCGCATTGCGCAGGTAGTAGAGCTTCGCGCGCCGGACGCGGCCGCGACGCACCACCGTGAGCGCCCCGATCATCGGGCTGTGCACCGGGAAGATGCGCTCCACCCCGACACCGTTGGAGATCTTGCGCACGGTGAACGTCTCGCTGACGCCGCTGCCGCGGCGCGCGATGCACACCCCCTCGAACGCCTGGAGGCGCTCCTTCTCCCCCTCCTTGACGCGCACGTTCACGCGGAGCGTGTCGCCGGGGCGGAACGGGGGGATGTCGGTGCGGAGGTACTCTTTCTGGGTTTCGATGAACGGATGCATAGGACGCTCGGGGCGGATGGTCTGGCCCGGTAGTTGGCTGAAGTGGACAGAACGGGAAAGTTAATTGCCCACCGAGAGTTACGCTAGCCACACCGGCGGGGCCGCCACGGGCGGCGGCCCAGCCGGTGCCTCGCTCACATCGTCACCGAGCGCGAGGTGCTGTAGGTCATCCCGTCCGAGCCCACCACGACCAGCTTCACCGTCCGCGTCCCGTGCGACGCGTAGTCGTGCAGTGGATTCAGCGTCCCGGCCTGATAGCCGTCGCCGAAGTACCAGCTGTACGCCACCGCCGACACGGGGACGCTGAACTTGGAGCCGTCGAAGGCGCAGCCGTAGCCCTGGCAGCTGTACGCGAAGGTGGAGCTGGTCGTGCTGGAGGTGCTGGTGCTGGAGCTCCCCACCGTGATCGTCTTCGACGTGGTGCTCACCTTCCCGCTCCCGTCCACGGTCACGAGCTTCACCGTGTACGTGCCGGCGGAGGGGTAGTCGTGCCCCGGTGACACCGTGCCCGCCTGGTAGCCGTCACCGAAGTACCAGCTGAACACCTTGGCGCCCGCGGCCTGCAGCGCGCTGCCATCGAAGTGGCAGCCGAGGCCGGAGCACGACACCGAGAACCCCGAGGTGGACGACGAGCTGCTGCTGGACGTCGAGCTGCTCCCGGTGGTCACGCTCTTCGTGACGGAGCTGGTGAGCCCCTTCTTGTCCACCACCACGAGCTTCACCGAGTACGTGCCGGCGCTGGGGAAGTCGTGCGCCGGGCGCTCGACCCCGGCCTGGAGCCCGTCGCCGAAGTACCAGCTGTAGGCGAGGATCCCGTTGGGGGCGGTGGAGCCGCTCGCGTCGAAGGAGCAGGACGTGCTTTGACACGAGAACGTGTACGACGCCGTGGGCCCGCCGGAGGTCGTGGAGGGCGAGGTCGTCGGCGTGCTCGAGTTCAGGAAGCCGGAGTACACGAGCAGGTTGGGCGAGCCCGAGGTGTTCGTCAGGCGCCCGGAGGTGGCGTTCGACACGATCGCCTGCTGCACCTGCGACGGCGACGCCGAGGGGTGCTGCTGCAGGTAGAGCGCGGCCACCCCCGCCACGAACGGCGCGGCCATGGACGTGCCGTTCATGTACGACGTGGAGACGTCGGAGAAGTAGTCGGCGCCGTTGATGTACACGCCCGGCGCGAACACGTCCACGCAGCTCCCGTAGTTCGACCACGACGGCCGCGCATCGTTGCGGTCGGTCGCTCCCACGGTGATCACCGAGGAGACCCGCTGCGGCGACATGCCGCACGCATCGGCGCCGCTGTTCCCCGCCGCCACGGTGTACGTGACGCCGGAGTTCACCGACTTCTTCACCGTGGAGTCGAGCAGCGGCGAGATCCCCGCGCCGAGGCTCATGTTGGCCACCGCCGGGCTGTGGTGGTGCGCGGTGACCCAGTCGATCCCGGCGATGATGCTGGAGAGCGCGGCGCTCCCGTCGCAGCCGAGGACGCGCACGGAGTAGATCGTGGCCCCCTTCGCCACGCCGTACTTGCTCCCCGCCGCCGTGCCGGCGACGTGCGTGCCGTGGCCGTTGCAGTCGTTGCCGCTGCCGCCGAAGGCATCGTAGCCGAGGTGGGCGCGACCGCCGAACTCGGTGTGCGTGAAGCGCACGCCGGTGTCCAGGATGTAGATGCTCACGCCGGAGCCCGTGCCGCTGTACGTGTACGTGCCGCTCAGCGGCAGGTCGCGCTCATCGATGCGGTCGATCCCCCAGTCCGCACCCGACTCGGTGGTGGACTGCGCATGCACGATGAGGTCGGGCTCGATCCGGTCCACTGCGGGGTCCTGCCGAAGCTGCTCGATCTGCGACGCCGTGAGCCGGGCCGCGAATCCCTTCATCGCGTACCGGTAGGTGTGCTCGATGGCATCGCGGCGGTTCCACATCAGCCGCCCCGCCGCCTCTGCGGGATCGGCGACGTCGCGCTTGAGGACCACGATGTAGTGGTCGGGGCGCGCTTCCACCTGGCCGTTGGCGCCAGCGGTGGGAGAGTCCTGAGCGGGGAGCTGCGTCTGGGGGCCCGTGGCATCTCGACAACCGGCGAGTGCGAGCGCACCCAGGGCGAGAGCGAGGAGGCGTTTCATCGTGGGACTCCGGTGTTGGCTGGTCCGCGCGACGGCTCGACTGGCATGGCGCGTGGTGCGCGCTGTAGCCTCGTAGCTTTGCGTCACCGCCTTTCGACGGCTTTGCCCTCGTCGCTAGCCTCTCGGCGTAGCAACCGTGCGATTGGGTTGTGTGAGGGTGAGTTCCGGTGCGGCGAGAACTGGTGGGTTGATGGTACGCACGATTTCCTGGGAGGCTGACCAGTACGGCACTTCCCGCCGATACACGGTGCATCCCTGCTGCGACAACGCGCCTAGAATACGATCGACAGATAGGGCGCGATACAGGGAAAACGGGAAGTTTCACCGTTTGACTGTATGGTCAGTCAGGGGTACCCTGCCCCGACTCACGCACCTGGACGGGGCGGGAGAACCAGACCACGGCGCCCCGCCTCGCCTTTCCGGCGATCGTCACTCCTAACTAGCCGGGCCCAGCCTCGATGTCAACTCCCTGCGCGAACCCGCTGCCCGCCGCGGGGTATCATCCCCGGGTGCCTCGCGCCCACGGACTGGACCATGACGACACGGACACGGAGAGATCGGACGGATGAGTGACGAACGGAAGGCCGGATCGCCGGCCATCGACTTCGCCGCCGCGGGCGGCGTCGATCGCGCGCGCCTCGAGCGCAGCCTCGGACTCCACGGCGAGCGCGTGGGCCACGGTCGCTACCGCTTCACCGGCGGGAGCGAGCCGCACTGGGTCGACCTCTACACCGCGGCGTTCCCGCGCTGCGACTGCGCCGACCATCTCTGGCGCGACGCGCTCTGCAAGCACATCCTCGCCGCCCTCATCCGCGAGGGAAACGAGCGCGTGATCGGGGAGGTCGGACGGTTGGTGGCAGGATTGAGAGTGGCGTGAGGGGCATGGGACCTGGTCGCTAGAACACCGAACAACGCGTGTGGCGTGTAGGGCACTGACGGGATGAGGAGATGGGTAGAGCGCGTGTAGGGTCGTGTGTAGGTGGACTCTCTCCACAGCCGAGCCTACACGCGCTCTACCTCGCCCCTCTTTCCGTCAGTTCCCCGCACGCCACACGCGTTTCATGGTGTTCTACCCACCAGGTCCTACACTCGTCTCTCCCTACCGATGCTCCGACACCCCTACCTGCCTGCAGTACTCCAGCACCGGACACGTCGAGCACTTCGGCCGCACTCCCGTGCAGATGTGCTTGCCGAACGGGACGAGCAGGCGGTTGATCTCCACCCAGTAGCGCTTCGGCAGCTTCTCCATCAGCGCGCGCCGCGTCCCCTCCGGCGTGGATGCGTGCACGTAGCCCCAGCGGTTCGTCACCCGGTGCACGTGCACGTCAACGCCGATCTCCGATGCGCCGCACGCGATGCCCAGCGCGAGGCTCGCGCACTTGGGCCCCACGCCGCGCAGCGACGTGAGCGCCTCGAAGTCGCACGGCAGCGCCCCCACGTGCTCATCGCGGGCCCGCTCGGCGATCGCGCGGATCTGACGCGCCTTCCCCTCGTGGAAGGTCGCGGGGTGGATGAGCGCGTCGATGCGCCGCTCCGACAGTCGCGCCACCGCCGCCGGGGTTCGCGCGACGGCGAACAGCCGCCGCGCCGCCTCGAGCATCACCTCGTCGCGCGTGCGGATGGAGATCACGCACGCCACGATCTGCTCGAACACCGAGCGGTATCCTTCGTCGGCGAGCGCGAACATCGCCGCGTCCGCGAACCCGCGCACCGCCTCGCGCACGCGCCGCAGCACGACGTCGATGTCGAAGGGGCGCTTGGGCGTCATGGCGCGGCGCCTCCGCCGCTCACTCCGTGGTGGCGCTCCCCGGTGCGGCGCCGCGCGCGATCACGACGGTCTTCGCGTTGACGAACTCGCGGATCCCCAGATCGCTCAGCTCGCGGCCGTAGCCGGAGCGCTTCACGCCGCCGAACGGGAGACGCGGATCGGAGGCGACCATCCCGTTGATGAAGAGCTGCCCCGCGACGATGTCGGCGATGAACCGCCGGCATTCGTCGTCGTCCGTGGTCCACGCCGCGGCGCCGAGCCCGAAGGGCGTGTCGTTCGCGATGCGGATCGCATCGTCGACATCGCGCGCGCGGAAGAGCGAGGCCACGGGACCGAACAGCTCGTCGCGCTGCGCGGGCGATCCGTCCGGGATGTCGGCCAGCACGGTGGGCGCGTAGAAGTTGCCCGGACGGTCGAGCCGGCGACCGCCCGTGAGCACCCGCGCGCCCATCTCCACCGTGCGCCGCACCTGCGCCTCGAGCGCCTCGAGGATGTCCGGCGTGGCGAGCGGCCCGATCCCGGTGCGCTCGTCGAGCGGATCGCCGACCACCAGCGCCTCCATCGCCGCCGTGAAGCGGCGCGCGAACTCGTCCGCGATCCGCTCGTGCACGATGAAGCGCTTGGCGGCGATGCACGACTCGCCGTTGTTGATCGTGCGCGCCTTCACCGCCGTGCGCACGGCGCTCTCGAGATCGGCGCTGGGCATGACGATGAACGGATCGCTGCCGCCGAGCTCGAGCACCGTCTTCTTGATCGCCCGTCCGGCCGCCGCGCCCACCTCGCTCCCCGCGTGCGCGCTCCCCGTGAGCGTGACCGCCTCCACCCGCGGATCGGCGATCACGCCGGCCACGCGCCGCGAGCCGATGAGCAGCGTCTGGAACTCGTCGCCGTCGAAGCCGGCGCGGCGGAGCACGTCCTCGATCGCCAGCGCGCACTGCGGCACGTTCGACGCGTGCTTGAGCAGCCCCACGTTCCCCGCCATGAGCGCCGGCGCGGCGAAGCGGAACACCTGCCAGAAGGGGAAGTTCCACGGCATCACGGCGAGCACGACGCCGACGGGCTGGAAGGCGATGAAGCTGCGCTCGGCCTCGGTGGGCACGTCGCGCGGCGCGAGGAATTCCTCGGCGTGCTCGGCGTAGTAGCGGCACACCCAGGCGCACTTCGCCGCCTCATCGATGCCGCTCCGGATCGGCTTCCCCATCTCGAGCGTCATGAGCCGCCCGAGCTCGCGCTTCTCGCGCTCGAGGATGTCCGCCGCGCGGAGCATCTTCTCCGCCCGCTCGTCGAACGTCGTCAGGCGGTGCCGCGCGAACGCTCGCGCCGCCCGCTCCAGCCGCTGGTCGAGCTCCGTCTCGGTGAGCTCCTCGTACGCGCGGAGGACGGTGTGATC
>DASTSH010000123.1:0-5699 GCA_035760785.1 Gemmatimonadaceae bacterium | reverse complement strand
GTGGGGAACTGACGGGTAGAGGGGGTAGGTACGGCGCGTGTAGGTTCGGATGTAGAGAAAGGTCACCTACCGCCGAACCTACACGCGCTCTACCCAGCTCCTCTTCCCGTCAGTTCCCCACACGCGACACGCGTTTCATGGTTTTCTAGCGACCAGGTCCTACTCTCCTCCAGCCCCCACCCTAATTCATCCACCGCACCGAGTACGTGAACTCCTCCGTCGTCACCTGCGGTACCGCGCAGCCATCGAGGTCGGCGGGGGCGAAGCGCCACTTGGAGAGCGCGTTGAGCGCCGCGAGCGCGATCTCGCGGTAGTCGGTGTCGAGCAGGCGGTAGGTGCCTGCGACGGGGCGGCCGTCGCTCCCCACCACGAACTGCACGCGCACGCGTCCGCCCACCCCATTGCGCCACGCGACCATGGGGAAGGCCGGGGGCGGGTGATCGACCGCTTCGGCGGGGTAGCGCAGGTGGTACACCGGAAGCTGGATCGCGAACAGCGGACGCGACACGCCTGACGAGTCCGGGGAGGGCGCGAGCGTGAGCCGGAGCGCCACGGTGTCGCGCGCGCCGCCGGCGAGGGCGACGAGCGAGTGCGCGGCGGCGGCGCCCTCGATCGCGCGCACCACGCTCGTGTCGAGCTGCGGAGCGTACGTGGTGGCCAGCATCCGCAGCTGCGTGATGGAGCCGTCGCCGTGCAGGGTGAACGCGAACTCGCCATCCACCACCGGCATCGCGCGGTTGCCGGCGGTCGCGAACACCGGCGTGGCGAGCGGCGGATGCACCGTCACCCGCGCCGCGATGTCCTCGAGCACGAGCGCGAGATTGTCGCGCGCGAGCTCCCGGCGGCGCTTCCACCCATCGCTGGTGATGTACTCCTGCACCTCGAGGTTCGCGTACACCGTGGTCCGCGCGGAGCCCATCGGGGCGGGGAGGGTGGCGCAGACGCGCGCGTCCGGGCGCGCACCGCTCGCTTCGGCGCCGTGCGTGGTGGCGGACGCCGCCGTGGCCTGCGCGCCGGCCGCGGCCGGCGCGAGAAGGAAGGCGACGGCGAGCCGGGGGATCTGGGAGCGGCGCATGCGATCGGCCTCGCGGCACCGTGACGCGTGCCGGTGAAGGGAGGTGGGGCGACCCTAGTTATAGGTCCGCGGCGGCCGTCGCGCCAGAGCCCGGCCGGCGGATCGGTGGCCGGCCCGGCGCCACCGTGCTACGATTCTCCGGTCATGCTCACCACGATCGACCTCCCGATGCGGCGACCTCCGGTGCCGACAGTCGCTCCGCGCCGATGACCCACCTCGTGGCCGTGAGCCGCCGCGCGGCGCGCGACGACGCCTCGGAGCGCGAGTTCCCCTTCTCGGTGCCGGTGATCCGCGCACTGGAGCGGATGGACCTGAGCGCGCCCGTCACCTTCTTCGTCGGCGAGAACGGGTCGGGGAAGTCCACGCTGCTGGAGGGGATCGCCGCCGCGGCCGGGCTCCCCGCCGTCGGGAGCGCGGACGTGGCGCACGACGCATCGCTGCGCGCGCAGCGCCGGCTGGCGGACGCGCTGCGTCTCGCGTGGAGCCGGCGCACGCACCGCGGGTTCTTCCTGCGGGCGGAGGACTTCTTTGGCTTCACCAAGCGGCTGGCTCGCGAGCGCGAGGAGCTGCGCCGGCGCATCGAGGAGCTCGACGCCGAGTACCGCGAGCAGGGGCGCTCCGCGTACGCGCTCGGCCTGGCGCAGGGCCCCCCGCGGGCATCGCTCGCCGGGATGGAGCGGCGCTACGGTGTGGACCTGGATGCCAGCTCGCACGGGCAGAGCTTTCTCCGCCTCTTCCGCTCGCGATTCGTTCCCGGCGGCCTCTACCTGCTCGACGAGCCCGAAGCGCCGCTCTCCCCGCAGAGCCAGCTCGCGCTCATCGCGATGCTCGCGGACATGGTGGCCGAGGAGGCGCAGTTCGTGATCGCGACGCACTCGCCGATCCTGCTCGCCTTCCCCGGCGCGCGCATCTACAGCTTCGACGACGCCCCGCCGCGCGAGGTCCCGTACGCGGAGCTGGAGCACGTGACGCTGACGAGGGAGTTTCTCAGGGAGCCGGAGAGATTCTTGAGGCTACTGGGGGAGGATAGGACCTAGTTGCTAGACCACCATGGAACGCGTGTGGCGTGTAGGAGACTGACGGGCAGAGGAGGAAGGTAGAGCGAGAGTAGGTTCGGTTGTAGAGAGAGTTCACCTACACACGAACCTACACGCGCTCTACCCATCTCCTCATCCCGTCAGTTCCCTACACGCGACACGCGTTGTTCGGTGTTCTAGCGACCAGGCCCTGGCTTCTAGGTGTCCAGTAGTTCATCGAACTCCGCCGCCATGCTCGGGTGCCCGAAGCGGTTGGCCGCATCGATGCCGCGACGGAGCGCCTCCCGCGCCTCCTCGTCGCGGCCGAGCGCGCGGAGCGACTCGGCGAGGCGGCCGTAGGCGTTGCCCTCGTCCTCGTGCATCCCGAGGTAGGTCTGGAGGTGCTCCACCGCCTCCTCGTGCAGCCCGGCCTTCGCCGCCTCGTTCGCGAGGCCGAAGTGGGCGAGGGCGTTCCGTGGATTCTTCGCGAGCATCGCTCGGAAGGCGTCGAGTCTCGGATTGGTCATCGTTCCAGCCAGCGTGTCAGCGCGGCGGCAATCGTTTCGGGGGCTTCCTCCGGCGTGAAGTGACGCACGTCGGGGACGATCTCGAGGGTCGCGTTCGGGATCGCCTCCTGCAGCCGCTTCGCGACCGCGGAGGCGAGGAAGGGGTCGTGCGCGCCGGTGATCACCGTGGTGGGCGCGACGATGTCCTTGAGGCGCGGCTGCAGCGCCGCCGTCTCCTCGGCATCGAGCGCCTCGAGGTGCTGCACGAGCACGTCCCGCCCCTCCGGTGTGGAGAAGGGGCGCAGGTACAGGTCGATGCTGTGCGCGCCCTGCTCCTCCGCGACGTAGCCGCGCTCGAGCTCCGCGCGCACGATCGAGAGGATCCAGCCGGCGGGCAGGTGGCGCGTGAGGGGGAGCGTGGCGCGGGCGAGCTTCACCTGGCGCGTGGGCCAGTCGTCGAACGCCACCGAGTCGAGGAGCGCGAGGCGCGCCACGCGCGTCGGGTGCCGCACGGCCAGATACTGCGCGATGCCGCCGCCGAGATCGTGGCCGACGATGCTCGCGTAGGAGATGCGCAGCGCGTCGAGCAGGCCGATGATGCGCTCGGCGTGCCCGCGGATGCTCAGGTCGCGCCCGAGCGGGCGGTCGCTGCGCCCGTAGCCGAGCAGGTCCACCACCACCACGCGGTGCCCCTCGGGAACGAGCGGCACGACATCGCGCCAGAGGTGCGAGGACGTGGGGAATCCGTGAATGAACACCACCGGCTCCCCGGCGCCCCGGGAGCCCGCCGCGTAGTAGTACAGCCTCGCGCCATCGATGTCGACGAACTCACCACGCATGACGAGTCCGGGAAGCGGGGAGCGGGACGGCAACAGCGCGGGAAACGGGAAGCGGGAAACGGGAAGCGGGAAGGGATCGAGGCATGGGCTCACGCATGCGCGAGCTCGCGTGCGGAGTGGCCGGCCTCCCATTCCACGATCTTTCCCGCGATCGCCGACGCGGCGACCGTGTACGGCGACGCGAGGTACAACTGCCCCGGACCGCTCCGGCCGGGGAAATTCCGGTTGATGGCGGAGATCGTCACGTCGTCTCTGGTGCGCGACACGCCGGGACCGGCGTTGATGCAGGCGCCGCAGCTCGGCTCGATGAACGTCGCGCCGACGTCGGCGAACAGCCGGTCGTAGCCGCGCTCGCGGCAGTACTCGAACACCTCGCGCGATCCACACTGGATGAAGCAGCGCACGTGCGGCGCCACCCGCTCGCCGCGCGCGAGCGCCTCGCGGAACACGCGGGCGTACATGTCCATGTCCTCCTTCTTCCCCGCCGTGCACGACCCGGCGTACGCGATGTCCACCCGCACCTCGCCGGGAAGCTCGTCCACGTATCTCCCGTTCCCGGGATCGCCGGGGAGGGCGATCATCGGCCGCAGCGACGCGGCGTCGATCTCGATCACCTTCACGTACTCGGCCCCATCGTCGGAGCGGAGCCCGTCGCACAGCCGCTCCGCCTCGGCGCGCGGCATCCCGCGCTGCGCCACCAGGTAGTCCACCGTGCGCGCGTCCGGCGCGATGATGCCGGTGAACGCCCCCACTTCGGCGGCCATGTTCGTCATCGTGGCGCGCTCGTCCACCGACAGCGCCTCCACCGCCTCCCCCGCGTACTCCACGATCTGCCCGATCGCCTCCCCTTGCTTGATGTACGGGTGGCGCAGGATCTCCAGCATGAAATCCTTGGCGGTGATGTTGTCCGGCTTCCGCCCGCGCACCACCACCTTGAACGACTTCGGCACCTCCACGCGAACGTCCTTCGTGATCCACGAGTTGAAGATCGCCGTGGTGCCCACGCCGAAGGCGACGCACCCCACCGCGCCCGCGTGCGGCGTGTGCGAGTCGCTGCCGATGATGATCTGCCCCGGGAGCGCGTGCGACTCGAGGATCTTGGAGTGGCAGATGGCCTCGCTCCCCGCCGCTGCCAGCGCACCGTGCAGGTTGAGCCGCTGCGCGAGCTGCCCGTACAGCCGGATCCCCTTCGCCGCGGCGAACTCGCGCTGCTTCCGCTCGAGCTGGCTCGCGACGTCGAGCAGCCCCATCGCCACGTGCTCGGGGCGCATCACCTGGTCGAGGAACGTGAGGTGGTCGCGGAAGAAGAAGACGGAGGAGGGATCGGTGACCGGTTCATCCACCCCCACGAGCTGCTCGAAGAAGATCGCCGACATCGGCGTCACGTACTCGTGGCTGAACCGGATGTCGGTGACCACGAACCCCTCGTCGCCGGGGCGCACGGCTGGCACGCCGATCCGGCCGGCGGCCGCGTCCACCACCCAGTGCCGCGCGAAGATCTTCTCGGCGATGGTCATCGGGCGCGGCGGCGTCTCCACGCGCGGCACCTCCACCGTTCCCTGCAGCCGCGCCACGTTGTAGTCGAAGAGGCCGCCGTACTCGATGATCCCGCGCGTGATCCCCCCCTCGCCCCGCGTGAACTCCTCGAGCGGGATCTCCTCACCCCGACGCACCCGCTCGATCAGCCCGAAGTCGGTGGACGTGAACACGCCCAGGTTCTGGCAGTTCTCGCGGTAGATGCGCTCGATGTTCTCGGCGATCACCAGCCGGATCCCCGCCACCATCTCCGCGTAGGGCGACTGCTCGCGCGAGGAGCCCTTCCCGCGCCGCTTCCCCGACACGCTGGCGACGAATCCGCCCGCCTTCACCGTGCCGCGCGTGACGGGGAATTCGTCGCCGCACTTGAGGCCGAGATACGGGAAGTCGCCCAGCGTCTCGTCGTAGTAGTAGCAGATGTAGGCGGGGGTGATCTCGTCGGTGGAGATGTTGTCGCGTAGCGCGGGGCGGGCGGCGGAGCCCGCGGGCGCGAGCAGGTCGTACGGGAGATCCTCGCCGGCGAGCTGGCGGCGCACGAGCTCGGGATCCTCGGCGAGGAACAGCACACGGCCGTCGAAGCGGACGTGGTCTGGCACCTTGTGCACCGGCCGAGTCAGCAGGCTCGTGATCATGCTCCCGTGCGGATGAAGGGCTGGACCGCAAGATGCTCCCCGGCCGACGCCTTCACAAGCATCGTGCCCCCGTGCTCGCCAGGGGGGATGCACGA
>DASTSH010000122.1:0-6201 GCA_035760785.1 Gemmatimonadaceae bacterium | reverse complement strand
CGGCGCCTTCGACCAGCGGAAGATGGAGGAGCGCGACGACATCCTCGTCTACTCCACCGAGCCGCTGAAGGAGGGGGTGGAGGTGAGCGGGCCGGTGGAGCTCACGCTGTACGTGTCGTCGGACCGCAAGGACACCGACTTCACGGTGAAGCTCATCGACGTGTACCCCGACGGGCGAGCCTACAACCTGGATGAGACCATCCAGCGCATGCGCTGGCGCGAGGGGTACGACAAAGCGCCGGTGTGGATGGAGGCGGGGAAGGTGTACAAGGTGGTGCTCGGCCCGCTGAACACGAGCAACTACTTCGCCGCCGGCCACCGCATAAGGATCGAGGTGTCGAGCAGCAACTTCCCGCGCTTCGACCGCAACCTGAACACCGGTGGCAACAACTACGACGAGACCACGGGGCTCGTCGCGGGGAACGTCGTGCACCACTCGCGGAAGTACCCCTCGCAGCTGCGGCTCACCGTCGTGAAGCGGGAGGCGACGGAAACGCGCTAGGCAACCGCTCCTCCCTGGACGGGGGGAGCCCCGGCGCGCCGGGGCTCCCCCTCTCGCCATCCGGGCCCGCTCAGAACGCGAGCCAGGTGAAGAGGTACAGGGTGTTGTTGCGCGACGCGTCGCGGCCGGAGCCGTCGTACGCGCTGGTGGAGCCGTTGAACCGGTTGTACCACACGTACTGCGCGCCGAGGCGTGTGTTCTCCCAGGGGTTGATGTCGAGCTCCCCGATGAGCCCGTTGCTGTTCGGGCGGCCGTTGGCGCTGCCGGTCACCGGGGCGGGCGCGAACAGGAGCGTGTCGCGGCTGCCCGTGATGTCGAAGTAGCCGATCGAGAGCGCGGCGCGCAGCGACGGCTCGTACGTCGCGTTCACGCGGAAGGTGTTCAGATCGTTGGTGCGGTTCGCGGCGCCGGGCGTCTCCGCGTCAGCCAGCGCGTCGAGGCGCTGGTGCTCGTGGATGTAGGTGGAGCGCGCGATCAGCACCCCGCGGCCGATCGGCTGCTCGATCTGCGCGTCGCCGGCGACATCGGTGTAGCGGTCGGTGGGCCCGGAGACGCCGGTCGGGAAGAGCCTCGCCGCGAAGCCGTAGCTTCCGATCATGAGGTAGCTGCGGCCGATCTGCCGCTGGAGCGCGACGCGCCAGTACGGGATGATGCCGCGCGTGGTGTTCTCCGCGCTGGCGTCGGCGGGCTGCGCGCCTCCCTGCGGCGCCGACCGGTAGGCGGTGAACTCGGTGTAGAGCGTGTTGCTCCAGAGGCCGTACGCGCCGAGCCCGATCACCTGCTGCCCCAGTGGGCCATCGATGAGCGCGCTCGCCGCCGGTGACGGCGCCACCGGTGACGACACGTAGGGGTAGCCCCATGCCGGCACCGTGTTCCACACGTCCTGCACGGTGGGATTGTTGTGCAGCGTGATGCCGTAGAGCAGCCCCCGCTTCCCGATCGTGGCGCGGTTGGCGAAGCGGATGTCCACGTTGTCTATCCCCACCGAGGCATCGGGCGCCGCGTAGGTGAACTGCGAGAAGACGCCGATCCGGGGGGTGATCTCGCCGCCGAGGAAGATGCTGAGCTGGTCGGGGAAGGTGGTGGTGTTGTTCTGCGTGCCCGGGAGGCGGGAGCGCACGTTGGTCACCGACGCGATGGCCATCGCCGAGACGAGCGGGATGGGGGAGAGCTGGAGCTCCCGCCGGCTCGTGTCGCTCGGCGCGCGCTCCTCGATGGACTGCAATCCGGTGAGCGTGTAGCCGTTGAGCTTGAACAGCCGCCCGAAGGGGGTGAGCTGGAAGAACTGATAGTGGCAGGCGCTGCACGCGAGCTTCGTCTGGCGCGAGTAGCTGGGGATGCCCATGGCGAGCCGCTCGCGCGTGTCGCGCCCGCTCGGCGCGCGGTGGAGCCGCTCGAGCGCGAGGGCGAGGGCGCGTGGGACGACGTCGCGGCTCGCCTCGCTGGGGGGAGCGGTGGTGGCGGCGTGCGCGGACGAGGCGCACAGGGCCGCGAGGAGGAGCTGGCGCAGCGCCGCCGCTCCCAACATGCCGAGGGGTCGGGTCACGATGCTATCCTCCACTCGTGAGGCGCGGCACGCCACCCGCACGCCGCCCTGGCGCCGGCCGTGCCGCGGCCGACGTGCATCATTCTCGCGGCACCATTGCTAGGAGCCGGGCGCGGCCGTGTCAACGGCGCGGCGCGCCCGGGCTCGGTGCCGCCGCCAGGCTCAGCCGGCGATCAGTACCCCGTGCGCCGGCGCCATGCGCGCCGTGAAGTGGCGGAGCACCGGCGGCGCCTCCACGATGCGCACGCCACGGATGCGCTCGGCGAGCGTGCCGATGTGCAGCACCACCTCGGCCACGTAGTCCACGTGGCTCTGCGTGTACACCCGCCGCGGGAAGGCGAGTCGCACGAGCTCCAGGTCGGCGGGGCGCTCGCTCCCGTCCGGCTGTCGGCCGAACATCACGGAGCCGATCTCCGCCGCGCGGATCCCTCCCTCGAGGTAGAGCACGAGCGACAGCGCCCACGCCGGGAACTCGCTCTGCGGGATGTGCGGCAGCCACCGCTTCGCATCCAGGTAGAGCGCGTGTCCGCCGGTGGGCGTGATGATCGGGACTCCCGCGGCGACGAGCTTCTCCCCGAGGTAGGCGATGGAGCGGATGCGGTAGCGGAGGTAGTCCTCGTCGAGCGCCTCGTACAGCCCGACGGCGATCGCCTCGAGGTCGTAGCCGGCGAGCCCGCCATAGGTGGGGAATCCCTCGGTGAGCACGAGCCGGGTGCGGCACCGGAGCGCGAGTTCCGGCTCGTGCATGGCGAGGAAGCCGCCGATGTTCGCCATCCCGTCCTTCTTCGCGCTCATGGTGCAGCCATCGGCGAGGGCGAACATCTCCCGCGCGATGTCTATCGGCGCGCGGTCCGCGAAGCCCGGCTCGCGCGTCTTGATGAACCACGCGTTCTCGGCGAAGCGGCAGGCGTCGATGAAGAGGGGCACCCCGTGGCGCCGGCACAGCTCGCGCACGGCGCGGACGTTCGCCATGCTCACCGGCTGCCCCCCCTCCGAGTTGTTGGTGACGGTGAGCATCACCAGCGGCACGCGGCCGCGGTGCTCGCACAGCGTGCGCTCGAGCGCCTCCACGTCCATGTTCCCCTTGAAGGGGTGCGACGACTGCGGCTCGTGCCCCTCGGGGATGGGGAGGTCGAGCGCGACACCGCCGCGGTCCTGCACGTTGGCGCGCGTGGTGTCGAAGTGCGTGTTGTTGGGGACGATGTCGCCGGACTTCACCACGGTGGAGAAGAGGATGTGCTCGGCCGCGCGCCCCTGGTGCGTCGGGATCACCTGCGCGAAGCCGGTGATGTCTCGCACCGCGCGCTCGAAGACGTCGAAGGAGCGCGCCCCGGCGTACGACTCGTCTCCCTTCATCATCCCCGACCACTGGTACACCGACATCGCGCCGGTGCCGGAGTCGGTGAGGAGGTCGATGAGCACGTCTTCCGCCTTCAGCAGGAAGACGTTGTCGTGCGCCCGCTCCAGCGCCGCGGCGCGCTCCGCGGCCGTCGTCTGCCGTATGGGCTCGACGGTCTTGATGCGGAAGGGCTCGATGATCGTCCGGAACGCCATCCCTCACCCCGCCCTGGCGAGGGCGCTCTCGCCGGTGGCGAGCCCCGCGGCGGCCGGCACCGGCGCCGGCACCGGCTCGAAGCGCGCCTGGAAGAAGCGGAGGTACTCCGGCTCGTAGGTGAAGCGGAGTCCCTGCACCTGCGCGCGCGTCTCGTACACCGCGGCCACGCTCTCGGCGGTGACGTCCATGTGCGCCTGCGTGTACACGCGGCGGGGGATCGTCAGGCGGACGAGCTCGAGCCGCGGGAAGCGGTTCTCCCCCGTGGCCGCATCGCGCCCGGCGGAGACGGCGCCGCGCTCCATCGCGCGGATCCCCGACTCCAGGTAGAGCGCCGCCGCCAGCGCCTGCGCCGGGAACTGCTCGCGCGGCAGGTGGGGGAGCATCGCCGCCGCGTCGAGGAAGACGGCGTGTCCGCCGATGGGGCGCACGATGGGGATGCCCGCCGCGATGAGCTTCTCGCCGAGGTAGCGCACCTGGCCGATGCGGCTCCGGATGTGGTCCTCCTGCACCGACTCCTCGATGCCGATCGCCATCGCCTCCATGTCGCGGCCGGCCAGCCCGCCGTAGGTGTGCAGCCCCTCGAACACCACCACGAGGTTGCGCGCGCGCTCGGCGATCGGCTCGTCGCGCAGCCCCAGCCAGCCGCCGATGTTCACGAGGCTGTCCTTCTTCCCCGACATCGTCGCGCCGTCCGCCAGCTCGCACATCTCGAGGAGGATCTCGGCCACGAGCTTCCGCTGCTGCCCGGGCTCGCGCTGCTGGATGAACCAGGCGTTCTCCACCGCGCGCGTGGCGTCGAGGATGACCTTGATGCCGTGCCGGCGCGTGTAGTCGCGCACCTCGCGCAGGTTGGCGAGGCTGATGGGCTGCCCTCCCGCCATGTTCACCGTCGCGGCCACGGAGATGTACGGCACGCGCGCCGCGCCCACCTCGCGCACGAGCGCGTCGAGCTTGCCGAGGTCCACGTTCCCCTTGAACGGATGCTCGGAGGCCGGGTCGTGCGCCTCGTCGATGATTACGTCGTGGAAGGTGCCGCCCGCCAGCTCCTGATGCGCACGGGTGGTGGTGAAGTACATGTTGCCGGGGACGTGGTCGCCCGGCGCGACGAGGACCCTGGAGAGAATGTGCTCGGCGCCGCGCCCCTGGTGCGTGGGGATGACGTGCGGGAAGCCGTAGTAGCGGCGCACCGCGTCCTGCAGGGTGAAGAAGTTCCGCGATCCCGCGTACGCCTCGTCCCCCATCATCATCCCGGCCCACTGCCGGTCGGACATCGCGCTCGTCCCGGAGTCCGTGAGGAGGTCGATGTACACGTCCTCCGACCGCAGGAGGAAGGTGTTCCAGCCGGCTTCGCGAATGGCGCGCTCGCGCTCCGCGCGCGTGGTCATGCGCAGCGATTCCACGACCTTCACACGCCAGGGCTCGGCCCAGCTCTGATGACGCATGGATGGCTCCCCGTCCGCGCGCGGCGGACCCGTTGAGTGTCGGGAAGGATTCTGGAGCGAGCCCGTCGGGATTTCAGTCGGGCGGCGGCGGACAGCGGGTGAGGGAACGGGGAAGCCGGCGTGCGACCTCGCTCACGGCGGGCGGCGCGGGTGCCTGGTCGCGCGGTTCCTCGCGCTCGCTGACGTTCGCGGTACGGCCAATGCCATACCCATCGCGCGGCCCGCGATGTCGCGGTCCGTCCAGCGCGGACGACAGCAGATGAGGAAGTGCAGATGACGAATGGCAGGCTTTCCACGATGAGCGACTCGCCGGCCGCTCAGGCGGGCACCATCACGATCGGCGGCGATCTCGTGGTCAATCGGATGGGCTACGGCGCGATGCGCATCACCGGTCCCGGCATCATCGGCCCGCCGGCCGACCGCGACGAGGCGAAGCGTGTCCTCCGCCGCGCGGTCGAGCTCGGGGTGAACTTCATCGACACCGCTGACTCGTACGGCCCCCACGTCTCCGAGGAGCTCATCGCCGAGGCGCTGTACCCGTACCCCGAGGGGCTGGTGATCGCCACGAAGGGGGGGCTGGAGCGCCCCGGTCCCGACAAATGGACCCCCAACGGACGCCCCGAGCACCTTCGCGCCGCCATCGAGGGGAGCCTGCGCCGGCTCAGGCTCGAGCGCATCGACCTCTGGCAGCTGCACCGCATCGACTCCAGGGTGCCGGTGGACGAGCAGATCGGCGTGCTCGCCGAGTTCGTGCGCGAGGGGAAGGCGCGGCACATCGGGCTCTCCGAGGCGGGGGTCGCGGACATCGAGCGCGCGCGCCGGACGGTGCCCATCGCCTCGGTGCAGAATCTCTACAACGTGGCGAACCGGAAGTGGGAGGATGTGCTGGACCACGCCGAGCGCGAGGGGATCGTCTTCATCCCCTGGTATCCGCTCGGGGCGGGCGCGCTGAGCGGGAAGGAGCGCGAGGCGCGCGAGCGGCTGGCGCGCGTGGCGAAGCGCCTCGGCGCGAGCGAGCTGCAGGTGGCGCTCGCCTGGCTGCTCGCGCGCTCCCCGGTGATGCTGCCGATCCCGGGCACCTCCAAGGTCGCCCACCTCGAGGAGAACGTCGCCGCCGCGGCGATCGAGCTGTCCGACGACGAGTTCGAGACGCTGA
>DASTSH010000121.1:0-30316 GCA_035760785.1 Gemmatimonadaceae bacterium | reverse complement strand
CGATGCCGCCGTCGAGCACGTACAGGTCGGCCATGCCGGCGCCGCGGAGCGCTTCCTCCGCCTTGCGAGCGCGCTGTCCGGAGCGGCAGACGAGGATGACGGGCGCGAGAACGGTCGCCTGGATCTCGGGTCCGTGCTCGGGCAGGGTGTCGAGCGGGACGTTGTAGGCGCCGTCGATGTGCTGCGCCTCGAACTCGGCCGGGGTGCGGACATCGAGGAGGCGGGCCTCGGGACGCTCGGCGCGGAGGCGCACGAGGTCGTCGGGACTCAGTATTGGCGATGCGAGGGTGCTCACGGCACGAGGGGCTGCGGGAAGCGTTCTACTAATCAACTTAATAGTAGAATACTCGCCGCGACGTGTCAAGGGACCGGCGGGCGCGGGGCTCGATTCGGTCTCCCCGCGCCGCCCTCGTCACCAGCCTCACCCCGTGGCCGAGCTCGCGGGCGGCGATCCTCGCGGCGCGCGCCGGGCGCGCGCGCGGGTCACAGCGACTCGAGGAAGGCGACCAGCGCCGCGCGCGCGGCGGCGGAAGCGCGTCGCACCCGCTCACGCGCGGAGGTCGCCTCGCCGCCGTGCCAGAGCACCGCCTCGAGCAGCGAGCGCGCGCGCCCGTCGTGCAGGAAGCGGGTGTGGCCGTTCACGATCTGCACGAGACCGATCCCCCAGAGCGGCGGCGTGCGCCACTCGCTCCCCGAGGCGTGAAAGTCCGGGCGCCCGTCGGCGAGCGCGGGTCCCATGTCGTGCAGCAGCAGATCGGTGTACGGGTGGATCTCCTGGTTCGCCACCGCTGGCACCCCATCGAGCGTCCCGGTGGTCAGCGTGGCCCGGTGGCACTGCTCGCACCCCGAGGAATAGAACACCGCCTCGCCGCGGCGCACCTGCGGGTCGTCGATGTTCCGCCGCGCCGGCACGCCGAGCGTCTGCGTGTAGAAGGTGGTCGCCGCCACCGTCGCGTCGCTCACATCGGGCGCGTGGCGCTCGCACCCCGGCAGCGTCCCCTCGCACGGCTCCGCCGGGAAGAGGGAGGACGTCACCCCCATGTCGCCGTTGTAGGCGCCGGCGGTCTGCTGCACGAGCGTGGGCACGTTCGCCTTCCACCCGAAGCGGCCGAGCGCGTATCTGCTCTCCCGGGCATCCCACACGATGTTCGCGCGACCGGAGACGCCATCGCGGTCGTGCGCGCGCACGCGCTCCAGGATCTCGCTCTCCGGCACGGCCTCCAGAAGGCCCATGCCGAACACCACCGGGGCCACGCGCGGCGAGGTGAGCATCTCGGCGGGGAGCGCGGCGTACATCCCCTGGAACGAGTAGTGTGGCACCTGAAACTCGAAGGTCGATCCGTCGCCGAACGTGGCGAGCGAATCGGTGTACGTCACCCCGGCCTGGAGCATGGGCGAGAATCCCGGGATGGCCTGGAGCTCGAGCTGCGTGCCGAAGCTCTCGACCGGATTCGGACCACCGTGCGGTCCGCTGCCGGCAATGCTCGCGCGGAAGAGCATGGTGGCGAACGGCTCGCCCGGAGCGGGCGGGCGCCCGCGGCCGTCGCCCACGTGGCACGCCTCGCAGGCGACGTTCTCGAACACCGGGCCCAGCCCCGCGTTCGCCGGCGCGGGCCCGGGAACGAACACCGCCGAGAATGCCGCATCGCCCACCGCGTGACGGGCCGCATCCCCGGCGCTCAGGTTCGGCGCGGGTTGCCCGAACGCGTTCGCGCTCACGTCGAACACCGTCGTCGCGCCGCCGGAGAGCGGCGTGCGCGCGCGGCCAGCACGCTGCGCATCGTCGACCACCGGCGCGTCGGCGCGCGAGGACGCGCGTGGCGCTACCGGAGCGTCGGTGCACGCGGTGAGCGCGGCCGCGGCGAGCAGGGAGGCGAGCGCCGCGAGGAGGGGGCGGGAGCCGCGTCGCTGGCGGCCGATGGACGTGCCGGGCGAGATGACGAACGAATCCCGAGTCTTCGGGCCGCGCGGGTAGCGACTCGCATGCATGGGTGCCTCCTGAGCATGAGCGTCCACGTTCAGGGGGACAACGTGCGCGCTGAAGGCTGTCCGCGCTGTCGGACAAATGGGAGGTGCTCGTGCGGCGTCAGCAGCGGGGTGGCGGGCTCCACGCTTTCGTCAGGTGGCTGCACCACATCCGTCGTGCGGCGGCGAGCGCGGCGGCGAGTCGTTAGGCGTGAGGCGCAAACATGTGGGGTCTGCCGCACGATCGGGTGGCCGGGCCGCGCGAGGTGCGCGGCGCGCGACGAGCGCGAACGGAAGGGCTCGCGTGCCACCCCCCGTCACTCCACCGCCCCTGGCGTATCTGGTGTTTCGGGATATATTCGGTCCTCCACTCAACTGGAGATGCACATGTCCGATCCGCACGGCCGCTTCGTCTGGTACGAGCTCATGACGCCCGATCCCGACGGAGCAACACGCTTCTACCCGAACGTCGTGGGGTGGGGCACCCGGCGCTGGGATGGGCCCACGCCGTACACCATGTGGGCGAACGGCGAGACGACCATCGGCGGCGTCTGGGGAATCGACGAGTACATGCAGTCGCAGGGAGTGCAGCCGCACTGGCTCCCGTACATCGGCGTGCGCGACGTCGACGCCACCGCCGCCCAGGCCGCCCGGCTGGGCGCGATGGTGGTTCGCGAGCCCGCCGACATCCCCGACGTCGGCCGCTTCGCGGTGCTGCGCGACCCACAGGGGGCGGTGTTCGCCATCTTCGGTTCCTCACGCGGCCAGCCGCCCATGGACGAGGCGCCTCCGCGCGTCGGCGACGTCTCCTGGCACGAGCTCCTCACTACGGATCATGCGGCCGCGTTCGACTTCTATCACCAGCTCTTCGGCTGGGAGAAGACGAGCGACTTCGACATGGGGGCGATGGGGACGTACCAGATGTACGGGAAGGGTGACCGGACGTATGGCGGCATGTTCGACAAGACGCCCGACATGCCGGTGCCGCCCAACTGGCTCTGCTACGTGAAGGTGGACGATGTGTCGCGCGCCGTGGAGGCGGTGACGCGCAACGGCGGCACGGTGATCAACGGGCCCATGGAAGTTCCTGGCGGAGACTGGATCGCGCAGTGCGTCGATCCCCAGGGAGCGCCGTTCGCGCTCCACGGCACGCGCTGATCACCATGTCGGCGCCGCGATCGCCGGGCGCGAGCGCTCACCCGCTCCGTTCCGCTTTCCCGAGCCCCCATCGCAGCTAGGGCCGCGCCCGCGCCGGCGACGGCGCCACCGTGCGCAGCATCCCCGTCCCACGCCGGCCCGCACCTCCAGGTGGAGGTGCGGGCCGGCGTTCTCGCGTTGCGGCCATTTCTCACGGCCCAGCGGACTCTTGCGTGGCCGGATGTTCCCGGTGAAATAGCGATGCCTCCCACCGTGAGGGGTTTTTCCGCCCCTCCGTGTCCTCTCTCGGAACCGCCGCCGATGACCGGTCAGCCGATGCCACAGGAATCCGCCGATGATCCGCTCTCCCACGTCGCTGGAGTCCCGCAGTACAGATCCCGACGCCACTCGCTGGCGGCGCTCGTATCACCGATCGCCGCATCGCGAGGGTGACGCGATCACGCGGCGGTGCAGCCGCGGGGGCGACGCATGCCGGTAGAGCGCGCGGCGGCCGCCCGCTGCGATGGGCCGGATCCCGTGTCGGCGTCGCCTGACCCGACGTCCGACGCGCTGATCCTCTGGATGTCTCGCATCGCCGACGGCGACACCGCGGCGTTCGAGGCGCTCTTCCACGCGTTCTACGATCGCCTCTGCGCGTACGCCGAGACGTACGTCCGCTCGCCGCAAGCCGCAGAGGAGATCGTGGACGACGTCTTTCTCGCGCTGTGGGCGGGGCGCGAGCGGCTCCGCCCCGGGCGTGCGGTCGCGAGCTATCTGTACGTGGCCGTGCGCAACCGCGCGCTCAATCAGATCCGGCGGCGCCGGATGGAGCAGCAGTACGTGGAGCGCACGGAGATGGAAGGGCGTGTGACGCTGGCCGGTCAGCGCAACGAGGTGGAGGATGCGGTTCGCAGCAGCGAGCTGTTCGCGCTGGCCGAGCGCGCGATCGAGGCGCTCCCCGAGCGCATCCGGGAGACGTACCTGCTCTACTACCAGCACGGTCTCAGCTACGCCGAGATCGCGCAGGTGATGAGCGTGTCGGTGAGAACGGTGGAGAACCAGCTCGCACGGGCGGTGAAGCGTCTGTGGCGCGGCCTCCACGGCATGCTCGAGTGAGGGCCCATGAGGATCGATGACGAGGGGGGGATGGAGACGCTGCCGCACGATGATCCGGTCTGGACGGCGCTCGTGCGCTTCAGCCGCACGCCGCTCTCCGCCGAGGATGCCGCGGAGCTCGAGCGCTGGGTGGCGGACGATCCGATGCGACGGGACATGGTGCGCGCCGTGCAGCGACTCGGGGCGATGGCGCGGCAGCGTCCGCCGCGCCGGCGCTCCGTGGCCGCGTGGGAGCGCGTGCGCGCGCGCATGGCCGATGGCGAGCCGCCGCGCGCGCTCGGACCCGCGACCGAGATCGGGCTGCATCGCGCGCCGTCGCGCCGGCGCATGCTGGTGGCGATCGCGGGGCTGGCGGCGAGCATGGTGGCCGCCGTCGCCCAGCGCGAACGCATCGCGAGCACGATCGAGGAATGGCTCGCCGCCGCCGCGCCGCAGCGCGAGGTGGCCACGCGGGTGGGCGAGCGCCGGACGGTGCACCTCGATGACGGTACCACCGTCACCCTCGGACCGCTGAGCCGCCTGCGCTACGGCCGGCTGGCCGGCGCGCGCCGCCGCACCGTGCAGCTCGAGGGCGAGGCGTACTTCGCCGTGGCGCCCGACACCACGCACCCCTTCAGCGTGCTCGCGCGCTTCGCGGCCGTGCAGGTGGTGGGGACGGCGTTCGACGTGCGCGCATATCCTGGCGACAGCGTGGTGCAGGTGCTCACCACGCACGGCCGCGTGGCGCTCCGCTCGCGCGATGCGGTCGCGCGGGGCGGCGCGCTGGTGGAGCGCGGGGAGCGAGGCACGGTGAACCCGAGCGGCTACGTGCACGTCGGCACCGCCGACGTGGCCCGCGGCACGGCGTGGACCTCGGGGCGGCTCAACTATCAGCTCGTGCCGCTCGACGCGCTCCTCCGCGATCTCACCCGGTGGTACGACCTCGACTTCACCGTCGCGGATTCCTCCCTCGCTCGCGTCCGCGTGACCATCACGCTCGATGGCGCGACCGCAGGGGACGCGGTCGAGCAGCTCGCCGCGGCGCTCCAGGTGCCGTACCGGCGCATCGGCCGTGCCGTGATCCTCGGCGCACGGTGATCGCCGCGCACCCCGGGCGCGCGTGACCGCCCGGGTGTGCGCTCCCGCCATGAGGGGTTTTCCGATCGCGGTTGGTCCTCTCGAGCGAATCCTTCCAGCCACATCCGCCCACCCGTGGAGTCACCAATGCACGTCGTTCGATGGCTCGTGGCCGTCCTGCTCGCCGGCAGCATCACCGCGCCCGCACGTGCCCAGGCGGATGCTCCGGTCCCGCAGGGGACGCAGGGCACGCAGGGGACAGGCGCCGGAAGCGCGGTCGCTCCCCTCCGTCGCACCGTGACGCTCGCGCTGCGCGGCGTGCCGCTCGTGCAGGCGATCCAGGCGATCGACCAGCAGGCGGATCTCCGCCTCGCGTACACCGACCGGCTGCCGAATCTGGACAAGCACGTCACCATCGTGGCGACCGGCATGCCCGCCGGCGAGGCGCTGGCCAGGGTGCTCGAGGGGAGCGGCATCGAGGTGCGCGTCACGAAGAAAGGGCAGATCACGCTCGTGCGCGCGGAGCGAAAGCGCGGCCAGGCGACGATGGCCGACAGCGCGTTCGGCGACGTGTGGGGACGCGTCACCGACTCGGTGACGGCGCGACCGATCGAGGGCGCCCGGGTGAACGTGGAGGGGACGGCGCTCACCACGGCGACCAACGACAGCGGCTACTTCTGGTTCAACCGCGTGCCCGCCGGACCGCGCGCGCTCGTCGTGCGAATGATCGGCTATCGCGCCGCGACGCACGTCGTGGGCGTGATCTCCGGCCCCAACGCATCGGTGCGGCAGGACTTCGCGCTCACGATGTCGATGAGCCAACTGCAACAGGTGGTGGTCACGGCCACCGGCCCGCAGCGGCGCATGGAGATCGCGAACGACATCACCGTGCTCGACGTCGACTCGATCGCCGCCACGCAGCCGATCCGGAGCGTGAGCGACCTGCTCGTGAACCGCGTGCCCGAGCTCACCGCCATCCGTTCGTCCGGTGCCCCGGGCGATCCCATTCGCTTCCGGCTGCGCGGCGCCCACAGCGCGCTGCTCAACAACGACCCGATCGTGATCGTGGACGGCGTGCGCGTGTACGCGCAGCAGTCGGCCGACCGCTCGCGCAACCTCGCGCTGCGGAACCCGCAGGGGTACGCGCCGCCGGCGCCCTCGCTGCTCGACCAGATCGATCCGAACTCCATCCAGACGATCGAGGTGGTGAAGGGCGCATCGGCCGCCACGCTCTACGGGCAGGATGCCGCGAACGGGGTGATCGTCATCACCACCAAGCACGGGCGCGCGGGCCCCGCGCGCTGGACCGCGCACGTCGACTACGGCCAGACGTCGCAGCCCGGGAGCTACCCCGTCGGCTACTTTCGGTGGGGGCACCCGGTCGCGCAGTCCGATCCCTGGCAGCTCTGCGCGCTGCGCAATCAGCAATGCGTGACGGACAGCGTCACGCACTTCCAGCTCCTGAACGACCCGCGCTACTCCGTGCTCGGGAACGGCGAGCGCACGGCGGGCACCGTCGGCGTCTCAGGCGGCGTGGCGTCGCTCACGTACGACGTGTCGGGGAGCCTCTCCGACGAGACCGGGCTGCTGACGCTCCCGAACATGGAGGTGGAGCGCTTCCGGAACCGCGTCGGATCGGCGCCCCCCGATTGGATGGTGCACCCGCACCACTTCAGGGAGTGGAGCGCCAACACGGGGCTCGGCATGGAGCTCGGCAAGAAAGCCAACGTGCGCCTCCAGGCGATGCTCTCGCGTTCCGACCAGCAGCGCTCCGACCTCGAGGGGCAACTCGGGGCGCTCATGCGCACGTACTACGATTCTGCTTCGGGGCTCACCTGGCAAGCCAACGGCAACAGCATCAGCCAGTTGACCTCGGGGACGCCGTTCAGCGGCTTCTACCAGCACGTGACCTCCCAGCAGACCACGTTCACCAACGGCGTGAACCTGGAGTGGCGCCCGCTGTCCTGGCTCACCGCGCACGGCGACGCCGGGATCAGCTACAACGCGCGGGACGACCATGTCGTGGTGCCGCGGGGATACGTGCCCAGTGGGGCCGACACGGTGGGCATGGTCTCCCTCAACCAGAGCACGACGCTCACCCGCACCGTGACGCTCCGCGCCACGGCGATCGCGCCGCTCCCGCTCGGTCTCCAGTTGCGAACGAGCGTCGGCGCCAACTTCGTGGGCACGGGGGCGCTCGACTTCACCAACAGCGGGCATGATCTGGCACCCGGGGAGACCTCGCTCGGCTCCGCCAAGTATCCGGATTCGCCGCTGGAGGTGCGAAGCGACCTCTCCACCTTCGGCTGGTTCGTGGAGCCGACGATCAGCCACAAGCGCTTCACCCTTTCGACGGGGCTGCGCCTCGACGGCGGGAGCACGTACGGCACGCACGTCAAGCTGCCGACCTTCCCCCGCCTCGGCTTCTCGTACCTGGTCTCCGACGAGCCGTTCTTCCCGTTCAAGAACGTGATCAACTCGTTCCGCCTCCGCGTGTCGTACGGGGAAGCGGGACGCGTGCCGGAGCCCGCGGAGAAGCTGCGGCTCTACCAGCAGGTCCAGGTGTGGACCGACTCGGAGTTGGTGACCGGGACCGGTGTGAGCACGCTGGGGAACACGCAGCTCAAGCCCGAGCGCACCAAAGAGTTCGAGGCGGGGTTCGATGCCGATCTGCTCGACGACCGGATCTCGATCTACTTCACGGGCCACCACAACACCACGGTCGACGCCATCGAAGAGGTGCCGGTGCCGCCGTCGGTCTACGACGTGAGCTCGGTGCTCAAGAACGTCGGTGTCATCCGCAACACGGGATTCGCGCTCACGCTCGGGCTGGAACCGGTGCGCAGCGACGCCCTGATCTGGAGCCTCAACGGCTTCATGACCGTGAATCACAACCGCGTCGTCTCCCTCTCCTCCGGCGTCTCCCCCTTCTTCAACGCCACCGGCGATGGGCGCGTGGCGGCGGGCTATCCGCTGTTCGGCCGCTGGGCGCGCCCGATCATCGGCTACGAAGACGTGAATCATGACGGGATCATCGAGGGGAGCGAGGTGCAGGTGGGGGACTCGCTCGTGTACATGGGACAGCCGGATCCGAACTTCGAGGCGAGCTTCGGCACCACGCTGAGCCTCTTTCGGGGGCGCCTGAGCGTGGATGCGAGCTTCGCGTACGAGGGAGGAAAGACCCAGATCAACCGGACGGCGCTCGACAATCAGATCTTCTCGCAGGCGCTCAACGATCCGAACGCGCCGCTCGGGCAGCAGGCCGCCGTGGCGGCGATGGACCGCACCCTCTACGGCGAGATGCAGACCGTCTCCACGCTCCGCTTCAACAGTCTGAGCATCACGTACGCCGTGCCGCGCATCGTGGCCCTCCGGCTCGGCGCGAAGGATGTGCGCGTCTCGCTCCAGGGGACGAATCTGGGGCTGTTCACCA
Source organism: Gemmatimonadaceae bacterium (assembly GCA_035760785.1). GTDB lineage: Bacteria > Gemmatimonadota > Gemmatimonadetes > Gemmatimonadales > Gemmatimonadaceae > JADGGM01. The sequence continues at coordinate 21,609 of DASTSH010000121.1, read as the reverse complement.
ACTACCGCGGAAAGGACCCGGACGTGAACGCCTACGCGACGGGGAACGGCGTGATCGACACCGGAGTGCTGCCGCAGCCGCGCACCTGGTCGATGCGCGTGAGCGCGACCTACTGATGCCCCACCACCGGAGACCGACCGTACTCATGACCACGCGCCGAACGCTCAGCCGCTTCGCTCCGATGGTGCTGCTCGGGTGGACCATCGCCTGCTCGCCGGATCGCATCATCGGGAACGCGGAGCTTCCCCCGAACGTCCCCGACCCCGGTTCCACGAAGACGCCCGCCGGCGCGGTGGCCGCCTATCGCGGCGCTCTCGCCCGGTTGGCGTGGGCATACGGAAGTGGCCCCGGCTCCGCCGTGGCGGCCTCCGGCCTCCTCAGCGACGAGCTGCAGGCCGGCACCATCGGACAGCCGATCGGGGTGACGGACGACCGCATGCAGGTCGACAGCCGTGTCCTCCCCGAGTACGTGGATCCCGTGCTCGAGAACGGCGCCCCGGGGCGCGCGATCTATTTCGACACGTATCGCGCGCTCCAGGCCGTGCGCGGTCAGACGTCCGAGGCGCGCGGCCTCCTCACGCACTACGCGCCCGACAGCCTGCACGCGCTCACCGGACATCTCTACGCCATTCAGGGGTACGCCGAGGTCCTGCTCGCCGACCTGTTCTGCTCCGGCGTGCCACTGAGCACCCTGGACTTCGACGGCGACTACACGCTGGCGCCGGGATCGTCGACGGCGGATGTCTACCGGCACGCGATCACCATGTTCGACAGCGCGCTCACGCTGGCGGCCGACAGCGAGCGCTTCGTCGACATGGCGCGCGTGGGGAAGGGGCGCGCCCTCCTCGCCCTCGGCGAGTGGGCCGCTGCCGCGCAGGCGGTCGCCGGCGTGCCCGATGGGTTCAGCTACGCGGAGACCTACCCCGATCACTTCTCGGGTACCGAGCAGTGGTACGACCTGTCGCCGAACTTCGCCCGGTTGGGTATCGGTGCCACCTACTGGGCATTCAGCGTCGCCGATCGTGAGGGGGGCGATGGCCTCGACTACCGGAGCAGCGCCGACCCGCGGACGGTGTCGGACTCGAACGGGACGAACGACCACGGGGTGACGGTCTATCATCCGGAGAAGTACTCCCTGATCGGAGACTCGCCGATCGTCCTCGCCGACTGGGTGGAGGCCCGGCTCATCGAGGCCGAAGCCGCGCTCCAGGCGGGGGACGTCACCACGTGGCTGGCGAAGCTCAACCACCTGCGTGAGACGGCGATCGTGCCGGCGCTTCCGGACACGACCGATCCGGGGACGCCCGACGCGCGCGTCGACCTCACCTTCCGCGAGCGCGCCTTCTGGCTCTTCCTCACGGCGCACCGGCAGGGAGACCTGCGGCGCCTCGTCAGGCAGTACGGGCGCCAGCCGAACGAGGTATTCCCCGTCGGGCCGTACCGCGGCGTCAGCGGCAGCTACGGCGCGGACGTGACGCTCCCCATCCCGGCGGAAGAGATCATCGGCAATCCGAACTTCCACGGCTGCATGAGCCGCGGCGCCTGACCCCCATCACACGGCGACATTCATGGACGCTCGTTTGCTCTCCCGACTGCGGCGCGGCTCGACAGTGCTCCGGTTGTGCTGCCTGACGTCGCTCGCCGCGGCACTCGGCTGCGGCTCCGACCCCGCCGCACCGACGCCGGCCCAGGAGGGGTCGCACCTCTACTGGGCGCTCGCGCTCGACCAGCACGCGATCAATCTCTCGACCGTCGCGCCGTACGACACCGTGCGGATCACGGCGACCCCACTCGGTTCCACCGGCGAGCCGCTCCCGGACGCGGCGGCGCCCACCTACCGCTCCGGTGATCCGGAGCGGCTCCAGGTGACTGCCGACGGCGTTCTCCACGCGATCGGCTCCGGCGCCGCGATCCCGGTGATCGCCGAGCTCACGATGGGGAACATCAAGCACACCGACACGGCGCTGGTCGACATCACCACCGACTCCGCGCCGCCGATGCTCGGATCGTTCAGCATCCACCCTCTCGCCGGCGACAGCGCGATCTGGGAAGCGAACCGGCTCGAGGACTTCCCCCTGCGCGGTCCGGTGATGATCACGCCGCACGACGCGGACGGGAACCCCATCACGGGGATCGGCGTCTACTTCGCATCCTCGGACACGACGGTGGCGACCATCGATCGCCAGACCGGTGAGCTGAACGGCCTTCGCCCGGGCCAGATCACCATCACCGCCAGCACCACCGCCTACGGCGTCGTGCGAGCCGACACGCTCCCGTTCACGATCACCATGCCCACGGTGATGGCCATCTTCGCCGTGCCCACGAACCCCGACGCGCCGGATGCGGACATCGTCTTCCAGCCGAAGTCCGTGACGATCGCCGCCGGCGGCACGGTACTGTTCGCGCGCGGCATCTTCTCGGCGATCGAGATCACCTTCGACGACACGACGAACGTGGCCGAAGATCACCTGTTCTGCTACTGCGGGTCGGGGAACATCTCCACGTTCGGCGGGGACACGCTCGATCCCTTCGCCAACGGCGTGCGCGCTCGGAGCTTTCCGGTCCCCGGTACCTACGTCTTTCACACGAGCGAGTTGGGTGGGGCCACCGGTTCTGTCGTCGTCGAGCCGCCCCCGGCGAGCGCCCGGCGCGCGCGCGACGGCGTGACGGTGGAGGGTGAGCGATGAGCGTCACCAGGCGCGACTTCCTCAAGGCCGGCGCGGCGGCGGCGTCGCTCGCCGCGCTTCCGCGCCCGCTGCTCGCCGCCGCCCGACCCGCTCGCGTGCAGGCGCCGGCGATCACCGACGCCGACGTCCGCGAGCTGGCCATGCGCGCGCTCGATGCGGCGCGGAGCGCTGGCGCCGCGTATGCCGACGTGCGGCTCACGCATGGCTACCACAGGCAGTTCGCGGCGCGTGGCTATTCCGACTCCGAGACGATGGAGGTCGGCGTCCGCGCGCTCGTGCAAGGGTACTGGGGATTCGCGAGCGGTCCCGTCTGGACGCCGGACGAGATGGCGCGCCTCGGGCGGGAAGCGTACCACCAGGCGAAGACCAACGCGCTCGGCAAGACGCGCGTGGTCGACCTGGCGCCCACTCCCGTCGTCGCCAACGGACACTGGGCGACGCCCGTGGAGGTCGACCCGCTCCGGATCTCGCCGTTCGAGGTCATGGACTACCTGGCGAGCCTGGACATCTACACGACCAGGTTGGACTCCCGCGCATTCAACGGCAACAACAGTTGCACGTTCACCTGGCAGGAGAAGGCGTTCGCGTCCAGCGAGGGGAGCTACTGCACGCAGCGACTGTGCACGGGCGAGGGGAACCTCACGATTCTGCTGGAAGACAAGAAGATCGGACGCCGGGTGGATCGTCCGCTGGACCTGCTGACGGTGTCGAGCATGGGCTGGGAGCTCTACCGCGGGCAGCCGGTGCGCGAGTCGATCCGCCGCATCGTCGAGGAGCTGAAGGAGGACATCAAGCTCCCGATCAAGCCGGTGGACGTGGGGCGCTACGACGCCGTGATCGACGCCTGGAGCGTGGCCAAGCTCCTCGATGAGACGATCGGCCGGGCGACGGAGCTCGACCGGGCGCTCGGCTACGAGGCGAACGCCGGCGGAACGAGCTACATCAACGCGCCGCTCGACATGGTCGGAAGCTACCAGGCCGGCGCGCCGGTGCTCCACGTCACCGCCGAGCGCTCCGCACCCGGGGGCGCGGCCACCGTGAAGTGGGACGACGAGGGTGTGGTGCCTGACGAATTCACCCTCGTGAAGGATGGCGTGCTGGCCGACATGCAGACCACGCGGGAGAGCGCGCGCTGGCTCGCGCCGTACTACGCGCGCCGCGGCGTTCCCGTGCGCTCGCACGGCTGCGCGACCGCCGATTCGGCGATCGATGCTCCGCTGCAGCAGCCCCCCAATCTCACGATGCGGCCGGGGCGGGAGGCGCTCGACTTCGATGCCATGGTGGCCGGGCTCGACAGCGGGATCGCCGTCAGGGAGCTGAAGGCGGACATGGACGTCCAGAACCTGAACGGTCTGGGCACGGGGCGCTTCTACGAGGTGAAGAAGGGGAAGCGCGTGGCGCTCATCAACCAGGCGGGGGTGCTCTTCCGCGCCCCCGAGCTGTGGAAGGGGATACACGCGCTCGGCGGTTCGGCGAGCGCGCACCGGTTCGGGAGATACACGAGGAAGGGTGAGCCGGAGCAGTTCGCCGCGCACAGCGTGACGGCCGTCCCCACCGTCTTCAAGCAGCTCACCCTCATCGACCCGCAGAGGAAAGCATGAGCAGGCACCGCGACCGACCGTACCGGCTGGGGGCAACGGATGCGCCCCGGATCCTCTCGCGGGAGGAGTGCGACGCCATCGCCGAGCGCGTGTTCCGCTTCGCCCGCGGCCGCGGCAGCGACACGCGGGTGGGCATCTTCAGCTGGTGGCAGGGGGAGATGCGCTGGGGGCGCAACCGGGTGAGCCTCGCGAGCGACCGCCGCGACCTCAGGATCGAGATCTGGCGCGGCTCCCCGTTCGGCTCGTACGGCAGCGCCACCACGAACCAGGTGGATGACGTGTCGCTGGAAGCCGCGGTGCGCGCCGCCGAGCGGGAGCTCGATCTGATGGAAGAGGATCCGCCGGCGGCGTACCTCCCGCCGCTCCCCACGCTCGACGTCCCGAAGACCGCCATCTGGAGCGATGCCACCGTCGGCCTGACGACGGAGGCGCGCGGCGAGATGGCGCGCGCGCTGGTCGATTCGGCGGAGGGGAAGGGGATGCTCTCCGCCGGGTACGCCGAGGTGCGTGCCGCCGCGAAAGCGGTGATCAGCTCCGAGATCCGTGCGGGGCGTCCCGCCATGTTCGAGACGCCGTACAGCGCCTGGACGCACGCGCAGTGCTCGATGACCGTGCGCGATGCGACGGGGACCGGCTCGGGGTGGGCGGGGCTCTCCTCGTACGACTGGGGGAAGATCGACGCGCCGGCGCTCGCCGAGCGGGCGCTCGACAAATGCCTGCGGTCGCGCAATCCCGTGGGGTTGGAGCCGGGGCGCTACACCGTGATCCTCGAGCCGCAGGCCGTCGCCGATCTGATCGAGCCGCTGGTGTACTGGCTCGGCGCACGCGAGAGGGCGGAATCGGGAAACGGCCCCTTCGTGCTCGGCTCCGACGACGCGCTGCACATCACGCGCACCAAGCTCGGGTTGAAGGTGGTGGATGAGCGCATCACCATCAGCCACGACTACGCCGATCCGGCGCTGGGCATCGTGCCCGAGGTCGGTGCGGGGAGCGCTCCCGTGTCCTGGATCGATCACGGCGTGCTCTCCGCGCTGTCGTACTCGCGGGAGTACGGGCTGGGGATGCTCGGCGAGCAGTACGGGCTGCGCGGCACGACCGGATACCGGATGAGCGGGGGGGAGAGCTCGATCGCCGAGATGATCCGGACCACCAAGCGCGGCCTGCTCGTCACGCGACTCTGGAACGTGGGGCAGTTCGATGAGAGCAGCGTGCTGTGCACGGGTCTCACGCGCGATGGCCTCTGGCTGATCGAGAACGGAAAGATCACGAAGCCAGTGAAGAACTTCCGCTTCACCGAGTCTCCGCTGTTCGTCCTGAACAGCATCGAGGCGTTGGGAACGCCGGTGCCCGTGTTTCGCCCCACGAGAAGCGGCTCGGGCGAGCTGATGCCGGCGATCGTGCCGCCGCTGAAGGCGCGGGACTTCAGCTTCACCTCTCTCGTGGATGCCGTCTGATGCGAATCCGGGAACTGTGGCCGGCACGCGCGCTCGCGCGGCGCGCGCCGTGGCTGGCGGCGGTGGCGATGGTGGTATGTTCGACGGGCGCGAGCGCGCAGACGCGCTTCGTGCTCGCGGACACCACGGTGGACGTGGGGAAGTACACCACGGTGGAGGAGTGCGCGGCGGCCGTCCTTCGGGTGAAGCATGGGATGGAGCGACACGAGCGGAAGGTCGTCTGGAAGGACACGCTGCCGTTCGACCCGCACGATCTGATGGCGCCGCTGCCGGAAGCGACGATCGCGACGGCCCGGCGGTGCACGGCGCGCTACGCGGCGGCGACCGTCCCCGTGACGGACTTCGCGATCCTGTTTCCGCTCTACCTCATCGCCGATCGCGACGCGGACGCGGCCACGCTGGCGAAGCGCCGACTCGCCGCCATCTCCACCGCGCGCGGTACGAAGCCGGCGTCGCCGCCCGCCGCGGCGGCGAAGGAGGAGCGCACGGCGGTGCTCGACAGCGTCTTCACCTTCTACATGGACGCGCAGCCGGCACGCGTCTCCCCGGCCGAGTCGCTCGTGGTCGCCTTCGACCGGTCGGTCCCTCGACCGCTCCAAGCGGGCGACGTGCACGAGCTGCTGAAGATGTACGGCATGCTGGGCAATCAGGCGGCCAAGATCATGGACAGCACCACTCTGAAGGCCAGAGGGGCGCGAGCGGTCGCCCTGGTGGACTCGCTCTCCCCCGGCGAGCTGGAGGTGCTCAAGGACAAGTTCGGGGAGGACGGCGCAGGGTGGAAGGCGACGTTCCTGGGGATGCACATGATGCAGGCCGGCCTCGGAGTGATGCTCGACAGCCTGCGCCGGAGCACGGCGGCGTTCGCGGCGTACATGGGGGGGCTGTGGACCGAGTCGACCGGCGAGCGTCCCGAGGCGTCCGAGTACCCTATCGGCAAGACGGCGCCCCGGCTGGTGGGGAATCTCCTGTCGGGCAAGGACAGCGCCGCGGGTCCGCCGCGCCCGGTCCCCGGCAAGGTGAACCTGGTCGTCTTCGTCGACGGGATGTGCACGGACGTGGTGCCGCTTCCCCCGCCGTATCATCTCGTCACGAACGTGCAGCACTGCTACGAGGACATGTCCGAGCTCCGCAGACTCGCGGCGCGCTTCCCGGCACTCGAGATCACGCTCGTGGATCGGACGCGCGGCTCGTACATGTACCTCCACCCGCAGAGCGCGGCCGAGGAGGCCTCGCTGATCGCGAAGTCGCTCGAGGCGCACCGCGTACCCGGCACGCCGGTGATCAGCGCCTCCGCGTTCCTGCGCGTCGCCGCCCCGGATCGCCGGCTGATCCCGAAGACCGAACAGCCGAACTTCACGGCGTACCAGTTCGGGAAGATCTTCGTGCCCGGGGGCGGTCAGTCGCTGCTCGTGGATCAGGATGGGGTCATCGTGTTCTCGGGGATCGGAACATCCGCGGAGTCCGACTGGATCTCGAGCCAGATGATCGGCATCCTGCTCGCGCGGCAGACCGCGAGTGCCGGAGCGGACCGGTCCGCGCCAGCGTCACCCCGCTGAGCGCGCCGCTGGGGTAGGAGTTTCCGGGGCGCGCCGCGCGGCAACAGCCGCGTGCGGGCCGGTACGAGAGAGGGCGCCGTCCAGTAGGGCGGCGCCCTCTTGCCATGCGGCGCGCGCGCGCCGATCGTGCGAGCCCTCGCGCAACGGTAGGGCGGCATGCGCGGCTCGTTCGTCCGTACCTGGCTCGCGGTCGCCGGCGCGCTCGTGGTGGCGTTCCCGCTGGCCGGTCGCGCTCAGGGCACCGGCGTGCAGCCGTCGCCGTCCGCCTGGCGAGCGCCACTCGCCGTCGGCGCCACGCTCGGCCTTGCCGCGCTCGGCGAGCTCGGTCGGGCGAACGGGCACAGCGGGACGGCGACGGGCTGGCGGAGCACGCAGCCGTACTACAAGCGGTACGCGCACGGCGTCGCGGCGTTCGCGCTCACGGACGTGGGCGTGGACATGGGGCTCGCGCCGTGGCGGAGCGCGTCGGCCGTGTGCGCCGCGGGCGTGGCGTACGAGATGGTCCAGGGCCACGTGTCGCGCCTCGACATCGCGACCGACTGCACCGCGGCGCTGCTCGACGTCCTGTGGCGGGCCGCCATCCCCGGGAGCCGCGGCGCGGCGCCCCGTCCCGCCCTCTTCCTCGGCGCGGTGGCGGCCGGGCTCGTGGTCGTGAAGGTGTCGGGCGTGGACCGCGATCGTGGAGGATACCGCGACACCTTCGACGATGTCGCGCAATTCAACATGCCGGCCGTGCGCGCCGTGTCCGCGTTCGCCGTGGCGCGCGCCGGCACGCGGCTCGGCGCGCCGGCGTGGGCCGCGGCGACGGCGACGTGCGCGGCGGGGACGTTCCTGGAACGGGGCGGCCGCGCGCGCGCCGTGGCACTGCAGAGCACCTGCCTGGGCGCTGGCGCGAGCCTGCTCTGGCGCGCGCTGCGGCGCGCGCGATGACTCCCCGGGACGCGCCGCGGTGTGCCCTCAGCCCTCGTCCGCGGCTCGCCGCTCCCGTTCGCCGTCCGATTGCACCTCGCTCCACACGCGCTCGATGTCCCCCGGCGTCAGGTGCACGGGCGCGCCGGCGAGGATGCCGGTGACGTGCCGGAAGGCGCGGCCGAGGTGCATCCCGGCCCCGTCGATGGTGAACTCGCGGATGTCCTTGTCGTGCATCGAGCCGCGCATCTTGAGCACGGTGATGCCCCGCTTCATCCGACCGTACATCTCCACGTAGCGCAGCAGAATGATCGAATCGGTGAGGGTGGAGATGTGCGTCTCGGTGATCGAGCTCCCGCCCATGAGGGAGCCGGTGGTCGAGGTGAAGAGACCGGTGATCTCCTGGTGCTTGAGGAACGACGTGATCCCGATCACGAACTCGCGGAACGCCTTCACCGTCCCCACCCGCTCGAGCGCGGAGAGACTGTCGATCGCCACGCGGGTCGGCTTGAACTCCTGCACGATTCCCTGGATGGCGAGCAGCCAGTCCTCGAGACCGGTGACCTCGGGATAGTCGCACACCACGCGCAGCTTTCCGTCGCGCTCCATTGCCTCGAAGTCGATCCCCCACCCGCTCGCGTTGCGGAAGAGCTGCTCGCGACTCTCCTCGAACGCGAGGAGAAGGCAGCGCTCTCCGCTCTCCGCGCCGCCTTGCAGGAACTGCGTCACGGTGAGCGTCTTGCCGGTGCCCGTGGCGCCGGACACGAGGATCACCGAGTCGCGGAAGAAGCCGCCCCCACACATCGCGTCGAGATCGCGGTTCCCCGACGAGATGCGGACGTCCGACGACCGCTGGCGAAGCTGGATGGCGGAGAGCGGGATGACGACCATTCCCCCAGCGGGGACGATGGTGAGCGGCACCTCCCCCTTCTGGTGGTCCGTGCCCCGGAACTTCAGGATCTCGATCGTGCGCCGGCGGCTCTCGTCCTCGAGGACGTTGCGCAGGATCATGACGTTGTCGGCGATGAACTCCTCGACGCCGAAGCGGGCCACCGCGCCGTAGTCCTCGGAGCGCTCCGCCGTCAACACGGCGGTCACCCCCATCTCCTTGAGCGCGGAGGCGATGCGGAACAGCTCGCGCCGCACCACCGCCTGGTCGGAAAACTGGGAGAACATGGCGCCGAGCGAATCGACCGACACGCGCGCCGCGCCGACCTTTCGCACCGCGTGCTGCACGCGGGCGAGGAGCGCCCCCAGGTCGAAGCTGCCGCTCTGGATGACGTCGACATCGGGATCGGGCGACGCATCCACGAACGCGAGCTTCCGCTCGCGCTCCCATCGCTCGAGGTCCCACCCGAAGCTCCGCATGTTGGTGCGGATGTCGGCCGCCGATTCCTCGAACGTGACGAACACCCCGGCATCTCCGGCGTCGCGGATCCCCGCCGATAGGAACTGCATCGCGAACACGGTCTTTCCGCTCCCCGCCGTGCCGGAGAGGAGGGTGGTACGATGCTTGGGGAGTCCGCCCTTCGCGATGACATCGAACGACGGGATCCCGGTGGGGAGCTTCTGCACCGGGAGCCCTCCGGCCGGCGCCGTCAAGGGTGCACTCCCTCCGCGCCGGGCGCCATCGCGGCCGGCGGAAGCTCGAGGCCGAGGAGAACCTTCCGGGTGTCCGACAGGTCGCCGATGACCCGCCGCAGCGGTGGCGGGACGCGCTTGATCAACGTGGGCGTGGCGAGGATCTTCTCGTCCTCGGCGAGCTGCGGGTGCTCGAGCACATCGATGATCTCGAGGTCGTAGCGTCCCCGCAGCTCCTGCTCGCAGATGCGCTCGAGATTGGCGATCGCGGCCGCCGCGTTCGGCGTGTTTCCAGTCACGTACAGCATGAGCTTGTAGTGCGGCAGGGGACCTCCCTGGAGCTCCGATCCGGACACGGCTGGCGCTCCCGGGGGGGCAGCGTCGCCCGCGTGACGCGAGGGAACGGCCGGCTGTCTGTCGACCCGGTCGCCGGCGCGCGATGAGCGGGAGTCGGGCTGGTGAGTGGTCAACGGCTCCTCATCGAGAGAACGTACGGCGCGGTGCGGCGATCCGGAAGGAGGGCGGACACGGGCCCAGCCGCGGCGGGCACACTCCTTGTAAATAGCTGGGGGTGTGACCACGACAGGCGATGGCGCGGCAGACGATTCTCGTACACCGGATGCGAACCGACGCGGGATGCCCGGGCGAGAGGTGACGGAGGGCGCTCGGCCGGAGCAGGGAAGGGAGGAGGGGCTGTTGCGCTCGATCATCGAGCAGATGGCCGACGGGATCATCATCGTCGGGAAGGACGGGATCATACGCTTCGCCAACCCCGCCGCCGAGCAGCTCTTCACTCGCCGCGCGGATGAGCTCGTGGGAACCGACTTCGGGTTCCCGATCGCCAATGGTCAGCCGGCCGAGATTCATCTGGTGCGACCGCACGGCGAGCTCGTGACGGCGGAGCTCCGCGTGGCGGACGCGGTGTGGGATGGCGCGCCGGCGCGCCTCATCTCCCTCCGCGACATCACCGATCGCCGGCGCGCGGAGGAGCGCGCGCGCCAGGTGGAGCAGGAGCGCGCGGCGCGCGCCGAAGCGGAAGCGGCGAACCGGGCGAAGAGCGAGTTCCTGGCCACGATGAGCCACGAGCTGCGCACCCCGCTCAACGCCGTCATCGGGTACGCGCAACTGCTCGACCTCGGAATCGGCGGCCCACTCACGCACGAGCAGCGGATGCAGCTCCAGCGCATCAGCGCGAGCAGCCGGCATCTGCTCGGACTGGTGAACGAGGTGCTCGACCTGGCGAAGGTGGACGCCGGGCAGCTCGCTCTGCACGTCGCTCCCGGCTCGGCGGCGGCCGTGGCCGATGGCGCGGCGGCTCTCGTGGAGCCGTCGGCCGAGGCGCGCGGGATCCGCTTCGCGGTGCGCTGCGCGGATGGGGACGATGAGCAGCAGGTTCGATACGTCGGCGATGAGGACCGCGTCCGGCAGATCGTCGTGAACCTGCTCACCAACGCGGTGAAGTTCACCGACGCCGGCGGGAGCGTGTCGCTGGTGTACGGGCGCTCCACCCGGCCGGATCCGTCGGCCCGGCTGCGCGGCGCCGGGGCATGGAGCTACTTCGCGGTGACCGACAGCGGCATCGGCATCCCGGCAGATCAGCTCTCGCGCATCTTCGAGCCGTTCGTCCAGGTCACCCCGGGACTCACGCGCCCGAACGACGGGTCGGGGTTGGGGCTCGCGATCAGCCGCCGGCTCGCGCGGCTCATGCACGGCGACATCACGGTGGTGAGCCGGTTCGGCGAGGGCTCCTCGTTCACGCTCTGGCTCCCCGCCGCGGACGCCGCGCACCCGGCCGAGGGCGGGGAGCGGCCGGGCGGCGCCGGGGCGACGAATCGCGGGCTCGCCGACATCGGCGAGCTGCTCATGCGGAACATCCAGCCGCTGCTCGATGCGTTCGTCGCGCGAGTGCGCGGGGAAGCGCCGGTGGCCGGTGCCGCCGCCCTCCGCTTCTCCCAGCTCGCCGATCATCTCGCCAGCTACCTCGCCGACCTCGCCGGCCTGCTCATCGCGCTCGAGGATGCGGACGGCCGCCCCACGAGCGTGCTGGCCGGCGCGACGGAGATCCACCGCGTGGTCGCGGGGCGGCACGGCGCGCAGCGGGCGCGCCTGGGGTGGACGGTGGGCGCGATCCGACGGGAGTACGAGATCCTGCGCGAGGAGATCGAAGCGCTGGTTCGGCGGCACGGGAGCGCGATCGCCCCCGCCGCCGTCGACGAGGCGCTGTCGGTCACGCGGGTGCTCCTCCAGCAGGCGCAGGAGACGAGCACGCGCGCGCTCACGCGCGCCCGGGGCACGGAGGACACGCCGTAGCGCGAGGGGGGCCGGCGTCGCCGGTCGCGCGAGCACGACGCCGGTGCGCCGGTCGTCCTCGCGGTCAGCCGACCGCGCGAGCGAGCGCCGACAACGCCGAACGGAGCGAGGCCGCGAGCCGTGGATCGGCGCGGATGGCCGCCTCGTCACGCTGGGTGGGGGAGAGCGGCAGGGTGACCGATGCGTCCTCCACCACCCGCGTGGACATCGTTCGCAGCGTCTCCGTGAGCGACGCGTGCGCGTGCGCCGCCCGTGTGGATGCGTTGATCACCGCCACGGGCTTGTGCACGATCTCCGAACCGCTCACGAGCCAGTCGAGCGCGTTCTTGAGCGATCCCGGGACCCCGTGCGCGTACTCGGGGCTGGAGATGAGCAGCGCGTCGGCGTCGCCCACCTGCGCGCGCAGCTCCGCCACGGCCGGCGGGAGCGGCTCCACGTCGAGATCGGGATTGAAGTGGGGGAGCGTGCCGAGTCCATCGTAGACGATCACGTCGACGTGCTCCGGCGCGAGCACGGTCGCCGCGCGGACCACGGCGCTGTTGGACGAGGCGGCGCGAAGGCTGCCGGAGATCGCGAGGATGCGCATCGGCTCACCAACGCCCGGAGTCGCCCGGCGGTTCCGGCCCTCGCCCGCCGCGCCGCGATCCGCGACGCGACATCATCCGCGATGCGACACGGCCCCGGGGCAGCGCCCCGGGGCCGTGTCGCATCGCGGTGCTCGGCTGGCCGCGCGATCACGGATCGTGATCGTCGTCCTCGCCGAAGAAGCTCCCCTCGCCGCCGCTCCCGCTCGCGCGCTCCACGCGCAGCACCTGCTTCTGCGTGACGCCGTTCACGGTGAGCGTGACCAGGTAGTCGCCCGTCTCCGCCAGCGGCGCGGCGTTGCGTCTGCCGAAGCCCTGGATCGCGCCGGAGGAGCGGAGCCGCTCGAACACGGTGCCGAGCAGCTCGGGGTCGAAGCCCTCCTCGCCGCCAGCCGCGGCGCCCTGCGCTGCCGCGTGGGTCGTGTCCTTCGCGGACGCGCTGTCGCCGCGCGCGTGGCTCGCGCCGGAGCCGGCGTTCTGCACCGGGCCCTCGCCGGGGCGCTCGACGAAGCGGCCGCTCTCCTGCCCGCCACGGCGGCGTCGGAAGAGCTCCCCGAAGCCGGCGCCACTCGTGATCTGCTCGCGGATCCGGTCGAGCGCCGCGCGCGGCGCCACCCCTTCGTTGGCCAGCGAATCGAACACGGCGGCGATCTTCCGCTGCGTGAGCACGCTGTCGCGCCGCTCGGCGGGGCTGAGCGCCTTCGGCTTGGGTGCCTTGCCGCGGAAGTCCCACGTGACGTGGTGCACGCCGGGGGTGACGGGGCCCTGCAGCGTACGCAGCGTGTCGCCCCGCACGTCGGTGATCACGATGCGCGCACGGGCGCGCGGCGCGCGCGCGCCACGGCGGCCGGTGCTCGTGTCGGCCGCCGCCGATCCCGCGTGACTGCCCGCGCTGGCCGTCGCCGCATCGCCCTCCGCCACACGATACGCGATGTCCGCGCCGTATGCCGGGCTCGGCGCCGCGAACAGCTTCTGCCCGGGATCGCCGGAGGCGCCCTGCGCCTCGCCGTACTCGTACGCCGTGGCCGGCTCGAAGAGCGCCACCTGCTGCGCGCGGACGCTGTCGGTGAGCTGCTCCAGCGGCGCCACACCCACGATCCAGATCCCGCGCCCGTGCGTCGCGGCGATCAGCTCGTGGTCGCGCGGATGGATCTTCAGGTCGTGCACCGGCACCGTCGGAAGCCCCGTCATGAACCGCTGCCAGTGCCGCCCCCGGTCGAGCGACACGTACGCGCCGACGTCCGTCCCCACGTAGAGCAGGTCGGACCGCACCGGATCCTCGCGGATCACGTGCAGGAAGTCGGGGCCGCCGGTGGGCAGGTCGTTCACGATCGACTGGAAGCTCTTGCCGAAGTCGTGCGTCACGTACAGGTATGGCGTGAAGTCGTTCGTGCGGTGCCCGTCGAACGCCACGTAGAACGTGTTCGTGTCCGCGTGCGACGGCTCGATGCGCACCACGTAGGTGTGCGCCGGCACGCCGGGGAAGCGGCCCGTGAGGTTCTCCCACGTGGCGCCGTCGTTGCGCGTGAGCCAGACGTTGCCGTCATCCGTGCCGGCGTACAGCAGCCCGGGGCGCACGTACGACTCCGCAAGCGTGGTGATGGTGCCGTACGTCTCGGCGCCGGTGGCGTCGTTCGTGACGCCGCCGGTGGAGTCCATCGAGAACCGGACCTTCGCCAGGTCGCGCGTGCTCAGATCCGGGGAGATCGGGTACAGGTCATCGCCGCGCGCGGTGGACTTGAGCACGCGGTTGCCTCCCACGTACATCGTGGTGGGGGAGTGCGGCGAGAGGAAGTACGGCGTGTTCCAGTTGAAGCGCAGGTCGAAGTCGGTGGAATCCTTCCGCTGGGACTCGCGGAGCGCCGCGATGCGCTTCTGCTCCTCCTTGGTCGCCGCCTTCGTGGTGTCGCCGCGTACGGTGAGGATCGAGTCCTCCCACTGCGTGTAGCGAGGCCGCCACGTGGGCTTCACGAGCGGCGTCCGCTCGCCGGTGGCGATGTTCAGCCGGCCGATGTTCCCACCCTGCGACTCGGCGTACACGATGTTCGGGTCGGTGGGATCCTGCGCCGTGTAGAAGCCGTCGCCGCCGCCCACCGTGATCCAGTCCGCGGCCGTGATCGGGCCCGTCTTCTTGCGCGAGGGGCCGCACCACGAGCCGTTGTCCTGCAGCCCGGCGCAGACGTGGTACGGGATGGCCATGTCGTAGCTCACCTCGTACGGCTGCGCGATCGTGATGACGCTCAGGAAATCGTAGTTCCCGCCGCGGTCCCACGTCTGCGACACCCCGCCGTCGTCGCCGACGATGAAGTGCTCCGGATCGTTCGGGTCGATCCACATCGCATGGTGGTCCACGTGGATCCCGACGGTGGCGTTGCGGATGCTCTTCCCGCCATCCTCGGAGAAGTTGACCGGCGTGGAGGACCAGTAGACGCGGTTCGGGTCCTTGGGATCGACGCGCACCTGGGAGTAGTAGAAGGGCCGCACGTCACGGTCGTTCATCCAGCGCCAGCTCTTGCCGCCATCCTCGGAGCGGTACAAGCCGCTCAGCAGGCGCTGGGCCTTCGCCGGCAGCGGCTTCGCCGCGAGCGAGTCGCTCGCCGGGGCGAGCACGGGGTGGTGCTTCCCGCGCATCGAGTCGGCCTCGACGAGCGCGTAGACCACCTGCGGGTTCGAGCGCGAGATGGCGATCCCGATGCGCCCCTTGGTGGTCGCCGGGAAGCCGCCCCCCGTGATCTCGGTCCACGTCTTCCCGGCATCGGTGGTCTTCCACAGCCCGGAGCCCGGTCCGCCCGACCGCAGGAACCACGGCCCGCGCACGCGCTGGTACGAGGACGCGTACAGCACGTCGGGGTTCGACGGGTCGATCGCGATGTCGATGAAGCCGGTGCGGTCATCGATGAACTTGATGAGCTGCCACGTGCGGCCGCCATCGGTGGTCTTGTAGATGCCGCGCTCCTTGTTCGGACCCCACGCGTGCCCGAGCGCGGCGACGTACACGATGTTCGGGTTGGTAGGGTGGACCACGATGCGTCCGATCTGCTGTGTCGCCTCGAGCCCCATCAGCTTCCAGGTGTTGCCGCCGTCGGTGGACTTGTAGATCCCGCCGCCGGGGGAGATCGAGTTGCGCGTGTTCTGCTCGCCCGTGCCCGCCCACACCTGGTTGGTGTCCGAGGGCGCGATCGCGAGGGCGCCCATGGACACCACGCGCTCGTGCTCGAAGACGGGACGGAAGGTGGTACCGGCGTTGGTGGTCTTCCAGATGCCGCCGCCGGCCGCCGCCACGTAGAAGGTCTTGGAGGGGCTGGGGATGCCGACGATGTCGGCGACGCGGCCGCCCATGTTCGCCGGGCCGATGTTGCGCCACCGGAATCCGGCGAGGGTGACCGAGTCGAGGACCGAGGCGGCGGAGCCGCCGGTGCCCTGCGCGGGAAGCGCCGCTGCTCCGAGGAGCGCGGCGCCGGCGAGCAAGGGCAGGGTGCGTGGGAGACGCAGACGCATGGGAGTGGGGTGGTGAGAGTGGGCTCGCGGCTCGCCGCGGCGGACGGGGGCTGTCCATCCGGGGCGACGCCTGACTCGTGCGCTGCCTGCTGCCAATCGAACGATTACGGGCGGGGGGCGCCGGGCGTTGAGGGGGATGGCACGGGGGGCGGGGGCGCTCCCCCGCCTCCCGCCCCCCCTGCCCCCCCCCCGCCCGACGGCCGGCGGAGCGGGGGCCCGCCCGCGGCCGCCCAGGCGCCGCGTGCGATCAGCGCGTCCCCTTCGTCGCGCGGGTGGACCGCGCGGCCGTGCTCACGTTCCGCATGCCCACGTAGAAGTTCTCGTCGACGTGGAAGTCGGCGGGATTCGCGAGGTGGAGCGTCGCGGTCTGCCAGCTCTCCGTCGGACGGATCACGTCGTAGCGGCCGTCCGCCAGCGACACCCGCACCGGCATCGCGAACCCCGGCACCACATCCGCCCAGCGGTACGAGAGCGTGGTGCCGGAGATCCGGTACTCCAGCACCGGCACGCGCGTGGTGGTCAGGTACTGCGCGAACACCGTGCTCAGGTCGATCCCCGATTCCCGGCTGATGTAGTCCTCCACCTGCTGCCCCGTCACCACCTGATGGTGGAACGCGGCGTTCAACCCGCGCAGGATGCCGCGCCACTTCGCGTCGTCATCGATCACCTGGCGGATGGTGTGCAGCATGTTGCCGCCCTTGTAGTACATGTCGCCCGAGCCTTCCTCGTTCACGCCGTAGTGGGCGATGATCGGCCGGTCGTTGCGGATGAGGGCGCGCGTCCCGATCACGTAGGCGGCCCCCGTCTCGCGCCCGAACAGGCACTCGGTGTACAGGTTCTCCGCGTAGTTGGCGAAGCTCTCGTGCACCCACATGTCCGCGAGGTCGCGCGACGTGATGTTGTTGCCGAACCACTCGTGCGCGCTCTCGTGCACGATGATGAAGTCCCAGCGGAGCCCCCACCCGGTGCCGGAGAGGTCTCGGCCGCGATAGCCGTTCTGATAGTGGTTTCCGTAGGCGACGGCGCTCTGGTGCTCCATCCCGAGGTGTGGCGTCTCGACGAGCTTGTAGCCGTCGCGGTACCACGGGTACGGGCCGAACCAGTGCTCGAAGCAGCGGAGCATCGATCGCGCCTGCTGGAACTGCCGCGCGGCCACCTCCTGGTGGTAGGCGAGCGGCCAGAAATCCATCGTGAGCGTGCCGTCCTCCCCGGCGTACGTGTCACCGAAGTGCGCGTACGTGCCGGCGTTCACCGCCACGTCGTAGTTGTTGATGGGATCATCCACGAACCACTCGTACGTGGTGGTGCCGTCGCCGTTGTGCGTGGTGCTCCGCAGGCGCCCGTTCGAGACGTCGACCATGGGATCGGGCACGGTGATCGCCACGCGCTGGCTGTCCGGCTCGTCCCCCTGGTAATCCTTGTTGGGCCACCAGATGCTCGCGCCGATCCCCTGGCAGGTGGTCGCGATCCACGGGTGACCGAGACTGTCGCGCGCCCAGGTGAAGCCGCCGTCCCAGGGGGGGCGCTTCGCCACCCGCGGCTTGCCGTGGTAGTAGACGGTGATCGTCTTGGAGTCGCCGACCTGCTGAGGCGCGGTGAGCGTCACGAAGAAGGCGTTGCCATCGCGGCGATAGCGCAGCGACTCCCCGTCCTGCACCATGCTGTCCACCTCGAGCGGCGTCATGAGGTCGATCTGCATCTCGCTCGCGGGGCGGAGCACCCGGTAGGTGATGCCGTCGTAGCCGCGGATGCTGCTGTCCGCCGGCTCGATGTGCACGTGGAGGTCGTAGAAGGTGGCGTCCCACCAGGAGCGCTGCGGCGTGTCGGAGCCGCGGAGCGTGTCCGCGTGGGTGAAGGTCGGCGCGCCCTCCTGCGCGGCGGCGCCGGCGAGCGGGGAGAGCGCGAGGCAGGCGATGATGACGATTCGTCGCATGTCGGGATCTGAGCGGGGAACGCGCCGTGGGGTGGAACGGGCGCGACGGAACTTACCCGGCGGGCGCTCTCCCCCGCCAGTTCGAGCGCGCGCGCCTCCCCGCCCGCTCGTCTGCCTTGCTAGAGCGCCCTCCGCTGGCGAGGTTACTCGGGTCTCGTGACGCGAGCGTCGACTCGCGGGGAACCGGTTGGATGCCGCAGCAGTGAGCTTCGAACATCTCGCATCGAAGGCCCCGCGCGAGCAGTCGCTCGAGCGGACGCTCCCGTTGTTCATCATGGGGATGCTCCTCCTGGTGATCGGCGCGGCGTTCGTGGTGACCGGCCGCGAGCTGCTGCGCTCCGCCCGGATCGCGGCGGCGGAGCGACTGCGGAACGTGACCCGCGAGCTGGCCGCCTCCGCGGAGTCCTCCGCCCAGCAGCACGCGCGCACGGTGCGGGGGGCCGCTCGGGACCCGGTGATCCGCCGCGCGCTCGCGGGCGACTCGGTGGCCCCGGCGGAGCTGGATTCGGCGCTGCACCGCATCGTGCCGGCGGGGGACAGCGCGGTCGCGATCGGGCTCTGGCGCGCGGGAGGCGCGGCGGTCTCCCGGCGGGTGCTCGTGGTGCAGGAAGGCGCGCCGGAGCAGCGCGGCGGCGTGATGCCGACCCCCGGCGACTCCGCGCGCTACGGCCCCCTCTATCTGGATGACGGGCGGGTCTACTACTGGGTGGTCGCCCCCGTGGGCACCGGAGCGCACCCCGCCGGCTGGATCGCGGAGCGTCGGCGTCTCACCGTGACGGCGGGAGCGGTGCGGCAGATCAACGCGCTCGTGGGGCGCGACGTCGGGGTCTACTTCCGGAACGACACCGGATCGCTCTGGGCCACGCTCTCCGGCGCGCCCGCGCGCCCCTCGGAGAGCGACGGCCACCTGGATGGCATCCCGCTCCGCCGCCGGCGGGATCGGCCGACGATGGGTCCCCTGCTGCTCGCCGAGGCGCCCATCAGGGGCACCCCCTGGACGCTCGCGCTCGAGCTCCCGGTCGGAACCGCCACCACCGGCGCGCGCGCCACGCTCGCGCGACTGGCGATGGTCAACCTCGTCCTCCTGCTCGTCGCCGCGGTGGCCGCATGGGCGCTCAGCCGCCGCCTCACCAGGCCGCTCGTGCAGCTCACGCACGCCGCGGCGGAGATCGCGCGGGGCGCGTTCACCCCGATCCACGAACGGTGGGCGGCGCGCGGCGACGAGGTGGGGCGCCTGGCGGCCGGCTTCAATCGCATGGCGAGCGAGGTGGCGGCGTCGCGCGCCGCGCTCGAGCAGCAGGTGAAGGAGGCGCAGACGCTCGGCGACGAGCTGGAACGGGCGAACGCGGAGCTGCAGGAGAGCACCCTGCGCGCCGAGCACGCCCGCGTCGCGGCGGAGGAGGCGAACCGCGCGAAGAGCGAGTTCCTGGCGATGATGAGCCACGAGCTGCGCACGCCGCTCAACGCCATTGCCGGCTACACGGAGCTGCTCCAGTTGGGGATCCACGGCCCGCTCACGACGGCGCAGCACGAGGACCTCGAGCGGATCCGGCACAGCCAGCGCACGCTGCTCACGCTCATCGATGACGTGCTGAACTACGCGCGCATCGAGGCCGGACGCGTGGAATACGCGGTGTCGGAGATCCCGCTCGACGAGACGCTCGCCGGCATGGAGGCGTTGATCGCGCCGCAGGCGCGGGTGAAGGGGATCACCTACGAGCACCGGCCGGCCGGCGCGGCGGTGCGCGTGTGGGCCGACCGGCGGAAGCTCGAGCAGATCGTGCTCAACCTGCTCTCGAACGCGGTGAAGTTCACGGGGCGCGGCGGCCGCATCACCGTCGACGGCACGGCGACGGGGGACCACGTGCTGGTGCGCGTGACCGACACCGGATGCGGCATCGCTCCCGACAAGCTGGAGTCGATCTTCGAGCCGTTCACCCAAGCCGAGGCCGGACTCACGCGCACCAGCGGCGGGACGGGGCTGGGTCTGGCGATCTGCCGGGAGTTCGCCCGCGCCATGGGGGGCGACGTGTACGTGGAGCGGAGCGCCGAGCCCGGAGGCTCCACCTTCGCCGTGCGGCTGCTGGCGCGCGCGCCGCGCGAGGGCGGCGCGATAGCGGCCGCGTCGGCTCCAGACCGCGCGTCCGACGGAGGGTGGCACGCTCCTCGCCCGCGCTGATGCATGCGGCGCCCCGCGGCGGGGGCCGGCCGCGCATCATCGGCCAGGAGGCATCGTGGCATCCCCAACCAGCGTACAGCAGAAGACTGTCTGGCAACTCGATCCGGCGCACTCCAGCGTCGAGTTCTCGGTCAAGCACATGATGATGACCACGGTGCGCGGCCGCTTCAAAGAGATGCATGGCACGCTCGAGGCGGACGAGGAGCATCCGGAAGGGTGCTGTGTGGACGTCGAGATCGTCGCCGCGAGCATCGATACGGGCGTCGCCGAGCGGGATGCGCACCTGCGCTCCGCCGACTTCCTCGACGTCGAGCGCTATCCCACCATCGCGTTCCACAGCACGAAGGCCGAGGGCGACTTCTCCAGGGAAGGCGATCGCTTCCGCGTGATCGGCGACCTCACGATTCGCGACACCACCATGCCGGTGACGCTCGACTGCGTGTACCAGGGGCGGGGGCAGGACCCGTGGGGGAAGGAGCGGGCGGGGTTCAGCGGCAGCACCGAGATCGATCGCCGCGAATGGGGGCTCAAGTGGAACCAGGCGATCGAGACCGGCGGCGTGCTCGTCGCGAACAGGGTGCGCGTGGAGGTCGAGGCGCAGTTCGTGAGGCAGGAGGCGGCTGGAGCGTGAGCGGCGCGCGCTCCGGCGCGCGCCCAGCGTGAGGGATGCGGCACCGTGCGGCGGCTCTCGGGCGCGATCCCCCCGCGCTCGTCGCCCTCGTGCTCGCGGCGGGGACGGTGCTGCGCCTCGTGCTCGCGGCGACGCTCGGCATGGGCGTCGACGAGTCGTATGCGACGGTCGTCGCGCGCGCGCCGAGCCTCTCCTACTTCGACCACCCGCCGCTCTCGTTCTGGATCCCCGCGCTCCTCGCGCGCGTGGCGGGCACGGAGCGAGCTGTGGTGCTCCGGCTGCCGTTCATCCTGCTCTTCGCCGGGACCACGTGGCTCACCTACCGCATCGGCGCGCGCCTGTTCGGGCGCGCCGCCGGCGCCTGGGCGGCGGCGCTGCTGAATCTGGCGCCGGTGTTCGCCGTGAGCACCGGCGGGTGGGTGCTCCCCGACGGGCCGCTCGACTGCTTCATGCTCGCCGCCGTGTGGTGCGTGTCGCGCGCGCTCCTCACGCCGTCGCGCGCGCCGACGGCGTGGTGGATGGGCGCGGGGCTCGCGGCGGGGCTCGCGGCGCTCTCCAAGTACCACGCGGTGTTCCTCCCGGCGGGCGTCGCGCTCTTCCTGGCGACGAGCCGCGAGCATCGCCGCGTCCTGCGCACGCCGGGGCCGTGGGTGGCCGCGGCGATCGCCGCCGCGTGCGCGCTCCCC